>CAXGZM010000121.1:0-4545 GCA_964014165.1 uncultured euryarchaeote | reverse complement strand
TTCAAGTTGCACAAGCGCCCAAGGGCTCGAGCAAGAAAGCCGAGATACAGATGGAGGGCGGTCAGTCCATCGATGTCGACCTTGGCGGCGGTGTGGTATCCGAAGGCGGCCGGGTGATCAAACCCGGTGAAGCGTTGGACAACCTGCTTGAAGAATTGGAGTGGGTGTTGCTTGAATCCGATATTTCCTCACAGGCATCCAGCGCCATCATTGACAGCCTTCGAAACGCACTGGTCGGCGCTCGCCTCCGTCGGGGTGCTGAACTCGCCAAAGTACTGGAGGCGGCCCTCAAGCGTGCCCTTCATGCATTGCTCCAAGCGGGGTATTGGGACTTTGACGCCACGGTGGACGGTTTCATCGAAGCAGGCGACCTTCCCGTCGTGATCATGCTCGTGGGCGTGAACGGCACCGGCAAGACCACCACGGCCGCCAAGATTGCCCAGCGTTTGCTCAACAACGGTCGCAGCGTCATCGCCGCCGCAGGCGACACGTTCCGTGCGGGCGCCATCCAGCAACTGGAATCGCATTGCGAGCGTTTGGGCATTCGGTGCATTTCCAGCCAGCGAGGAGGCGACTCCGCCGCCATCGCTCGTGATGCCATCGATTCTGCGAAAGCCAAGGGCATTGACGTCGTTCTCGTCGATACCGCCGGACGCATGCAGAACAAGACCAACTTGATGAACGAACTCAACAAGGTCCGAAAAGTCACGAACCCGCACCTTACCCTCTTTGTCGGCGACTCCTTGGCAGGTAACGATGCGGTTGAACAGGCAAAAATGTTCCAGGAAATCATGCGGTTTGACGGAGCGGTGCTGACCAAAATGGACACCGATGCGAAGGGCGGTGCAGGGCTTTCCATCGCCTACGCCACCGGCCGACCGATCGTGTTTGCCGGTGTCGGCCAAGGCTATGACGATTTGATGCAGTTCAACCCGGACTGGTTGCTCGACCAGCTGTTTGAATGAGGGCGCAGGGAAGAAAAACCTCCTCTGCCGATGACTCTCCATGACGGAGATGTTTGCTGACGAAGACAGCGCTCGGTTTTTCCAAATGATTCAGATGCTTCAGCGCTCAACGTTACTCCAGATGGGCTATTTGCCCGACCAGTCCGGCACCTACCACTACAACATGGGCGAGGCGCGCGAAGGCATTGAAGTGCTCCGGATGTTTCAGCGGAAAACCGAGGGAAACCTGAGCTCGCAGGAAACGCAGATGCTTCGTGCCGTCATCAGCGAACTCCAGATGCAATTCACGCAGGCGCCACAACGCAAGCGAAAACGAGACGAGGAGGAAGCACAAAGCGACGTGATTCGTGAAACCTTCTCTCAGCCTCAGGACGGGCCCGTTGAAGACCTTTCAACTCCGGTGAAAGGAGAAGAAGAATAGCGGTTGTTTGATGAGTCGGCGCCTGTTGCGTAGGACCGGTAGGCATGGGATTGGTCACCGAAGTTGACGATGCAGCAGCGCCAACGGTGCTGATTGTTGACAACAACCCCATGTCGTCCTTGCGTCTGTCAAACCTCTTCAAGACGCGAAACTTCAACGTCGAGCTGTGCGAAGACGGCGACCAGGCCGTGGACGAGTACATCCGTCTCGATCCTGAACTGGTGGTGCTCTCCCTTGACATTCCGTCGCTTGACGGCCACCTCGCTGCGCTGGAGATGCGTGAACACGGCGGCGAAAGCCGCATCGTCTTTGTTGCCCCTGCACGCATGGCCGACGTCGCCCGAAACGCCGCCTATTCGGCCGGCGCCGTGGCATGGTTGCAAAAGCCGATTTCCGGCGGAAGTCTCGAAGACGCATGGTCCACGATCCTCGGTACCATTCCCGACGCACCCGGACTTGCAGACCTCGATGAACTGTACCCCGATCGCGTGAGCGTTGAGGAGGACACGGGTCCGATGGTTGCACCGCTCCCCTTGCCCTTGCCGGGCCAACTTCCCCCGCTTGCCGAGTTGCCCGCACTGGATGCGCTTCCCGTGGTAGCGGTTGAATCGACGGACAAGCCGAAGAAAGGCAAGAGGCGACTGGTTGTTTTGGTGATCATCGCCGCTGTGGCCGGCGGGCTCGGTTACGCCTACCAACAAGGCATGTTGCCCGTCTGAACCATCAACGACAACATGAGCATCGGGCACACGCCCGACCATGGTTTTCATAACGGACCGGTTTCCCCTTTCGACCATGGACAAGAAACGCATCACGGCCGTTGCCCTTGTGCTGACCATGCTCTTGTCGGGTTGTTTGAACGTCGATCCGGACGTGGACGTCCCCGACGTGGTGCTTCCCGACGACTGGTCCACCATCACCGCTCGAACCGTGGCAAGTCCCCAACTGTTTGCCTACGATGATTGCGATGAACTGGAAATCGCCCTCAAGCGGTCCATTGAGGAGCAGTACCGTGTTGAACTACTGCAGGCGGTGGCTGAACAGTATTCCTACAACGGTTTCATGTGGGCTGAGGACGCCGGAATGGCCGTGGAAGACAGCGCCGCAGCCGATGGGGGCGGCACACCACAAACGCGAACGTCCGAACCAACCCGCGTGGAAGGCGAGGACTTCTCCGGCACGAACAACCAGGAGGCCGGCGTCGACGAGGCCGATTTTGTCAAAACCGACGGCTACCATATCTATTACCTTCAGGGGAAGCACCTGCACGTCTTTGGCGTTCCTGAATTTGGGACCATTGAAGCCACCTCAACCATGACCTTCTCGGACGGTACGCCCGTGGCCATGATGCTGGACGGCGACCAACTCGTGGTGATTTCGAACTTGGATTCGTGGGGCATCTCGAACAACCACCCGGTGGCCGACGCCATGGGTTGGGACGACGAATACAACATGTGGCGCAGCAACAGCCTGACGAAATTCACGGTCATTGACATCACCAATCGAAGTCAGCCAGAGGTTGATCGAGAACTCTTCATCGAAGGCTCCTACATCACGGCTCGAGAGGTCAACGGCACCGTTCGCACCGTCACGCACGCCTGGATGAACGTGCCGGGGGTGTCTTCCTGGCTGAATTTCCCTTCGGGATATTGGAACCTCGAATACGACGACCCGCTTCGCTTGGAAATCAGAGAGAAACTTGCTTTCCAGCAGATGCAACGCAACAGCGAGGTCTTGGAGCGTTTAACACTCGAGGATTTGATTCCACGAGTCTACGAATACAGCAACGGCGAGGTGGTTCTTCACACCATGAGCGACAATGCGTGCCGGGAATTCGTGGCGCCGGAGGACAACATTGACCGGGGCATCTCCAGTATCTTCTCCCTTGACCTGGCATCTTCTTCCTTTGATTATGAAGTGGACCACATCGTCGGCACCTACCCGCAGGTCTACGCTTCAGCCGATGTCCTGGTGTTGGCGGAATCCTCCTTCTCTGGCTGGTGGTTCTGGGGCAACGACGGCATGGACGAGATGACCAACCTCCACACCTTTGACATCAGTGCGCCGGATGCTACGCTCTACACCGGCTCAGGCCGTATAGACGGAACCGTCCTGAATCAATTTTCAATCTCCGAACACGAAGGTGTGCTTCGGGTCGCCACCACCGTCGGCCAGTGGGCGCGATGGTGGATGGAAGACCCCGAACCCATGTCCTCTCAACTGGTGACGCTCGTTCGTTCCGTCGATGTTGAAACCGACCAACAGGTGCTTGTTGAAGCTGGAAAAGTGGACGGCATCGCTCCCGGTGAACGTATTTGGAGCGCTCGCTTTGACGGCGATCGTGCCTACATTGTGACCTTTGAGCAAATTGACCCGCTCTGGGTCATCGATGTTGCGGACGAAACCAATCCTACCATTTTGGGCGAACTCAAGGTGCCCGGCGTCTCCACGTACATCCACCCGCTTTCCCGCGACCACCTGTTGACGATTGGATTCGGTCCCGCCAACGAAGACGGTACCGGGCTCGACTGGGCAGGCACCCAACTGTCGTTGTTTGATATCAGCAACGCCACCGACCCGCAGCAGGCCGACGTGCTTCGGCTATCGCCGGTCAGCCGAGAGAACGCATACATGTGGACTTGGGCGCGGTCGGAGGCCACGTACGAGCACAAAGCTTTCCAGTATTGGGCGCCCAAGTCCATGCTCGCTGTGCCGCTCTCAACGTGGCGGTGGGTGAGATTCGACGATCGTTACAGCCACGGCTATTACGAATACGTCACCAAACTGATGCTGGTGGAGGTCAACGAATCCGACGGCGAGCTCAAGACCTACGGCGAGGTGAACCACTCCTCGTTGTTTGACACCGACGGCGAGTACTACCCGTTGAGGGACCACGACATTCGACGATCAATCTTCATGGGTGATTTCGTGTACGCCATTTCTTCTGCCGGCGTAACGGCGACCAACCTCTCCACCATGGAAGAATCTGACAGCCTTCGGATTCCCCGCTCATCTCCTTACGACGACCGTGGCGACGTGGCCGTGGTAGAGTCGGACGATTCAGGCGGCGAGGACAGGGGGCACGACGAATCGAGTGAATCCGACGGCGATGAGAGGACCCGAAGCGACGGTGAAGACGGCGCCGGTGACAGCGAGGAA
>CAXGZM010000120.1:0-4572 GCA_964014165.1 uncultured euryarchaeote | reverse complement strand
GATGACATGGTGTCTCGTGGGCTCGGAGATGTGTATAAGAGACAGGAAGTGGCCTATCATTGGCCCAGTAACCGGACCGTAACCATCGACGACATCCTCAAAATGCGGAGAGGAAACGACCCGAGAGCAGGAGATTTGTGGTGCCACAAAGCCTGCTATCCTCACACTGGTGAGATGCTCTTGTCAAGGGATTGCAGCGGATCTGGTAGGGCAAGCCACATTGCTCGTTTTCCAGGCAAGGCCCAGACTCCTGCAAGTTGCTCATATTCTTCTTCCGCAGCCTCTCGGAGAGAGCACATCAATTACGGGCAGTACCTTCATGACATGCGAACGTACTGGTCCAAGTTGGTTGGTCCCCGCTCCCATGAGAGAGGACGCAGAGGAAAGCGCTCAACCTCTCGATTTAGCGGGGACGTACCGTAAGGCTGCAAGAAGAGTCCCCGCTCCCAGACTTGAACTGGGGACACCCTGATGTCTGCTGAGACGTTTGTTTTTACACAACTACAGTCAGGTGCTCTACCAACTGAGCTAAGCGAGGCAACTTCTCCCACCTGCCTCCACTACTTAACCCTCATCAATGGACGAGGCCAGTTTTGCCACCCCACCGGAACCGTGGGAGCAAGAGGTTTTCAAGGGTGGAACTTGATGGAACAATCGTCATGGTTGGTCAAGCAAACAAGGTCGTGAAATCGGCGCCTTTGTCGCGGTCGCGACCCTCGCGGTTAAGAGGGGAAAGAGAAGGCTTGCCAATGGAGGAGTGAAAGGATGGGACCTTCAGGCACTTCGGGAACAACGACGGGTGGACCGTCGGCGCACGATGCAGCATTTGCGGACATGATTGAGGGCCTGAAAAACGAGGCCATCAACCGCGGTGCAACCTCCCTCATGGACGAGGAAGTTGGCACGTTGGGCGTTCCTGACCCCCGCATTCTCATCGTTGGCTGCGGCGGCTCGGGCAACAACACCCTCAACCGCATCACGCACCTTGGCGTTGAGGGCGCCGTGACCGTCGCCATCAACACCGACAAGCAGCACCTCGACAACACCCGAGCGCTCCAAAAACTCCTGGTTGGCCGCCACATCACCCGTGGACTCGGTGCAGGCGGCGACCCTTCCACCGGTCGACGCTGCGCTGAAGCCGGTCGTGAGATGATCAAGCGCATCGTGACCGGTGCCGACCTCGTCTTCATCGCCTCCGGTCTTGGCGGTGGCTCCGGCACCGGCATTTGCCCCATCGTGGCGGAGGAGGCCAAAGCGGCCGGTGCTCTCGTCGTCGGCATCGTCACCACGCCGTTTCACGTCGAGCGTCGCCAGCGCATGGCCCGTGCCCTCGAGGGTTTGGAATCCCTGCGACGCTGCGCCGACGCCGTGCTCGTGCTCGACAACAATCGCCTGCTCCACTTCGTGCCCAACCTTCCCCTCGACGAGGCCTTCTCCATCATGGACCAGCTCGTCGCTGAGATCGTCAAGGGCATCGTTGAGACCATCACGCTGCCCTCGCTCATCAACCTCGACTTCGCCGACATCCGAGCCATCATGGCCAACGGCGGCGTCACGATGATGCTCTACGGCGAATCCGATCGTGGACCCGAAGAGGTGGTTCACGAGGCGCTCAACCACCCGCTGCTCGACGTGGACATCACCGGTGCAACCGGCGTGCTCATTCACGTCACGGGCGGCCCCTACATGACGCTTGAAGCTGCCAATCAGGTGGTTGACCTGCTGACCGAAAAGGTCAGCGAGAACGCCAACGTGATCTGGGGCGCACGCCAAGACGCCGGTTTTGGTGACACGATCAAAGTCATGGCCATCATCACCGGCGTGGGCGGTACCACGCTCAACACCGCTCGCATGAAGCCCGACGCCTTGGGTGAGGCACTGCGTCTCACTCGCCAACAACAGGCTGACCGTCCCAACAACGTGGATTTCCATCGTTGGAACGATTGAGTCGCCCGCACCCCGTGAAGAAGGCTTCAAATGCAAGCCCTCGGGTGGATTTACCATGCGTCGCACCGCCGTGATTGCGTTGTTCCTCGTCGCCATGCTGCTCGTTCCCGTGCAGGGCGGTGATGTTTCAGCCCAACAAGAACAGCAAGAAGACCCTCGACAACCCAACGCCAACAACACCACGATGTACCTTTATCACGACGGTTTTGCCGATGCGTGGTCCCACTTCAACGCCAGCGATGAGGAATCCAACGTTGAGGGTGAATACCGTGAGGAAAAGGACAACGGGCTCATCAACGTCAACCTTCGCTTCCGCATGAAGCCGGACCTTCAGAAGACGCTCATGATGGAAGAAAACGGTGAATTCCGTGGCAACTTCAAAATCGATGTCGGCGGCGATTGGACCAACGGCGACAACAACGGACCGTGCAACAACGATTGCGAGAACCTCAACATCACCGTCTTCCGAGGCGGTGCCGAGGTGTGGACCAACCAGTTCACCGGCATCCAGCAGGGCGAGCAAAACGTGCCCTTTGCCTTCGCTGTGACCGAAGAGCACCAACTTTGGGACGGTCGAGACGACAACCCGATCATCGAAGTGACGATGAAGGTCAAGGGCAACCAGCAGAACACCGGCCCCGGTGGCGTCTTCCTTGAAGGCGACCCCGCTTGGTTTGCCATCAAACTCGGTACCGAAAGCCGCCTTGAGATGCCTATTGACCCAATCTCATGGGAGGAGGACTTCGAAGCCGGCGACGACGGCATGATGGACGAGATGGAAGACACGCCAGGCTTCACCCTCGTGGTGGCCAGCGCAGCCCTCGGCATGGCGCTCTTCGTCAACCAGCGCCGTGAACACAACGACGCCGAGTAATTCCAGGCCACGTTCCGCTCAAGCTGGGCGGGTGTGCTCGAGCGGTCTGCTCGAAGAACACCTCAAAGTGCATCCAGCACCGACGATGCGTTGAGTTGAACGTCCGTGCGATCACCGGTTTTGAAATTGATGAGACGGGCGACGCCGTTCTCCAAATCCTCGGGCTTCACGACCAGCAAGTGGCTGGCGCCGATGCCCTCGGTCCACTTGATGATGCGGCCGTAGTTCTTCTTGGAGAGCAACAACTCGACCCTGGCGCCGGCTTCACGGAGGGAGGCGACGAGCGGCAACAGGGGCATGTGGTCGGCCTTGTTGGGTGCGATGGCGATGTGGGGTCGGCCGTCGGCTTCTCCAGGAACGGCATCCTCCCGGCCGGCTGCAGCCGCCTGCGCCTCGAGCGCCAACAGCACCCGGTCAAACCCAAGCCCGAACCCGCAGCACGGATCCAAATCGGGCAGGCCAAACAGGTGGAGGAGTTTGTACGAACCGCCGCCGAGCACCTGGCCTTCCCCGCCAAGTTCCTCCACCTTGACTTCAAACACCATGCCGGTGTAGTAGTCGAGGCCACGAGCGACCGTCAAATCCACCGCCATGGACGGAGGGGCCGGTGCAAGGGCCGCAAGGGCCGTGAGGGTGGTTTCAAGCTCGTCGAGTGCATCCAGGGCCACACCGTCCATGCTGGACAAGAGTTCACGAGCCGGCCCGAGCGTTTCCATGCCACCGTCCAGCGAAGCCAACGCCTGGAGGGGTTCGGCGTTGGCAGGGTCGAGGCCGTGGGTGGAGAACAGTTCTGCCAAACCGGCGTTGTCACCCTTGTCGAGCAGGCGCATGGCGCTGGCAATCGGTGGTTCACCGGTGGAGGCGTCGACCTCACTGGACAGCCCGAGTCCAGTCAAGGCGTCCTTGAGCACGCCCACATGGCCGATGCGAATCTCCCAACCTTTGAGACCGGTAGCGTGGAGCATGTTGACCGCCAGGGCCAGCACCTCGGCTTCGGCCAGAGGTCCAGAAGCACCGATGAGTTCCACACCGTACTGGAAAAATTCGCGGTAGCGACCGGTCTTGAATTCCTCGTAGCGGTAGCACTGGCCGTAGTAGGACAGACGAAGCGGTTTGGTGTCCATCCGCATCTCCTCGGCGACCATGCGCATGACGGGTGCTGTAAGTTCGGGGCGCAGCGTCAAGTCGCGCTCGCCCTTGTCCTGAAAGGCATAGAGTTGGTTGATGACGCCCGGGCCAGACTTGGCGGTGAACAATTCCAGCGATTCAAACACCGGCGTTTGAACCCGAGAGAAACCGTGGCGCTGCGCCACATCCTCGAGCAGGTGCTCCAGCGCCAACCGTCGCTTCATCGCCGCCGGCGTGAAGTCTCGAGTTCCGCGAGGTCGTTGCACCATCAAACCCTTCGTGCCGTTCAGTCTTCAAGACCCCTTCGCCTTCAACAGGAGAGCAGGAACCGATTCGGGGTCACTCTTCTTCCCCAGCAGCCTCGCCCCAAAGGTCCTCGCCCTCCTCGAGGTCCCACGCCGATGCGTCGGTCGTATTCGCTGATAGGGAGGCCCCTTCAGCAGAGTTTTCGTCCGTTGTTGTTGAATCCGCAGTGAGATCAGGTGCAGCATTGGATGACTCGACTGCCTCCGAAGGCTGCAAAGCCACCGCATCCAAATCGGGTGCTTCGGGCACGTCGGGAAGGACAATCTCGTCTTTTCCTGCAATCTCCTCGAGTTTCTCAATCAGTTCCCAATCGGGTT
>CAXGZM010000119.1:0-4786 GCA_964014165.1 uncultured euryarchaeote | reverse complement strand
TCGGCAGCGTCAGATGTGTATAAGAGACAGTTCCAGGGACACCTGAATCAAAGAACAGCCAACCGATGATGGAGCCCAAGACGGGTTCGAGGGTCACCGAGACCGATACGATAAGCGGCGAGATGTAGCGCAGGCACGTGTTCAATCCTGTATGGCCCAAGAGTCCAGCCACCAGCGCAAGGAGCAAAAACCAACCAAAGAATTCAGGGGCGAGCCATCCAACAGCTCCGTAGTCTGCAAAGCTTGGTTCAAAAAGATGCGAGAACGGAAGCAGCAACACAGCAGCGATGAGCGTGACCGGGTAGGCATAGAGAAAGATGGGCAGCCACGTTCGCAACATTCGACCCACGACGATGTAGCCAACCACGAACACCGCACCGCCGAACGCCAGGGCATCACCGAGCACCGTCACCGTTTGGTCGCCCTGTTGTGAACCGGCATCCAGCAGGGTGATCCCAGCGCCAACGAAGCAGATGGCGGCCCCGAAGGCCTCGTTCTGTTTGGGCCGGCGAACAGCACCGACCTTCGAGGCCAGCAATGCCATACCGAGGACGATGACCAGCGGATGTGCCGTCACAAACAGGAGCGAGTGGGTCAGCGTGGTCTGGTCCAAACTGGCCACCCATGCGCCAAAATGGGCGGCAAGGGCAACCCCGCTGGCCAGGAGCAGAGCCCATGTCTTGGGCGTGTAGAATTGCCGTGCAACCTCGGGCTCGATGGTTCGGAGTTGGTACACAAAGAACGGCAAAAGCACAATGGCGGTCAGCTGGAGACGCCATGATGCCCGCAGGAGCGGTGGAACGGCATCGACGTGCTGAAACAGGGCGCCAGCGCTCGAGACACCGATGACCGCAGCGGCGAGAAGCCCCCAGACCCAGCGAGGTGTGCTGGTGGCCGACATGCCCTCACACTCAGGCTTCTGCGGCCTTGCTGTCGCCTCCGATGACGCCAGCACGCTTGAACAGCAGGTAGATGGCAGCGCCGACGGCGACGTTGATGAGGATCAGACTGGCCATGCGAATGGCGTACCATGCACCAGAGTCAGCAAAGTTCTCGATGCCCATCACGGTCTTCGCACCCTCATCGTCGTACCATACAGAATCGACGAAGGAAAGGATGCTCGATTCCGTTCCGAAGAAGGCTTCACCCGTCAGTAGACCGGCTGCGACCATGAACGTGCTGAGAAGGATGAGGGCTCGCTGCTTTTCGGCCACCGTCGTGCCCTCTTTTTCCTTGAGCGCATCAATGCGAGGTTGCAATTTCTTGTCTTCCCATTGATCTCGGGCCACGCCACCGATGAGCATGGGGAGGGTGTGCGGCACGTCGAGGTACATGCCCAGCCCGAAGGAGGTGCCCATGCCCGTCGCCCACTCAACGAACATGCCGAGGAGGAACCCAAGTGCCAGCAGGACGAGGTCACCCTGTCCTTCAGCAAAGATGACCGAGAAGGTCGCGAAGGCGTTGGCCTGCGGTGCGATGAGTTGGATGCGACCTTCCGCCAGTTGAATGGAGAGGAAAATCGCCACACCCGCACCGATGATGGCACCCGGAACAACGCCCATGATGTTGCCTTTGGAGATGTGGTACGGGCGGTTGCCGATGTAGAGGCTGTTCTTGTAGTCGCCAATGACAGTTCCCGACATGGAGATGGCGGAACCGAAAACGGTGGTGCCGACCAAGCCGAGCAGCACAGCATCCTGGGTGTCGAGTTGAAGCAGATCTTGTGCGTTGAGGAAAACACCGAGGAGCATCAAGAGAACGATGAACGACGTCCCCGATACGGGCTCAATACCGGTTTCACCCATGACACGAACGGCGATGGCGCCCAGCATGAACGTGGTGAGAATCAGCACGGAGGCGAACACAAGAGCTGAAAGCGGCGAGAAACCGCCGATGGAGAAGATGATGATCATGGCAATGAAGGTCACGCCCATGAAGATGGGGATGTGCTTCAGCGGCCACTCGTACCAACCCTTGCCTTCCATGTATTCCTGGCTGCCATCGCCCTGGAAGGCCGCACCGATGTCGGTGAAGATGTTGGCAAAGGTTCGCCACATTTTCGCAAGACCAAACATACCGCCACCAACGATGGCACCGATGGCGATGGTTCGAACGGTTTTGGCGAAGGCGATCATCTGGAGGGGAGCAGAGCCACCGCTGGCGTAATCCTGGATGGGGATGTTGGCCTGTTGAGTGGCGTCGTAGATGGGGACGTTCATGAAGACAGCGAGCGGGACGAGGAAAAACCAACCGACGATGGTTCCCAAATTCACCAAAAACGCCACGCGGGCCTTCATGAACCAGCCGATGGCGAACATCGAAGGCGTCAGCGCCACACCGACATAGGTGTAGGCGAAGGGGTTCCATGCTGTGTCTTCCGACCAATGCGTCTGCTTCAGTGAGATGCCGTCCACCGTACCGGATGGCTGGTGGATTTTGCCGTGAGAATAGAAGCTGGCCAGACCAATATCACCGTAGTGAACCGACTCAGCGATGAAGTCCAACAGGGCGATTTTTCGGTCGTTCAGCCAAATCAGCGGGTACTCAACAAGGAACAATCCGACCATGGTGACAACGGTCCAAACCCCGATGGTTTTGAGCGAATCACGGGCGTGCTCCACCGCGCCCGTGCTCACGTCGGATGAGATGTCCAACATTTTGAGCGTGGCTTCGAAGCCCGGAAGTGGAAGCGGATCTTCAACCAGCCAGACACGTCTGAAGATGATGAAGTACATCACGCCGAGGAATCCAGCAAACATGGACGCCACAATACCGATGAAGGCCAGGGTGAAGGCTTCCCCGTCTTCCAGTGTTACCAGCGGTCCGTCGGCTAAGGCATAGGCCGGCTGACTGGCCAACAGGAAGATGGCCGGGAAGGTGAAGATGAATCCGGTTGAAGCGTGGGTGGCACCGGTGGTCGCAGAGGTGGCGATGTTCACTTCCGAGGGCGACCACTTGAGCGCCATACCGAGCAGATAAGCGATGTACCATGCGGCCGAAATGGCCAGCCCGAGTTTGAGACCGATGTAGGCGGTTACGCCCGAAAACACCGCACCGATACCAATGCCGATGAGAACTTTGGGGGTGTTCCAGTGAGAGACCTCAAACGATTCTTCCAGGTTCTTTTCCTCGAGGTACTGCTCAAGCACACCGGTGTTGAGGTTGTTGTACATCTCGTCGTCAAGCCACGTGAGGGTGCCGGCTTCAATGGCCTTCAGACCCTCGGGCGTGACCGGTTGACGGTACGCCGATTTTTGGACGGTTTTCTCACCCGGAACATCTGTGTTGGACATCACAACCACCCGCGGCGCACCAGCGCCGTGATGTCGGGTTGGTGAGGCACTTCATGACCGTTGCGATGGTCAAGCCGTGGCGCTCTCCGTTTGTCGGTTGCGTTCGTCTTCAGCACGAGCGACGGCAATGCCGTCTTCAACGTCGACCTTTCGCAGCATGATCGCACCGGCCACGATGAGCAGGGAGATGGCGAAGATGCCGACGCGAGAGTCGAACCAGACGGTCATGAGCGAGTAGATCAGCGGACCGAGCAGCGCAGCCACCTTGCCAAAGAAGCCAAAGAAGCCAAAGAATTCAGCAGAGCGCGTCTCGGGGACCATCTGGCCAAACATGGAGCGGGCGAGGCCTTGCGATCCACCGAGGAGGGCCCCGCCAAAGACACCCAACAGCAAAAACTGGAAGAAGACCGACATGCCGAGAGGCGCCCAGACCAAACTTCGAGCGGTCTTTGGAATGAAATCCAACATGCCGTCGCCGAGACTGGTTGGATGGTTCACACCAAGTCCTGTCGTGTTGGCAAAATCACCGCCGACAATGCTGTAGGAGAATCGAGATTCGTCCATGGATGCTTCAAGCGCTGCGAGCGATTCTGCCGTCAAAGACACGCTCACGTTGACCGCATCGGCGCCGTCAAAGGCCCACTCAACGGCGTAGCCGCTCTTGTAATCCTCGTTTTGCTGAACGGGCAGAATGGCTTCGTGCTCGAGGGCCCACTGCTGTTCATCGTCTTCAGGAAGGGCAGCGATGGGGTTCACGCCTTCTCGGGCGATGGCGTCGTACATCTCGGTCTCCTCGTTGTAGGTGTACTGCATGTCGTACTCGTCGTGATTCTCGAGTTCCAGCGGAGCGAACGACAGGGCACCGACGATGACGAAACACCAACAGACAAGTGAAAACTGCAGGGCCCCTTTGGTGCCCCACTTCTCGGCCAGCTTGGTGAAACCGATGGCTGCCGGAGCCGCCACGAACTGAATGATGAGGATGGTGAGGATCAGACCGGTGGTGGTCAAGCCCAAGACCACGATGCCGAACACACCGGCAAGCGCGGTCACCGAGTTGATGCCGTCGATGAAGCAAAAGTAAGCGAGCATGTAGAAAAACAACGTTCGGAAACTCTTGATGTCCGAAAGCGTCGCTTTGACCTCGCCAAGGGCCATCTTGGTGGTAGCGACCATGCCCATGGGCTCCATCTCGTTCTCAATGTGAGGTTCCGGCACCATGCGGAAGGTCATTTGAGCAAAGCCCAGCCACCAGATACCCGAGGTTGCCATGGCAAAGGGAATCACCCAGCCGCCATCGAGCGTCATGACCATGGCGAGGTGGACCACAAGGAGAAGTCCGCCACCGAGGTAGCCGGCGGCGAAGGCCTTGTTGGAAATCGCGTCCATTTCGGATTCGTCGCCCATGTGCGGGAGAAGGGCGTTGTAGAACACCCCGGCACCGTTGAGGCCAACGTTGGCCATCATGAACATGATGAGCGCCCATATCCACC
>CAXGZM010000118.1:0-4843 GCA_964014165.1 uncultured euryarchaeote | reverse complement strand
CCAATCACGAGCATCATGACGGGGGTGTTGCTCGTCAAGCCGGAGTAGATGTCGGTGAACCCACAATTCTTGCAGACTTCACGACGGGCACCAATGGTTTTCATCACAATGATGTCCTTCCCCATGCAACGAGGGCAGTGGCCAATTTCTTTCATGGACCGGACTCAACCAGTTTGTGCATAATCGTTATCCTGGTCAAGAAGGGGTGAGAGGAATTATATGACTGAATTTGAGATTGCCCACCCATGAAGAAGACCGGCGTGTGTCCGAAGTGCGGTTCCAAAGACGTGAAAGAAAACCAGTTGGGCGGCATGAACGCCATGTGGGCTGGCCGTATTTACAGGTGCGAAAATTGCGGCTTTTCGGAAATTTGGTCCACAAAACAACATCGCAGGCAGCTCAACGTTGTCCTTGGACTGATTATCCTGTTGCCATTGATCATGATTGGTTTCATGATGTGGACATTGGGATGATGCCTCACCTTGGACCGACACTGATCGATGTCATCAGCGGTTGTTGAGGTAATCCTCACCGTACCAAGCCCATTGCTCCGTGGTCCAGCCGGGTGGCAGGCCCTCGGGTGGAAGTGGCGGTCCGGCCGGTGCGGGGGGTGCAGCGACGGGAAGGCCCGAAGCAGACGGGAGCGAAGGAGGCACCTGCTGGGCGCCCGGACCTCGACGTCGACCGAGCATGAGCAAGAGGAGCACAATCACCACGACGATTGGTACACCGAAGGTCAGCAAGTTGCCCGAGAGCAAGCTTGCTTCGTGCTTGGTGGCGTCCTCAGGGTAGGCGTCGGCTGAATTTGACCAACCATCACCGTCGGTGTCGGGGCAACCAAGGGCATCTTCGGTGGACGTGCCAAAGACCTCTGGACAGTCATCGGACAGGTTGGTGCCCTGTTGGTCAGCGTAACCGTCCTCGTCCACGTCCGACCAGAAGAGAACGTTGTCGGGGAAGGCATCCATCGTGTCGGCCCAACCGTCGCCGTCGGCGTCGACGCAACCGTAGAGGGTCTCGCTTGAGGTGCCTGCTTGGTCGGGGCAACCGTCGGCCTGGAACCCGTTGGCGTTGTCGCCGTAGCCGTCGCCGTCGCCGTCGCTGTGTTGCGTCGGTTCGCCGGGGAACGCATCGTTGGCGTCCGACCAACCGTCGTCGTCGCTGTCAACGCAACCGAAGCGGTCCTGCGTCGATGTACCCGCTGTTTCGGGGCAGGCATCGGGTTGGAATCCAACGGCGTTGTCGCCGTAGCCGTCCTCGTCCGTGTCAAGGTGTTGGGAACTGACCTGCGGGAACGCGTCGTTGGCGTCCGACCATCCGTCGCCATCGGTGTCAACACAACCAAATCGGTCGTTGGTTGAGGTTCCCGCTCGTGCGGGGCAGGCATCGCCTTGCGTGCCGTCGGGGTTGTCGCCGTAGCCGTCCTCGTCGAGGTCGGCCCATTGCGTACCGTCAACCGGGAAGACGTCAATCACGTCGCTGTAGCCGTCCTCATCGCCGTCGGCGCAGCCAAGGACGGCCCCCAGCGAACTCGTACCGGCCACCAACGGGCAGGCGTCCTCGCTATCGGCAAAACCGTCGTTGTCGTCGTCGAAGTCCTCGCCGTTGTCCTCGCAGCCGTCCCGGTCGGCGTCGTTGCTCAAGGAGGAGGTGAAACCGAGCGAACTGGTCGGGCAGAGGTCCTGCTCCACTGTGGAAACGATGCAGAATGAGACGTCGTCGGAGAGCGTTCCATCGCAAATGCCGTCGTTGTCGTCGTCGGTGTCTTCACCTGCGTCCTGGCAACCGTCGTCGTCGTAGTCCGTCGTGGTTGAGGACGTCCAGCCGAGTTGACCTTCTGCGCAAGTGTCAGCGAAGTCGTAGACGCCGTCGTTGTCATCGTCGGCGTCCTCCGTGGTGTCGTGACATCCGTCGCCGTCGTGGTCGCTCTGGGCATCGGACGTCCACGAAAGCACGCCCTGCTGGCAGGCATCGTTGAGGTCGAGCACGCCGTCGTTGTCGTCGTCTTCGTCGCAGGCGTCGCCGAGGCCGTCCTCGTCAAAGTCGAGTTGGGCGGCGTTGGGTACCATGGGGCAATTGTCGTCCTCGTCGCCCACGCCGTCGCCGTCCCCGTCGGTGAACGGATCGATGCGAACGACCTCGTCCTGCCCGTTGTCGACGTAGTAGAGATGGCCGTTCGGACCGAATTCAAGGCCCATGATGGCCGTGGCCGTGGTGGCGATTTCGTCCACGTAAGTGCCGCCCTTGCCGTCGGTTGGAAGGTCGTAGGCGACGATGTTGCCGTTGCTGTATTCGGAAACGAAGAGCTGCCCGTCGTGCAGGGCGATGCCGGTTGGGCGTTCAAGCCCGGAAGCGAGCACGCCCCACTCGATGCCGGTGAACCTGGAATACTCCGCCAGAGGTTCCATCCTCGAGGGGTCGTCCATGAGGTCGGTGGTGGTGTAGGTGGTGTCGTCGGTGTTGACCCACAGCACGCGGTTGGCGCCGGGGTCGGCGATGTAGAGAATGCCCGTGTCGTGGTCGAGTTCCATGTGGCCGGGGACGCCAAGCACGTGGGCGAGTTGGATGTCGGAATAGCGGTTCACGATGGCGTCGGAGTGGTCGTCGTAGCCCGTGTCGTGGTCTTCAGCGAAGTCGTAGCGAACCAATTCGCCGTAGTGGCCGTCGTTGTACCAGTAGACGTTGTCCTCGTCGTGAGCCATGCCGACACCGTAGGGTGATTCGTGGTTCATGTCAATGTGGCTGCCGAGCAGGTTGTTGTTCTGGTTCTCAACTGCGTAGTGGTCAAGGGAAGACGGCCAGAGCGTGGGTCCCATGAAATTGTTCGCTGCGGCCCGCCCGCAGTAGGTGTTGGCCGTTTCTTGGGCGGAGCCCCACTGCCAGTCGAACTCGGGGTGGTAGGCACCGAAGGCGATGGCGCTGACCTCTTCGAGGAAGTGATTGCTGTAAGCGTCCTCCCGGTTTTCCGACGTTTGGTTGGCGAGGCCGGTGTTGTGAACGATGGTCATGCTGTCCGTTGCCCGGTTGGCAATCCACAATTCGTTGACCCGGCCCGGGTGGAATTCCAAATCCCGTGGTTCGTCCAAATCATCGGAAGCGTCGGCGATGACCGTTTCGACAAAGCCGTCGCCAAAGGCGTCCACCGTGGTGGTTTCTTCCGCCGTGGTGGTGAGCGAGGGAAGGGCAAAGAGCATCAGGAGCACCGTCATGACCGCTGCTTGTTTGTTCGCCATGTCGCCACCTCCATCCGTCTTCTTTTCATTGCTTGCTCGTCATGTGAGCACAACAAGACCTTTGAGACTCGCTATTCGTCAAGTTTGAGCAGCACACGCAGGCCCTTGTGATGGGCGATAGGCGGCGAACGGTGAATGACGCTGGGGGTTCCTCCCCCGTACTTCGCACCTTTGAGAAGCAGGACGTCGTGGGTGTTTGCTCGGCGAACCTTGCCCATGTCCTTGACGATGGCATCGTTGTCGCCTTTCCCAAGCGCAGCACGGTTCACGTTATCGTGGTCAAGCCACTCTGTACCCGGACCTTTTAGCGTGCAGATGAGGCGTTGGCGGTAGTAGTCCTGATGGAACAGACGGCACATGTCATGATTCACAATCTCCAATTGCAGTTTGAACGATCCTGAGAGGGTGGTGGCTGCGAACATGGACATCAGCCGAAGAATGTCATCAACAACGTCTTCCTTCACACCCTTGACGGGGCCGTCGGGAAAATGCTGGAGCAGTTCCAGCCGAGTGGCGTCAAGATCGCAACCGTTCTTGAACCAACGCACCAGCGGTTCAAGGTCGTTCACCACGGCATCGAAGTATGCATCAAACGCATGGTTCGCATCTCGTGCCTCGACGAGAACCTGATTGGGCCACGAAGGAGAGGCGGCTTTGATGGCCTCATAAAATTGCATGATTGTTAATCAATTGTAAAATTATATTATTCTATCCCCCGCCTCTGTTTGGCATTGATGACGACAAAGCCCACGATGTGTCAGGGGCCCGGGTTCATTGAAAATCTCAAACTTCGGAGACTTCGCCTTCTGCGAGAGGTGGCAGGCCCTTCTTGGCTCGTACGTAATCGGTGTAGTTCCCGTAATACACGGTGACCACGCCGTCTTGCAGCTCCCAGATTCGGTTGACGACCTGGTCGAGGAACCACCGGTCGTGGGAAACGGTGATGAGCGACCCCTCGTAGTTCATCAGCGCTTCTTCGAGGGTGGCTTTGGATTCCATGTCCAAGTGATTGGTCGGCTCGTCCATGAGGAGGAGGTTGTTCTCTTCGAGCAGCAGTTTGAGCAGGGCCACACGGGCTCGCTCACCGCCGGAAAGCTGCGAGAGCTTGGTCGCCACCTGCTCGCTGGAGAACTGGAACCGTCCCAAGGAGGCCCGAATATCACCGTACTGGAAGTCAGGGCGGAGCTTCTGAATTTGTTCGACCGGATTGAGGTTGAAGTCGAGGGTGGCGTGGTCCTGATGGAAGTAGCCAATGTCGCACCCCGGTGCGAGGTCGATCTTTCCGCCGGTCAACTTCTCGTCGCCGTTGATGAGTTTCAGCAGCGTGGTTTTGCCCTGGCCGTTGCCGCCCACGATGCCAATCCGGTCACCCTTGCGGACCTCCAAAAATTGGTTGTCGAGGATCTTCCGGTCAAGTCCCTCGAACGCCTTCGTGCCGCCCTCAATGCTGAGCACGTCCATGCTGGCCTTGTCGGTGGCTTCGAGGGAGAGAATCAGCGGCTTGCGCTTCTTGGGAACGCGGGCTTTGAGCGCTTTGAGTTCCTGCTGCATGCGTTCGATCATCTTGTGTTTGGCAGAGATGGACTTGCTGTCTCTTATACACATCTGAC
>CAXGZM010000117.1:0-4881 GCA_964014165.1 uncultured euryarchaeote | reverse complement strand
TCAAGCGCCATTTCCTCGCCGTCAGCAAGTTTTGCCATGTCCTCGGCCGTTGGGGCCTTGATGGTCCGTTCCACATCGGGGGCGTTGGCATAGAGTTCTCGCTTCAACTCACGACTTTCGTGGCTTCGAACGAGGGAGAGGGAGTCGGCGAAGACGCGACCAACCACTTCCCGGGTGCGTTCGCTGCGTCGCGCAGAGTTGAGTTCGTGTTCCATGGAACTGCGTTGATCCTCAAGTTCCCTGAGTTCAGCCGTTCGGTCTTGCAGGGCCGCCTCAAGATCCGTCATGGTGAGGGTCATCTGTTGAAGGCGTTCGTCTCGTTCAAACACATCGTTGTGGAGGCGTCGTTCACGTCGTCGTAGCGATTCATACTCTCGGTTTCTCTCCAAAAGACGACGCTTCAACTCCTCGATTTGTTCAACCAGGTAGTCGTGCTCTGCAGACACGGACCGTGGGCCCTGCATCACGCGTTCCAACTGCTCCTCAAGTTCACCCAGACGTCGGTCTCGGGCATCGAGCAGGCCACGCAATCGGTCGGCGATGTCCCTCAGGCGCTGACGCTCTTCTTCAAGCGCTTCAGCCGCAGCCTTCTCCACGTCGAGTTGCCGCTGACGCTCGTCCACTTGCTGCTTGAGCACGCGGACTTCTTCGGCGGTCACCGAGGTGAGACCAGCATCAGCTGCCTTTTCGAGGGCCTCGACCATTTGACCGATTCGCCCCTCCATCTCACCGATGACTTCGTCTTGTTCCGTGGTCAGCGTGCGGAGCTGGGTGAGTTCGGTTTCCATGGACGACCGCTCTTGTTGCGAAAGCGAGGACTGTTGGGCAGCCAACTCGTCCCTGCTGTCGGACAGAAGGCGTTCAAGATGGATGATTTGTGCCTCGTTCTCTTTGAGCGTCTGCTCGGCTTCTGCAAGCCGAGCTACTTCGGGTGCGATGGTGTCCTGACGTTCGGCAAGGTCGAGCTCGACCACGCGCAGTCGTTGCTTCACAGCGACCAGTTCGTCGTTGCGCTTGCCCAACTCGTCCCAGGCCACGAGGACCTCTTCAACGAGCTGTTCAACGGGGTAGCCTTTGAGCATCCCCTCGAGGGCCGCACGCTCGTCGTTGGACGACGAACCCACGCGACGAATTCCACCGGGTGACGAACTCTCTACGGCCATACGGCAACGCATCGCAGATTTACCACACTTGAACCTTCCCAACCCTCAACGGCTGGAAAGCGGGTTCTTGCGACCCTTGAACGACGGCCGCCTCAGTTGATGGAGGTGTACATGTCGTCAGGCATTTCGCTGGCGAGTTTGAGAGCACCAGCGGCAACCGAGTTGATGGGGTCTTCAACGCACCAAACACGAACATCACCGATGTCGGCGATTTCGTTGGCCACACGGTCGGCGATGCCGTCAATGAGCGAGCCGCCACCGGACAGAATGATGTTGTTGCGCAGAATTTGCTGGTATTCAGGGTCGGCGCCAGCGACGTTGCGCTTGATGGCATTGCCAATCTTGGGGATGATCAGTTCGCAGGCCTCAAGGATGAGGTCGCCGATGTCAACGACTTGTCGCTTTCCGTCCACGGACAGCTCCACGGTCACTTCGTGCGCCTCGCTGCCAACGTAGGAGGAGGCTTCCTTCCACTTGCGGACCATGTCCTTGGTGACTTGGGCGCCGGTGTACTTCTTCTTGATGAGATCCATCAATTGGAGGTCGAGCCAGTCGCCTGCTTCGGTGATGGTGACCTGGTCGTCATCGGTTGGGAAGGTGCCGTAAACGCGAGCAATGTCGGTGGTTCCTGCGCCAATGTCGACGACAATGGATCCTGCGATTTCGTCAATGCCGTAGGCGGTAGCAAAGGGCTCGGTGACGACCATGATGGCGTTCACTTGGCCACGGAGGGTCGCCACGAGGTTGGACTTGTCGGTGAAGGAAACGTGGCTGGGCGAACAGATGACGCCGAGCACCTCGTCGTATTCTTCGGGGTCCACGGTCTCGAGCAGGTGCGAGACGAAGGCCTTGGCAGCAGCCAGGTTGGCTTCGTCGTCTTGGGTGACGCCGGCAGCCATGGGGCGGTAGAGGTTGCACGCAAGTTTGTTCTTCAGGGCGTCTTCGCCGAACAGCACGTCACGGCCCAGGAAGTTGCGAGCCACGGGGTCTTTTGGTCGACCGACGACGGTCTCGATGGTCTGAAGTTTTCCAGCGCTTGATGCGATGGTTGATTGGTAGGTTCCTAGGTCAATTCCAACATACAGGCGGTCGCTCATTTTTGTTCACCTTCCCACGTGGGATGGTTGACCGAGCATGGCACCGGACTTCAAGGTTCACCTTGTCGACGCGTGAGAACATTGGACAGAAATCTCGCTATTTTTCGCTCCCAACACTGCATTTTGCGGCAACGATGATCTTCGCCGATTCGCTGGAGTGCAGGTCGTTCGGGGAGCTTCCTCTGGCAGGTTTCACGGGCGCTCCTCACCGAGCTTCCCGACCAACATCGGCGTTGGCGGACCTGAATCTTCGTCCGAAGGGGACGGTTCGACCGGTTGAACTGCCTCGATGTACCGGAACTCCCCGCTCGGGACCTCGTCCAAATCCACGGACACGTTCTTGTTTCTTCCTTTCCACATTCTCACCAAAAGGACAGGGAGGAAGACAGTCCCGAAGCAGAGACTCCAACATACCGTCATAAAGACAGTTTCTTCCGACGACAAGAAATAATTCTCGGGATAGTCGTCCTCTTCGTCCGGAACCCCGTCGTTGTCCGAGTCAAGCCAGAACTCCGGATCATCAGGGAAGTCGTCTTCAACATTGGCCCAACCATCTCCATCTGAATCGGGACAACCTCTCCAGTCCTTGCTGATCGCCTTCCCGTATTCATTGGGGCATGCATCACCGATGCCCACATCGGCATCGGGCAAGGGATCCGCCCATCCATCTCCGTCCGTGTCCGGGCACCCGTATCGCGTCTCGTATGACGCACCTGGGATCGACGGACATGAATCGGTGGTGTTGCCTCTCGCGTACCCATAGTGCCCCTCTGAACTCCACACCGACTCTGCACCACACCAGGTAAAGCCGCAAACGTCGGAAAAACCGTCTCCATCTGCATCAGGACATCCTAGAAGGTTTTGTGTTGAGTTGCCCCAGCGATACGGGCAATCCTCCCGTCTATCACCAAATCCATCTCCATCTTCATCAGACCATTCACCGGGATCGTTCGGGAATGCATCACCATTGATGCCCGATGGGTTGTCTCCGTAACCGTCGTTGTCAGAATCAACCCATTGTGTCGGGTTGTTGGGGAAGACGTCATTCACGTTGTACCTCAGCAGGTCACACGGGTAATCCTGCCCTCGATTCGGTTGGTAGTACGAGTGGGGGATATCAACGCCACAGAACCCATCGTACTCCACCCCCGGTTCGGTGTACCCGTCTCCGTCGGCGTCCACGACGGGATGCTTTGACCAGTTGAACGTATGAAGATTGAAACTTGATTGAGACGTGTACTGCTCGTTCCAGAGCGTCACTACACGTTCCGTTTCAGCGTGCTGGCCGTTCCGTAACTCAACGTCCAGTCGCCATGAAACAGGCGGAGGTTCCCACGTGTAGCACGTGCCAAAGTACCAGCACAAATCTTGTCGCCCTGAGGTGGCGGAATCCGAATACACAAACGCAAGGTTCACCTGTAGGACGACTTCTGAGAACTCGGCCATGTCGTAATCATCACCACGCTGGCTGAGCACGCGATTCCACGTGGATTCCCCTGGATTTTCGGTCAGCGAAAAAAGCGTGCCCGCCCCTTCTTTGAATTCATCATGGACGGTTGATCCATCGATTTGGATGACGACTGAACGGACCTCGACGGTACATCTCAAACACCCTTCGCTGAACGTCATGGAAACCTGCCATTGGTTTGCATCGTCACAACCGTCTCGGTTCACATCAAGAGCAGCAGGGACGGCGACGGACGGACACAGGTCTTCGGGGTTGGGCACCCCGTCCCCGTCGTCATCGTCCAGGCACCCGTCTCGATCTGCGTCGTCAGGTGCAAGGGCAGCACTCGCAGGACACGCATCGTCCCTGTTCGGCACCCCGTCCCCGTCGTCATCGTCCAGGCATCCGTCCCCGTCCGCATCAAATTCAACCGGGGCGTAGGTGGAAGGACAAGAGTCGTCTTTGTTCAGCACCCCGTCCCCGTCCCCGTCTTCGTAGGCCCTTGAATCACGGTCAACGCCCTTGACAATCAGTGCAAAACCGACGGCGTCGCCGTCCAAACCGGTCGTTCCCTGCTCGCCGCCCGGCTGAACGAATCGGGCCGTGACATCAACATCGATGTACGATGAGCCGAAGAGATAGCTCTGTGGGATGTCAATCCCAACCACCGTTTCGTTCGTTGAGGGAAAGGCTGCAGTGTCGTTGGTGTCCGCCACCTCCGGGTAAAACACGGTGGGAGCAAAACCACCTTCTCGAAGCCGGTCGGGCAGCAGGATGGTTCCGTCTTCAAGACGGACCCGAAGTTGCAGATCGTCCACCATGGCGGGCTCAGGTTGTGCAGGGAACGCCATGCGGATGCGCACATCCTCGCCTTCCATCAACGCCAACCGTTGGGTGAAGACGTCGCCCGTCTGCAGGAAGGGCCCAACGCTGTCCTCGAGGGAGGCGCCCGTCTCGACCATGCCCGCCAAGTCGGAGGTTTCGCCCCCGTTGGCCGCGAACCATTCGGCCACCGAGCCGGATGACAACCGGTAGCTGTCGTGCACCCACGTGTCCCTCGTCGGCGATTTTCCGTTGACAACATCGTCAGGGTCAAACAACTGGCTGAGGTTCAACACGCCCCACCCGTCGTAGGGATTGTGCAGCTGATACCCACCTTGTCCACCGTTTCGAG
>CAXGZM010000116.1:0-4913 GCA_964014165.1 uncultured euryarchaeote | reverse complement strand
GGCTCCGAGCTTGCGGGCACCTCTCGATGCCGCTCTCGTTGGCCGTGGTCACCACCGTTGCTGCCTTCATGGCCAACGTCATCTCTCCGCTCCCACCGTTGGCCGTGTTGGGGTACGCTCTCTCCCTTGGTGTGGTCTCTGCGTTCATCTCCTCGACCGTGTTCGTCGGTGCCCTCCACGTGGTCTTCTCCAAGAAGGTCCCCGGCGAAGCACGACCCTCGCTGCGATTCCCCGCCCTCTCGAAACAAATTGTAAGGGTGCAGAAAAAGCAGCAGGTTGGCGTTATTTTGGTCACGGTCCTCATCTCGGGCTTGGCGGTGTACGGCGCTGCTTCGTTGGAAACGGACTTTGACCTGGCCGATTTCGTCAACGAGGACATGGCCATCATGGGCGTTCGTGATGATTTGACCACCAGCTACGAAAGCGCCGGCTGGAAGGTGATACACCTTCTCATGGAGCCGACGGAGGGTGAGGAGGCCATCCCGGGCGACCTTGACCTGCTGAGCGAACTTCGTAATTTCCACTCCGATCTCAAGTCCAACAACGATGTCGTGGGAACGAACTTCAGAATCCCATCGCCCACCTACGAAGGCCCCTACCCGCTGATTCGAGACGCCATCCTGCGAAACGAAAGCCTGGGGGCGGAACACAACCTGGAGGTCTTCGCCGGCGAGGTGTACCCGATCGAACGCTCCGAGCCCGTTTCGCTGGGGACCTTCTTCCTCGCCTTATCATCCAACGACAGCGTGGCCGACCCTCTCACCGGTGAAACATGGGCCGACCGGATCGGACAAACGGTGCACTTGGATGGGGCCTCCATCGTTCACCTTCGCCATGAAATCCGGGTGGAAGCGTCCACCTCCGTCGAATCGAGTCGCGTGGTTGACAACTTCATTGCCATCTTGGGCTCAACCGAGGATTCTGGAACGCTGAAATACCAACTCAAGGACCACGCTGTCCTCCATGTGACCGGCGATTTGGTGATGCTTGAGACGGTGCTGAACGGGTTGACGACCACCCAAATCGAGAGCACCGCCATTTCGCTCATCGTCTCGTTCCTCGTTCTCTTCCTGCTCACTCGGCGCATCATGCCCGCCATCATCGTGCTGTTCCCCGTTGGCATTGCCTCGTTGTGGGTGGTGGGGTCCATGGCGCTGATCGGTCTCAAGTGGAACGTGTTGACCGTAATGGTCACTGCGCTCACGTTGGGCATAGGCATCGACTATTCCATCCACATGTGGCGGCGTTTCGAGGTTGAACTCAAGAAGCGAGGTGACCATTGGGGCGCTCTCGAAGAAGCCCTCGACACGACGGGCGTGGCGTTGATGTTGAGCGCTACCACCACCGTGGCAGGTTTCGCTGTCCTGCTCTTTTCACCGATGCCCATCATTCAGGATTTCGGCCTTATCACCGCCATCACGGTGTTGTTCTCACTCGTGCTCGCCCTCATGGTGCTTCCCGTGTTGGTTGAACTGGCTGCCAGAGGGCAGGAATCCCTCGCTGAGGACACCGCCGATTAAACTACGTCCAATGCCTTGGCGATGTCGTCCATCACCAAGCCTTGCTCACGGGCGACCAAGGCATAGGCCATCCAGGGGGTGATGAGTTGGAACGCCTTGATTTTGCGATCCGCTCTGCGATGCAGTTCCTCCAATTCCAACCCGCTTTGTCGAGAGATGAACCTCGCCACGCGCTGCGTGAGACGCGCACGTGGATCGCCGGCTGCGGCCGGAGGAGCAGGTCGCACATCAGCCGATGGTGCGGCGATCGCCCCCGTTTCGCCGTCAGCGGTTTGCACCGGTGCCTCTGCAGGGGAGGCAGTATCGTCTGCGGACATGGCTGAGGCAGCAACGGGCCTCAAGAGTCGGGTCGGGCGAGGAAACCATCCGAACGGGACATCAACTTCACCGAGCGGGGAGAGGAGGTGGAGTTCGCCGCTCTTCTCCTCCAGCCATCCGGCGTTCAGCAAGGCGTCGACGACGGCCTCGGCTTCGTGGGGTGCTACCCATTCCATGTCGAAGGAAAACGCACGTTCCACGTCGGGTCGAGCCAGGCCATCTGCACCGCGAAACACGATGGTGAGGGCTCGACGAACGTCGTTGATCTCCTCACTCATGGCTCATGGAGGCGTGGAGCCTTCATGAAGGTAGGCATCAGGGTTCTTCGTTGAGTTTGGTGAAGGATTTGTCCTCGTTGAGGCGCCAGCGGCCGCAGGTCTCACCGACGTAGAACGTACCCTCTGCGGTGTACTCGTAGTCCCCTCCGCCGGGCAGTTGTGAATAGTCAGCCACCCGCTCTTCGGCAACGACGGGCGTTGCCGGTACACCCAACGCTGCCATGTGCTGTGCTGCCATCTCCTGAGGCGTTTGCGCCGCTGGAACGGGAGGCTTCGATGCAGCCTTTGGGGGCCCTCGTGGCGGGCCACGTCCGGTTGTTTTGGTGGGGTTGGCAGCAATCTTTCCACCGGGCGGTCCTCGCTTCTTGACCGCTGGCTGCGGGCTTGTTTGGTGTCCCGCTTCGGCGGGTTTCGCTTCGCTGGTCGTCGACGGACCGGCAGCGGTGCCCTGGCCGGTTGCTTCGAGGGCAGCGACCACCTTTTCCTCAAGTGCAGGAGGTGTTCGTCGTCGAAGGAGAACGCTCACGCCCACGAGCGCCAACAAACCGACACCGCCCAACGTCATGGTCAGTGCACCGAAACCGCCTGATGAACCTGCAACGCTGGTCGACCAGACGTTGTTGGTTTCATCAATTTCCCATACGAGGCCTTCCTTGTCAACGGTAATTTCGAGGGTCCAATCGCCTTCGGGTGCCGTGAACGAGCGCTTGACGGATTTGGCCGTGTTGGCGTCCATCGAATAGAAGACGGAGCGGCCGACCAAGGTTCGCTCCTCGCCTTGGATCAGTTCGATGGTGGCGTTGAAGGGCGTTGGCAGTTGTTCACCGCTGTTCAGGACAAGGAACGAAAGTCGAATGTTCTCGCCTGCTTCCAAGACGCCCGTGAGCTCGACGGCGTCCAAAACGAGGTCGGGACCGACGTTGTTCAGCGGTGCTTCAAGCCAGGGATCAAGTTCTGAGTTTCCGGTGGAGGACACCAAGGACCACCCGGCATCATCGGCACCCTCTGCCCAGCAGTTCAAATCGGCTTGTTCGGAGAGGGTTGACGGGTCTCCAAGGTCGCTGAAATCAAACTTGAAACTGAACATGGTTTTACCGTCGAACACGGTGGTTGAATTTCGAATCAGACTGACGGGTTCCCACGACTGTGCGAGGGATTGAATCTGGCAGGTCAGCATGAGTTCGCTCGACCATGCCTGGCTTTCTGCAATGTTCACGCCGATTTCCACCTCTTCGAGTTTGTACCGTGAGATGGTGTCGGTGATGGCGGACGGGAGAAGTTCTGGCGCATCAAAATCCAGTTGGAACACGGGCATGTCGTACACGCTGAGCAACTCGGTTTCCAACGGATCCCACAGCATGAGGGTCATGTCTTGAACCAGCCCCGACTGCTCGGGGGTGGGAATCGAGGTGGACAGCACGCCGTCGACGAGGGTCACGGTTTCACCGCCGCGCCACGTCTCACCTTGGAGCAGCCCGTCCCATCGGAGCCGAAGGTCCCCGCTGTACGGCGTTCCGCTGGTTCGATGGGCGACGCTGGCGGTCAGGTTGATGCCGTCGCCTCCCATGAGCACAGCGTCTTCAACGATGTTTTGCTGGACTTCACCCGTAGCGTCGCGAAGTTGCCCGACATCGATGCTCATTTCTCGTTCGAGCACCCATGCCTCGGTGTAGGATTCCCGCTGGGTTCCGTCGTAATCCCGAATCAGCAGGTCGATTTCACCCGCAGCGAGCCCGCTCATCGTGAGGCTCCACTGAACCGTTGCCGTGAATTCCACGGTTAGGACATCGTCCTGGACATCGACTTGACATCCGGTCGGCAGGAGCAACAACCGCTCGTCGAGCGAGGCACAAACGCCGTCGACGGTGGTGTACTTGACGCCCAACCGGTCGTCGTTGCCGACCTCCAAACGAAGCTCGGAGACGTCGCTCAAACCGTTGGCGTCCGTGATGCTGACGCGCCACCCGATGGTTTGCGATGGCTCAAACCGCATCATGGTGTTTGAGAGGAGGTTGGTCGTGGGCTCAAACGAAACGAGTTCACCTTTGGTGGGCGTTCGAGACTCCCAGCGTGCATGACCGTCTTCTGCCGTCGCAGCGGGGACACCAAAGCCCGCAAGGTCACCCCCCTCGAGCAACACGCGGCCCCACTGATGGTCATCGTTCACGGTGTCGTTGACCGTGATGTTCACCGTCCACATGTTTCCGTTTTGGTGGGTGTAAAACAGCGATGGCTGGTACTCAACGCGCTGAGGCACACCGTCGGGGAGACCGCCGTTGGTGCCGTCATCTCGTGCTTCCAACCAGGTGTACGCTGACAGGGTCTCGTTGGAGAAGCCGCCGACGTCGTGGAACAGGAAGGAGACCGTCCGGTAGACCTCCTCGTTCGTGTAATCGTCCAAGTCCGGACTCACATCGAGCAGGGTTGGGCCCTCGCCGTTCAGGAAGAACGTCAGCGGCGTGCTGTCGACCACCAAGTCCCAGTCCTCGCTCGTTCGTGCCTCGATCCAAAGGTTCAGCTCCCCGGAGAGGGATTCGGGTGCGTTCAACAGGGCATGCTCGACCTGCCCTGCTGGCAAGTCAAACCACTCCGAACTTTGGTTTGACCAAATGCGCTCCCCGAGAACGTCCTCGTCAAAGGTTTCCAGATCCATGTGGATGCGGCACTGAATGGCACCGCCCAGAAGACGCAAACCGCTGTTGGTGAAACGGTGGTCGATGGTCAGGTTCAACGCTGCATTCCCGGGCAAGACCTCGCCTGTTTCCACCGTCGCATCACCCTGGCTTGAGACGTCGGC
>CAXGZM010000115.1:0-5048 GCA_964014165.1 uncultured euryarchaeote | reverse complement strand
GCTTGCTCAACGACGGCACGCCCACGCCCGCCGGTATCGTGGCGATTTTCCTGGCTGGCGTGCTCGTGCTTGCGATGATCAACGTCGCCAACCGAGGCGACACGACCACCGACATCGTTGAATTCGAACTGACATGGGGCAGCGGCAGCAGCGGGACGGTCACCATTGAGTTGTACCCCGATTTGGCGCCGGTTCACGTTGAGAACTTCAAACTCCTCGTCCAAAACGGCGATTACGACGGCACCATTTTCCACCGTGTCATCGACGATTTCATGATTCAGGGCGGCGATTTCACCAACGGCGACGGTACCGGTGGCCACGCAGCCAAGTGGTTTGGCTACTGCAACGGCGACAACGGCGTTTCCGAGGCCAACTGCCAGGAAACCTCCTACACCATCCCCGACGAAGCCGACAACGGACTCGACCACGAACCCTGCACCATCTCGATGGCCAAGACCAGCGCTGCCAACACCGGTGGAAGCCAGTTCTTCCTCATTCCTAACGACAGCACGCCAAGTTGGTTGGACGGCGTCCACACCGTGTTCGGCGAAGTCACCAGCGGCTGCGAGCATGTGACGGCCATTTCCGGAACCGAAACGGGTCAAAACGACAGGCCGACGCAGGATGTCGAGTTGGTCTCCGCCACTTTTGTTGGTTCGGAAACCAAGCCCTGGTACGAATTCTGGTGAAGCGAGCGACCTTTTGATTGAGTCAGCGCTTTTTGGTGCCGTTCAACCCAACGTGGGTTGTGAAGGGTTTTCTTCATAGACGGGCGGGTTTTCCCGTAAAACATGGCGACACTGGACCCCTTCAACGCACGGCAGACCCTCGGTGTCGGTGGCGAGTATTTCGCCCTTGACGCCCTCGACGCCAACGGCATTCCTACGGCCCATTTGCCCTACTCCATCCGCATTCTGCTCGAGGGCGCCTTGCGAGGCAACGACGGCTTCCTGATCACCGAAGATGACATCCGCAAAATCGCAGCGTGGACGCCGGACGGCGAGCGAGGCGAGATTCCCTTCCGCCCCTCTCGCGTTATTCTCCAAGATTTCACCGGGGTGCCCGCTGTCGTGGATTTGGCAGCGCTACGCGACGCCATGGTGGAGATGGGCGGTGACCCCGAGAAGGTCAACCCCCAAGTGCCCGTGGATTTGGTCATCGACCACTCGGTGCAGGTGGACGTTTCCGGCGCCAGCAGTGATGCCCTCGACATGAACCTCGACATCGAATACCACCGCAACATGGAACGCTACACCTTCCTCAAGTGGGGCCAGCAATCCCTTGCGAACTTCCAAGCTGTTCCTCCTTCTCGCGGCATCGTTCACCAGGTCAACCTCGAATTCCTCGCCAGCGTGGCTCGGCAAGAGAACGGCGTTTGGTTGGCCGATACCTTGGTGGGCACCGATTCCCACACCACCATGGTCAACGGCTTGGGTGTCCTTGGATGGGGTGTGGGCGGCATTGAGGCCGAGGCCGTCATGCTTGGCCAACCGATCTACATGCTCGCTCCCGACGTTGTTGGTGTTCGCTTGACCGGCAGTTTGCAGCCCGGCGTGACCGCCACCGACATGACGTTGCGCATTGTTGAGATGCTTCGTGAGCACGGCGTGGTCGGGAAGTTTGTCGAGTTCTTTGGTGTCGGCATGAAGGCCCTTTCGCTGGCCGACCGCGCCACCATCGCCAACATGGCGCCCGAATACGGCGCCACCTGCGGCTTCTTCCCGGTCGACGAGCGCACCCTCGACTACCTCCGCCTTACGGGGCGCGAAGACACCGCCGTGGCAGGCGTTGAAGCCTATGCCAAGGCCCAAGGCCTTTGGTGCGGGGATGATGCAGCGGAGAAATCCTACACCGCCGTGTTGGAGTTGAACCTCGACAACGTCGTTCCTGCTTTGGCCGGACCCAAGCGTCCTCAAGACCGTGTCGATCTCAACGAAATGAAATCTCACTTTGTTGAAAGCCTGACCCACGAGGTGGGTCATCACGGCCACGGGCTCGCTCCCGAGGACTTGTCGAAAGGCGCCATCGTGGAGATGGACGGCGAGATGTTCGACCTGAACCACGGCGATGTGGTCATCGCCGCCATCACCTCGTGCACCAACACCTCCAACCCGGGTGTGATGATGGCAGCCGGTTTGCTCGCTCGCAACGCACGCCAGCGTGGGCTCTCGGTCAAACCGTGGGTGAAGACCTCACTCGCCCCGGGCAGCAGGGTCGTCACCGAATACTACGAAGCCACCGGCTTGCAAGACGATCTCAACGCCATGGGATTCCACACCGTCGGCTACGGCTGCACCACCTGCATCGGAAACTCCGGACCGCTGCCCGAACCCATTGAGGCGGCCATTGACGAGGCCGGTTTGATCGTCGGCTCGGTGCTTTCAGGCAACCGAAACTTCGAAGGCCGAGTCCACGGGAAAGTGAAGGCTTCCTACCTGGCCAGTCCACCCCTGGTGGTGGCCTACGCCATTGCCGGCAACCTGGAGATGGATTTGACCACGGAGCCCATCGGTTACGATTCAGAAGGCAAACCGGTGATGCTGGATGAAATTTGGCCTTCCGAGGCGGACGTCGACAAGGCCATGGAGGTCATCACGCCCGACATGTTCCGTCAACGCTACGCAGATGCCATGAACGAGCCCCGATGGAACAGCATTCCGGCCGAGCCATCGCCGCTCTATCCTTGGCAAGATGCCTCAACCTACATTCGCTTGCCAACCTTCTTTTCCGGCCTCTCTGCAACGCCCGACCCGATCGTTTCGATCGAGGGTGCCAAGGTCCTGCTCAAACTGGGCGATTCCATCACGACCGACCACATTTCGCCGGCGGGTTCGTTCCCGGCGGATGGCCCCGCAGGCCAATGGCTGGTTCAGCGCAACGTCGAGAAGGGCGACTTCAATTCGTTTGGAAGCCGTCGAGGCAACCACGAAATCATGATGCGTGGCACCTTTGCGAACGTTCGTATTCGCAACCAAATGGCCCCCGGTACCGAGGGCGGCTACGCTCTCAACCACGAAACCCACGAGGTGATGTCGGTGTACGATGCCGCACAAATTGCCGCCCCAAAGGTTGTCCTGGCGGGCAGCCAATACGGCACCGGCTCTTCTCGCGACTGGGCCGCAAAAGGGACGTATTTGCTCGGGGTCAAAGCGGTCATCGCCACGTCGTTTGAACGCATCCACCGGTCCAATTTGGTCGGCATGGGGGTCCTCCCGCTGATTTTCAAAGACGGGGAGTCTCACGAACAACTGGGTCTGACCGGCCATGAGTCCTTCACCATCCCGCTGGGCGACGATGTCCAACCGCTCCAGTGGGTGACCGTTACCGCCGAGCGCGACGACGGGACATCCATGACTTTCGAAGCCCAGGTTCGTCTCGACACGCCGGTTGAAGTCGAGTATTATCGCAACGGCGGCATCCTCCACACGGTCCTTCGCGAGATGGCCCAAACCTCTGCATGAAGGCAGCAGATTGAAAATCAAACGAGAAGAGGACCCCTCCTATGCGCCAACTCCGGGGTAACGTCAGGTACCGATTCCGGTCCGACGACCACGATGTCAACATCGTCATTGAGGGCGATGCCGATTGGGTGAGCAAGCACGTTGACGACCTCGGCCTGACGGGCGTGGGATGGACCATGCCGACGGGGACACAAGTCAGAGCCAGCAACCTGTCCAGCGTAAGCCGGGACCGTCAAGCAGCCGGCGAGAACATCGAGATGGAGGACGCACCCGAGGACCAACCTCCGGCAGACATGGGGCCCACACCCGACCCGAGTCGAATTCCCGTTGTCCGCCGGCCGATCGGCGAATTGAATCTTCAAGAGAAGCTGAGTCAAGCAGGTCTTGAACCCGCAGAACGCCCTGACATCATTGATCTCATGGACATCCTCGAAGACATGGACCCGCCCGTCCCCGTCCAAGGGGCAACGAGCGTCGACCCCATGGCTGAGGCATGGCTGCGAGAATTGCTTCAACTCGTGGTTCGGGACCACGGCAGTACCGGCCTTCGAACCGAGGACATTGAGGAGATCGCCAGCAGCAAACTTGGCGGACGCGAGGGTACGGCGCTTGAGGTGTGGCTCGAATCGTTGTTTTCTGCAGGAAAACTCGTGAAAATTCACGGCGGCGATGCCACCGGATGGGGGCCTTCTCCGAAGTGGTTGTCCGGTCGAATCTAAGCGGCGTCTTACGACGGAAATTCGGAGGGAGAAAAGCCTCCAATTTTTGAACATAAACGAGGGCTTGCGCCCAAGTTGATGGGGAACTTGAGTACAAAGGCATTATATCCGAACAGGACGTCCGCAAACCAAGTGATGTCCATGTTTACCCAAAACGACCTCTCTAAGGCCCGAATGCGCAGCATTTTCTTGACGCTGCTCATGGTGCTCAGCACCACCGCTGCTCTGGCGACCACCGCCAGTGCATCCGTTGCACGAACCTACACCACCAACCGAGATCCCATGGATGTCGCCATCGGCGATTTCGATTGTGATGGCCATAACGACATGGCCATCGCCACGGACGGAACCCACTCCATGACGATCCTGTACAACGACGGACAGGGCAACTTCAACGAGCGGCAGGATGTCTGGGTCGCTGGAAACCAGAGCCGAAACGCTGACTGGGACGAGTTTGCCAACGTTGAACAGGTCGAAGTCGGTGAGTTCACCGGCGACAACGCCCCTGACATCGTCATCTACCAGAAGAACAACCCGTTCAAGACCAACGACCAGGGTGCACCGGCCGGTGAGCCCGGCAACGTTACCATCATTGAGAACGGCGGATGTGACAACCGAGACTGGTCCATCGGCGAGCGGTTCTCCCACTTTTGGGTGTGGGACATGGCCGTCGGCGACGCCGACCAAGACGGTAATGACGACATTTTCGTCCTTGACCTCCTTGCTGACATCACCACGCAGCGAGTCGTGACCTATCGAAGCCCGATCACCTCGGCCACCAACGGCCTGCCGACCTCACTCGGTTCCTCGCAGTCCAACACCTACCGGGTGATCGAGGTTGGCGATTACGGCGAATCCCAAAGCGGAT
>CAXGZM010000114.1:0-5049 GCA_964014165.1 uncultured euryarchaeote | reverse complement strand
TCGGGGCGTCCTCTCCACCTGCTGTACCGTCATCAAGACCGATTTCCCAATGGTGCGGCAGTTCCGTTGAGAGCCCGGGTGGAGGCTGCCGGGTTGGGTCGCGTTGCAGCGTACTGAGGAGGGATTCTCTTGCAGGTGGAAGAACGCCGACTCGAAGGATGGCATCCACGTGGTTCCACGTGTCATCCCACTCGGGAAATTCAACGTTGAGGATGAGGTCCTCGTCGGCGGTGCTGGGTTGTGCAAAAGCGATGATGGGCGTTTTCAGGTCCCGTTTCAAGAACATGTTTTGCCGGCGTAGTTCGATCAAATTGGCCAAGACTCGGATGAACAGGGGAGCAAAAATAAGCGGGACAATAAAAACAGCAAGGGCTGGGTAATCAAGCAAGCCCCAACGTACGGTTTCGAGGCCGTAAACGGGAACGTTCAACGCCTCCAAAACGGGGGAGATGAACAGGTAGAACAAACTCACCAACAACACAATGACCACGGCGTTGATGAACTGGCGCAGAATGTGATGTATGGGGTTGGGGATGAGGTACCATCCTCGACGTTGGCGCTTCACCAGTCGGACATAGGCCTCCTCTTCCAAATGGCGACTGGCTGATTGCGGTGCGAGTTCTTCGTCGCCGTAGAGGTACCTTCGCTCCATAAGCCAACTCTGTGCGTGGCCCAATCGGAAGGGTGGCGGACACTCGCTCAGTTTCGTTTTCGCCTCTTCAATCGAAGCAAACTCGCCGATTTCATAATCCTGTTCAGCGATGGGCAGCGATTCTGGCAGCCAGCGGGCAGCCTCGAACGGTGGATAGCGGATTCGATGCTGTTCAATGAGCTGCTTCATGGGCGCACCTCACGAAAGCAACAACCGAACGCCCGCCTTGAGTGCAAGTGGGCGGAACGCAGGAACTTGCTTGAGCAGAGCCATGCCCAACGGAACGGGTTTTTCGATGTCCCCGATGGCGTTGATCAGGCTGAGCGTGTCCGGGTGGGCGAAATTGATGAAGTGCTTATCGAGGACCTCGTCGGTGCAATCGCTCACGAGAAGGTTGCGGAGGGTTCGTGCACGGTCTTGCTCCTTTTTCATCGCACTCCAGGGCTGCTTGGTGATGGCCTTCAGATGTTTTTCTGAAAGTTGATTCGCGTTCACGGCCGTCGCTAACGCTTCGTGAATGCATTGGATTTGGTGGAAGCCTGGCCCGATACCACCGCCCGTTGTTGGCTTTGCCATGCCTGCTGCGTCACCGAGGAGCATGACACGGTCTTTCACCGTGTGTTTGACCATGCCTGAGGGAACGGGGCCGCAATACCTTGCAATTTCTTGGGTGTTCTCAAAGCGGTCTCTCCAGAGCGGGTGATCCATCAGATCTTGGTAGCAGGATTCGATGCTGCGGCCGTTGAGGCGGTCGGCGGTTGACCACAGTCCAATGCGATGGGTTCCGAACCCTGAGGGAATCACCCATGCGAAAAAACCCGGTGCGATGGAACTTCCGCTGTACATTTCCAACCATCGATCCCGCCCCTCATAGCCAACAACTTCGGTTTGAAAGCCGATCATCAGTTCCTTTGGTCGGCCCATTTTGAACGTCCGACGTGTCCAGCTGTGCGCTCCATCTGCGCCGATCAGAAGCTTCGTGGTGAGTTGCACGGTTTCCCCGTCGCGAAGAACCGTCAAACGTACCCCCTCCTCTTCTCGCTCGGCTGAGGTCGGCACGGTGTTCAACCACAATTCGGCTCCCGCTTCCATGCCTTGCTGGACGACGTACTGGTCGAACCGCTTCCTGCAAACAACGTACGTTCGAAGCGTCCCTTCCGTTCCCACAGGAACCAGGGTACCGCTCGGTCCGTGAATCAGCGCACCGTCCACTTCCTCAAGCACCGTGTGATGGCCGTTGACAACGTCCATGGCGCTCGGTGTGACGAGGCCAGCACACTGGAAAGGACGCCCGATTTCCTCGTGTTCTTCGAGCATCAAGACCTTCAATCCGTCTTGACTGAGGAGGGTGGCAGCCCTGCCACCAACAGGTCCCGCACCAACGATGACAACATCGTAGTCCCACCTGTCCATGAATTTGGCTCGGGGAGGCATTGTTTCAACCTTCCTTCGCCACGCAAGCCGTTTACGACCGTTTTGCAAACTTGTAGCCAACCGACTGGTTCTTTTTCAAGTAGAGCGAGGCGCTGAAGGGGTTGTTTGTCTTCTTCGAAATAAAATCGTCAAACGGTCCAACCGAACCGGTTTCGATGAGCGTTTTCGCTTCATCTCGGGTTAAATCACGTTTCGAAATGCAACGCTCGATGTGAATTTTGCAATCCGTCGAACCGTCCTCAACGGTGTAGTGGGTTTCGGTCTCAACGATGTTGGCTTTGGTTTTGGGACAAACGGCGACCACGCCTTCCACGACAGGAAATCGCTTCGCATCTGCTGCAGGCGCCCTTGGCGGGAAATCGTACTTGACTCTGTTTTTGTCAAGCTTCAGGTAGGCATTGAACGGCTTGTTTCGACGAGATGTGAAGTCTTCAAGGAGCGTAGACTTGCCCTCTGTGAAGATGGGTTTTGCTTCCTCCGGGGTTACGACGCGCTTGCACATCACGTTCTGCATTCCACGGAAGGTACACTCCGGATTATCGCACAAATAAGCGGTTTTTGTGATGCGAATTGAGCCGTGGTCGCACACGGGGCAAGGACACAGGACCTCGTCGTCTTCGGACGCCTCGCCCGAGCCAGACCCCTTGCTGACCACTTTCCCGTCCTTCTTGAGTTCCACCGAGGTTTCGTACCCTTCGCCGGCTTGGGAGTAGAATCCATGCAGGTTTTCCAGCGATCCTTGCTCAATCAATCGTGAAGCAGTTGTCCGGTCAAACCAGCGTCCGGAAGTGTCCTTCCAAAACACGAACGAGCATCCTTCGTTTCGACCTTTGTTGTGTTCGCACTGGTAGGCCAGTGTGTTTTCCATGATGTTCCCGTCACACGACGGGCAGGAACCAAGACGCTCCTCCTCGAGATAGAGCGTATTGCGGTCATGGTCGCGGATTCGCTCAACCATGGTCTGTGTTTGTTGGATGATCTTGTCCATGTAGGTCTGCATCGGCGTTTCGCCACGCTGAACGGACAGCAGGGACGCTTCCATGTCCCCCGTCAATTCGGGTGAGGTGATCCATTCCACGGGTATCCTACGCAACACGTCAATCATCCGAATGCCGTGTGGGGCGGCACTGATGGTCCCGTTTCGAGACCGTCGGATGTAATTCCTGTTGAGCAGTTTCTCGATGGTGTCGGCGCGCGTTGCGGGCGTCCCGAGGCCCTTTTCCTTCATGGCGTCAGCCAGTTCGTCATCCTCAATGTGTTTCCCTGCATGTTCCATCAGCTGCAGGAGGCTTGCTTCTTTGAGCCGATTTTTTGGCTTACTGAATTCCTCTGAAAATTCATGGGAATCGAGGGATGCTTCGCACGGGTTGGCTGGAAGTTTGCCCCAACCCTCGGGGACTTTGTCCTTTTTCGGGACAACAGCCCGCCATCCAGGTGTGGCGAGCGTCTCGACTTCTTTCACAAACTGATGGTTGTCTTTGATCGCTTTTCGCTTGGTGACCGTCCACTCGGAGACTGGATGCCACGAGGCAAGGAAATTCCTGACGATCAAATCGTAGAGTTTTGCATGGTCTCCTCCAAAATTGTTGGGCGGTGTTTGCCCTGTTGGTACAATGGCGTAGTGGTCGGAAACCTTGGCGTTGTTGAAATTCCTTTTTGAATTTGAGAGACCTTCAGATTGGAGCCGCTTGACATGTTCAGTGTAATCGCCTTGTGCGCTGAGTTGGTCGAGCGTTTTTGCAACGGTCTCGTGCATGTCTTCCGGGAGGTGCTTGGAATCCGTTCGTGGGTAGGTGGTGAGCTTGAATCGGTCGTAGAGATCTTGGGCAACACCAAGGGTTCGTTTTGCAGACCAGGACCACATGCTGTTGGCACGCTTTTGCAAGGTGGTGAGGTCGAAATTGAGGGGCGGCTGTTCCTTCTTGATTCGGCTTTGCTCCTCGGCCGTGAATCCGCTCTTGGAAGCCAGCATGGCTTCGATGGCCTCCTTCTCGTTGGGATCCATGATGCGGTGTGCTTTGTACTCCGGACGATCGGGATCATCTTTGTGTCCGGTTCGCTCCCAGCGTCCCGTCCAGCGTGCATCCCCTGCGGTGAACGTGGCGTTGAGTTGCCAGTACGGGACGGGAACATGGGACAACACCTCGAGTTCGTGGTCAACGACCAAGGCGAGGGTTGCGGTCTGCACCCTGCCGAGCGAATTGGCCGAACGGTCTCGATTTTGGGGGAGCCGTGTTGCGATTCTTGACCCGTTCATGCCGATGATCCAATCTGCTTGCGAGCGGGAATAGGCCGCATCGCTGAGTGCTTGGTACGTCTCGCCGGACTGGCGGGCTTCAAATGCCTTCAGCATGGCGTCGTGTGTCATTGACTGCATCCACATCCTCGATGTTGGCGTCTTGGTTTTGGCGTGTTGAACAATGGTCCTGAAGATAAGTTCACCTTCACGAGCAGCGTCGCAGGCATTGACAATTTCAGTCACGGATTTGTCTTTGATCAGTTTCAAAATGGCAGACAGCTGTTTCTTTCCACGCCCACCTTTGGGTTTGTATTGGAACGAATCAGGAATGAACGGCAGCCGGTCGACGGTGCCTCTCCAATTTTTGAAAGCGTCATCGTAGTCGTCCATGTACTTGAGTTCAAGAAGGTGACCGATGGCCCACGTGATGATGATGTCCTCACTGTGCCAGTGTGTTTCGTTTTTCTTTGCGACGCCAAGGACGTTGGCAAGGTCCTCGGCAACGCTGGGTTTCTCAGCAATGATGACGATGGACATGTGTAGAAAGCCCACCGACGACCATACTTGAACCCTCCTTTACGATTCAAAGACAGCCTCACGTGTGCATGAAATGTTTCATTTCATGACGAGCCTGGACCCTGATTCAACATGTTGCGGCGGCTTGCGGCCTCGTCCCAGTCACTGTCTCTTATACACATCTGACGCTGCCGACGAGGTATAGGGT
>CAXGZM010000113.1:0-5101 GCA_964014165.1 uncultured euryarchaeote | reverse complement strand
GACTTCAAGTCAGCGCTCGGTTGGACCATCACTCTTCTTCGGTGCGGAGCATGCCGACAACGACGGACTTCGCTTCGATGACCATTTCCTCAATGCCGTCCATCTCGTCATCAACGAGGGCCTCAGCGAAGGTTTTGCCCTTGGAACGACCACGAGCCAACTGCCCGATGATGCTCAGGATGGTGATGCCAACAAGGATGATTTTGACGTAGGTGCCGTTGTCTTCTCCACCAACAATGTAGACGAGGAGCATGTAGAGCGAGACGATGAACGTCGTGAGGATCATGATGGGGAAACCCGCCTTGAAGAACTCGTTAAACGAAATCGGGTAGCCGGCCTCTTCCGACATGCCGGCTGTCACAACGTTGGCTGACGCACCGATGAGCGTACCGTTGCCACCCAGGCAAGCGCCAAAGGCGAGAGCCCAAATCAATGGACCGAGGAGGTAGTCGCCGAGGTTGTCAGCAATTTGCAGAACGATCGGAATCATGGTGGCCGTGTAAGGGATGTTATCGATAAAGGCAGAGGCCACGGCAGAAACCCAAAGGACGATGAGAATGGCCGCAGCAAGGCGAACCGTTTGGCCGTCGCCGGTATCGCTGCCGAAGAAGGCGATGGCGCGCTCGACGTATTCTCCGATGAACGCAATGACACCCATGTACTGGAGTGAATGAACGAGGACGAAGAGGCCAGCGAAAAAGAGCAAGGTGGTCCATTCAACGTGGTGCAGGGGTTCCTCGAGTTCGTGGCGATCCGTGGCCAGGAGCATGACGACAGCACCAACAAGTGCAATCCATGAAACAGCGATATGGGTGATGGGGTGAAGGAAGAAGTTGAGGATGACCAAGACCAAAATGAATCCTGCAACTTTGAGCATCTTGGCGTCTTTGATGCCGTACTTGGATTCGAGCTCGGCGACGTCACGAATGCGAGAACCTGAAAACTCGTCCGCATAATACCACTTGAGCAGCATGAAACTCGGGACGATGCACATCAAGATGCCCGGGCCCATTTCGATGATGAAGTCGTTGAAAGTGACACCGTAGTCGGACATGTAAGCGTACTTTCCACCCTCTGCCGAGGCGATTTTGTCGGGTGATAGACCCGAGCCGATCATGATGTTGGGCGGGTCGCCGATCATCGTAGCTGCTCCACCGATGTTCGAAAACAACACTTCGGAGATGAGCAGGGGTATCGGTTTGATGTCAAGCACTTTGGCAAGCTGAATGGTGACGGGCGTCAACAACAACATGGTGGTGACATTGTCGAGGAACGCCGAGAGAACAGCGGTCACGGAACACAAAATCACGACCAGGGTCCAAATGGATCCTCCGCTTTTCTTGTAGGAAAGGACGGCAAAGTACTCGAAAACACCGGTGTTGGACAGAATACCAACCATGACCATCATACCGAGGAGCAGACCGATGGTTTCCCAGTCGATCATCGTGGTGACCTCGGCCAGCGTCAGGGTGTCCCCTGTATCGTAGTAGTTGAGGGCCAGCATCGCGACCACGCCGCCCACAGCGGCAGCCAAGGTTCGGTGAACCGTTTCGAAAATGATGAGCACGTACACAGCGATGAGGATGGCAAGACCAACGTACACCGCCTGGGTTTCAAGACCGTCCTTGATGGTAATGTCCAGACCGATGCCGCCACCGCCACCTGCCTGCGAAGGGTTGGCAACCATCATGGCTCCAATAAACATCAGCAGACCGAACGCAATTTGTCGACTTCGGTTCGTGAAAAGATGTGCATTCATGGACATGCCTCGTGGTTGTTGGGGGATGAATGCACCCTTTGACCCTTTGCTTCGTTAACGATTACCTGCGCCACAAAACACCGATGTTTCCTCGCTGCAAGACCACCGTGGCGTTGGTGTTGTCAGCAAGGTACGTCCAGACCTCACTCCGCTGTTCGCGTTCGAACAGTCCTTTGTTGACCTTGACTTTCACAAGCGATTTTGCCTGAAGTTGTTGACGAATTTCCTCCAGCACCGTCTCGCTCAACCCGGATTTACCAATGCGAACGCTCGGACGAAAATCACGTGATTTCGCTTGGCGAAGAACATGGGCAGGCACATCACTCATGTGCTCCACCTCCTCGCTGAACCCTGTGGTGCTTTGGTCCACCACCAAACCTGCGGATACTGCCGCACTTCAAGCAGGTTTTGATGCGCTGACCCGCCTTGATACGAACGCGAAACGAACGGGAATCGACGTGGGGTACCCAGCACTTCCTGCACACTCGGTCGCTGACGGAGCGAGGGATAGGAAGACGATGACGCTGCGAGGTTTTGATGAGGTGAACAGCGGCGGCTTGAACCACCTTCGGATGATGGTGGTCCGGGGATTTCATGATGCTTCCGAGGTGCCGTTGCGCCTCCAGCCCAGCCAACCTCCGCTGTTGCTTTTTGGATGAACGCGTGTTCCTCCTGCGGCCCATACCAGCACCTCAGTTCAAGACGGCAAGCAAATCGTTCGTGATCTCATCGATGGCGCGGTCGCCGTTGATGCGATGGAAAAGCCCCTGGTCATCGTACCAAGCCGCCAATGGAGAGGTTTGCTCGTGATAGGTGGAGAGCCGGTTGAGCACCGTTGTTTCGTTGTCGTCTGCTCGGCGTTTCTCTTGGTAGTTGCCGCAAACGCAACCCGATGCCGGCACGGGATTGAACGTGTCATGGTACACTCGTCCACAGTTGCCGCACGTGGATCGGCCGCAAATCCGCTCGACGATGCGTGCATCGGGAACCTCAATGGAAAGCACGTGAGAAATCTCGGTCATGTCAGCAAGTGCTGTGGCTTGAGGAACGGTTCGTGGAAACCCGTCAAACATCACCCCGGCGGCAGCATCCGGCTCCTGAATCCTGTCGTTGATGAGGGCGAGAATCACGTCATCGGGGACAAGTTCGCCACGATCCATGTAGCCCTTGGCCTCCATACCCACGCTCGTTCCGGCTTTCACGGCCGCACGCAGCATGTCGCCCGTGGAAATTTGTGGAAGCCCCGTGTGTTCCATGATGCGCTGAGCTTGGGTGCCTTTGCCCGCACCCGGAGGACCAAACAACACGATGCTGCTCATAGCGGGTGGACTGCCTCCACCCTTTCAATCTTGACGAATCATCCTTGCCGCCGGAGCCACTCGTGCCCGTAGTGCTGCCACTGTTCCATGGTCCAGCCTGCTGGCAGGCCGCTGGGAGGGAGCGGGGGTCCTTGTTGAACCACAGGAGCAGGCGCCGGCATCGGCGCAGGAGCGGGTGCTGGTGCAGGAATTGGCAGTGGAAGCGATGGAAGCGATTTCGCAGGAGTGGGTGGCATGCCAGCTGGCGGGAGACCTGCCGGGAGCTTGGCCTTGGGCGGCATGCCGCTCGGTGGCAAACCTTGGGGCACAGGAGCCGGTGTGGCTGGCAAATCCATGGACTGCATGATAGCTTTGGCAATCTCCTCATCGCTGACTTCACCGCTGGTCAGTTCATCGACCGCTGTACCGAGATCCAACGCATCATCACGTCGCTCGCCCAGCATGTCTGGATTGGTGTGGGTGTTGGGCGCCACCAGCGTGGTTCCGTCATCAACGAGCGCTCCCGACGCCTTCATGCGACGTGCAAGGACCAATCCACCGACCACGAGGACGATCATCAGTGTGATGCTCACGGCGGGCGGTAGGATGTTGAACAGTCCGCCTGAGCCGGAGGCGATTTCCACGCTAACATCCCGCTCAATCGATGCGACCAAAGCGCCCTCCGCTGAGAGGTTCAACAGCAGCCGTGCCGAACCACGCTCGACGTCTTCAGACGGCATCAACGAGACCGATACTTCCACTTCCTCTCCCACGGCGAGGTCGGAGATCTCAGACGGCGAGATTTCGACGGTCCAGTCGCTTCGTTGCTCATCGTTTTTATCGAGCAGAGCGGCGGTCAGATCTGCGTTGAGGACCGTGTTTCCGTCGTTTCGGATCACGAAGGTTTCCGTGCGGCCGTCGTCCCGTGAAATCCCCTGGAACAGTCCCTCAATGGCATTGCTGGCCGTGATGTTGCCAAACGACGAGGGAAGCACACCAATCGAAATTGTTTCGGAAGCCTCAACGAACCGGCCGTTGTTGGTCGCGTTCACGTTGACCAGCATGTCGAAGGAATTGTCGCTCACCTCGGCTTGAGGTGGTGGAATCAAACCGAATCGGACGATCTTTTCCTCTCTCGGTTCCAAATAGACCGTGGGGTTGGCAAAACCAACCGACCAACCGTCCGGTGCAAGGCCGTGCGTCCATGTCAAGCCCAAGTTGGTGTTGCCGGTGTTTCGAACGACGAATTCACCATAGGAATACAGGTCGGAAACGACGGTATCGATGTGATTGTCCTGCGGTGGCGTGAGCGAGATGCCCAACTCATCCTTGACCACCAGGGTCGTGATGTTTTGACGGAAGTTCGAGGGACTTCTCTCCGTACGAATGGTGAAGACGTTGCTGTCACCTTCCTCCGCTGTGATCGGTACACCAAAGACGAATTGAACGCGTTTGGTTTCACCGGGACCGAGGTCCAAGGCGACCCGACGAGAATCTTGGTCCCCGTCATGTGAGACTTGGATGGCCCACTGCGGGTTGTCGGGCAGGACAGAAACGTCGAGGTCAATTTCGATGTTTCCTGTGTTTTCGATGCTCATGTTCATGTGGACCATTTGACCGCTGTCAACCGCCACATCGGACGCGAGGTGGTTGGGACCCACTTTTCCGTCGTCGTCCTCGAGATGAACGTCAAAGGATTCCTGCGCCAGCACCGTGATGACCACGCTCTCCGTGAAGTTCATGCTCGCATCGGTGAACGAAGTCACGTAGCACGTGACGGTATCGGTATCCCCTGCAGAAGGTACACCGTCGGCCACCAAGGGAACGAACACCCGAATGGTCATGGGAAGGTATTCGAGAATGTTCAGCGGCTCAAAATCAATTTGTGAGGAGTTGGACGTCCCGAGCATGACCTGCCACCGTTGCTCAGAATTGCACTCAAGCCTGTACTGCGCCGGTGCGTTGCCGGTGTTGCGGACGGAGATGGAAAAGACACTGGAGTCCCCGGGAACGGCTTCCAGTCCGGATGTACCGGCAGCGACGA
>CAXGZM010000112.1:0-5143 GCA_964014165.1 uncultured euryarchaeote | reverse complement strand
ATCAGCACTCGCTCCCCGTGGCTGGCCCCACCACCATCATGGATTTCTCATGGCCGCCTTCATTGGACGAATCAGGCGTAGGCGAACACCAAACACTGCTTGGGATGAACCACTGGATCAAGGTCTCTCGAAACCTCGGCAAAGAATGGGACTATGGCTCAACACTCGCCAAAAGCGAAGCCATGATCGACACGATTCAAGAACGCTACAGCGAAGCCCTGGAGAACAAAGCGCAAGGAAAATTCCGTGCCCACGTCTATCAAACCATGGAAGGGCTTGCAAAAACGTGGGAGACCTCTCAGCACGCCTCCCCCGAAGACGTTCCTCAACTCGGTGCATTCTCAAGAGAAATCGCCACGTGGATTTGCCACCAAACCTCTCCGTTCCACCTCTCGGCCCTGTCAAACTTCGTGGTGTCCACGGAGCGAACACTGAGTTCAGCCATCCTTGCTCATGTTGACCATGAAGTCCAGCGCTCCGTGTTGGCGATGAGCAAGCCGAACTCGGTTTTCGGAGGGGCTTCATGACCGTACGTATCGGGACACGTGCTTCGAACCTCGCCATGTGGCAGGCCAACACGGTCCGTGATACCCTCGCTCGCCACGGCATTGAGGCCGTCTTGGTTCCGTTGACGTCCACCGGCGACCGGAGTCTGGGCGGCCAGCTGTCGGCTTCGGTCGGGCAGTTCATCCATGCCATCGACGACCGCCTTCTCTCCGGTGAGGTGGACATCGCCGTTCATTCGAGCAAGGACGTTCCCGTTGACGTTGACGAGCGGGTGTCGAACCTGGCGTACCTCGAGCGAGGGTGCACCACGGACTTGGTCATCACACGAGCCTCAAAGGGCGTCCCTTCGCTCGAATCGGTGCTCAACGATACCGATTCCACCCCCCTTTCGTCCATCCTCGAGGTCTTTCCTGACGGCGCAACGTTTGGAACCGTCTCCGGACGCCGTCAAGCCTTCCTCCTCAGTCAGCGCCCTGACATCGTTCCGCTGGCGGTCCGAGGCCACGTGGAGACACGCATCTCACGCTTGATGGAAGGGCGTGTGGACGCCGTGGTGCTGGCCGAGGTGGGGGTGAAGCGGCTCAACAGCGTTGGAGCACTCGACGACGTCAAAGGCGATCTCGCTGCGTTCCGCATCAACCCTGCAGACTGGCCCACAGCGCCCGGCCAAGGGGCCATCGCCGTTCACTGCACGCGTGCTCGCTACGAGGAACTCGCTCCCCTTCGAGCGCTGCTGAATCACGAACCGACCGAACACGATGTGGCGGCCGAGCGGGCCCTCCTGAAAGAGGTGGGCGGCGGCTGTTTGTTCCCGGCCGGTGTGGGCGTTCAAGGCGATCACGTGCACGTTCATGTGGCGCCGGAAAACTGGCGTGCGCTGTTTTGTCAGGGGACGGTTTACGACATGTTCCGCTATGCTGGACCGTCCGACGGCTTGGACATCACCCTCCCCGTCCAGCCGCTCGAAACACCACCCATGGCGCCTTCGGGCCCTCGCTACATCTCGACGCTTAATTCCGATCGGATCTCACGGGTGTTGTCCAATCAGGGTGTACCGATGGACAACGTTCCCGTCGTCGACCTCGTGCCCCTGTTTGACCGGTGGCCTTCCTCGTTTCTCCACAACTATGAGCGCAAGCGGGACTGGCCGTATCTGGTGCTGACTTCGCCCTTTGCCGCCAAATGTGCCGTGGCCGCTGCCGAATCCAACCCGGACATCGGGCGAATCCCCTGGCTGGCCATCGGTGAGGGAACGGCTCGCGCCTGCTTCCGCCTCGGGGTCACGGTGGCCGTGTGTGCACAGGCCAGAAACGCTCGGGAATTGGCGACGTACATTGTCGAGCGTTTCGCCGCTGACACCCCGCTCTTCCTGCCTCGGTCGGACCTCGCTGCGCCCGAACTGGAACGTACCCTCCGGGACGCCGGCTTCGCTGTGACATCGTGGACGGGCTACGAGAACCGACCGAAAGCCATCGAGCAAATGGCGGTTGAACCGCTCGACGTGCTGGTGCTTTCATCGGCCTCTTCTGCTCGTTCATGGGCGGAAAACAGTCTCAAGGTCCCGCGCGAAATTCTTTGTATGGGAGAAAATGCACGGAAAACCATCTCCTCGCTGGACCACTTCAGCAACGCCCGCGTGTCGGTGTTAAGCGGCCCTACCTCGGAAGCGCTCGTGAAATGGTGGCAAGAACACAGGACGGATTGAGATGAACATCAGACCACGCATCAACCGCTGGACGGCAGCTCGCCGCAACCTGCTGTTTGACGGCGGGGTGTTGTCGTCTCTCGTTCAGCCTCACTTCGTTGTTGAAGGAACGGGCGTGGACGAACCGATTCGTGGCATGCCCGGCATCCACCAACAATCGGTGGATGTTCTGCTCCAAACCGTGGCCGAAGACCTCGCCCACGGTCTGAGCGCCGTGATGTTGTTCGGTGTGGTCGCCAGCGAGCACAAGGACGCCGCTGCAAGTCACGCCCACGATTCCTCCTCGCACCTGCACCGGGCCGTGATGGAACTCAAGGCCGAACACGGTGACAACCTCGTGGTGATGACCGATGTGTGCTTGTGCACCGCCACCGACCACGGTCACTGCGGACTCGTGCACGACGGTGAAATCGTCAACGACCCTTCCATCGACGTGCTGGTGGACATCGCTCGCTCGCACGGGGAAGCCGGCGCCGATTACGTCTGTGCATCCGACATGATGGACGGACGCGTGGCCGCGATTCGCACCGCCTTTGAGACGGCCGGGTTGACCAACACGGGTATTCTCTCGTATTCCGTGAAGTACGCTTCTTCGTTCTACGGTCCGTTCCGCCACGCCGCTCAATCCAGTCCGGAGTTCGGCGACAGGGCCACCCACCAGATGGACGTCCGCTCAGGGTACGAGGAGGCCCTCTTGGAGGCCAACATGGACGAAAGCGAGGGAGCGGACATCATCATGGTCAAACCCGGGCTGCCCTACCTCGATGTTGTACGAAAGGTCGCTGACAACGTCGTCCGTCCCGTGGCTGTGTACAACGTCAGCGGCGAGTACGCGATGGTCATGAACGCCACGACGGACGAATCCAGCCGGCAGCAGATGGTGGTAGAGGTCTTGACAGCGTTCAAAAGAGCGGGGGCCGACGTCGTGGTAACCTACCACGCCCGAGAAGCGGCGCGGAAGCGATGGGTCAAGTGAGGGAACCGCATGGATCGCAGCAAGTCCGATGCCCTTCACCACGAGGCGCTGTCGCATTTGGTCGGCGGGGTGAACTCCCCTGTTCGTGCGTTCAAATCGGTCCACGGCAACCCGATCTACTTCGAGAAAGCATCCGGTGCTCACGTTACCGATGTGGACGGCAACGTGTTGGTGGATTTCGTCCAGTCATGGGGTCCCTTGATTCACGGCCACTCCCACCCCGACATCATCGGGGCGGTTCACGAAAAAATGCTGAAAGGGACGTCGTTTGGAGCCCCCCACCTCGGCGAGATTGAACTCGCCAAACGAGTCAAACAACGCTTTCCCCACATGGACAAGGTCCGCTTCGTTTCCTCCGGCACCGAGGCCGTGATGAGCGCCGTTCGACTGGCCAGGGGCTACACGGGCCGTGACATGCTCGTGAAGTTTGAGGGGTGCTACCACGGCCACGTCGATGCGTTGATGGTCTCCTCAGGCAGCGGTTTGGCCACCTTTGGCATCGCCAGCAGTCCCGGTATTCCCCAAGACACGGTCGCGACGACGCTCATCTGTCCGCTGGACGATCTTGAAGCCGTGGAGTACCTCTTCAGCGAACACGGCGATGACATTGCTGCGGTGGTCATCGAGCCGCTCCCGGCCAACAACGGGCTGCTGATTCAACGCCCTGAATTTCTGCGAGGCCTTCGAAAGATCTGCGATGCCCACGGGTCTTTGCTCATCTTCGACGAGGTCATCAGCGGCTTCCGTTTCAAAGACGGGAGTTTCGGCGATTTGTGCGGCGTGACCCCCGACCTCACCGCCCTGGGAAAGGTGATCGGTGGAGGCTTGCCGGTCGGTGCATACGGTGCTCGGCACGAAATCATGGAGCAACTTTCTCCGCTCGGACCGGTCTATCAGGCCGGTACCCTTTCCGGTAACCCGCTGGCCATGGCCGCCGGTGCCACGACGCTCGACCTCCTCGACAGCGAGGCCTACGACTACATGGAGGGCTTGGGACAACTCCTCGAGGACAAACTCGGTGCCGTACTGGAGAAACACGGCAACCCCATGCGGCTCGTGCGGATGGAGAGCCTGTTTTGGCTCTCTCCGGGGGACGGCCAACCTGCTGTTCGCGCCGATCAAATCGCCAAAGACGGCGCAGCGCTCTACGCCGACGTGCACCGGGCACTGCTGGATCGAGGCTTCATGCTGGCACCCTCTGCTTACGAAATTGGTTTCATCTCCACCGCTCACGACGAAGGACACATCCACGGCCTCGCCGATGCCATGGACGACGCTCTTTCCCACATGGAGTTGACCGCATGAACGGTCAAGAGCGCATCGTTGCTGCTCTGAACCGCCAACCCGTTGACCGGACCCCCGTTTGGTTCATGCGTCAAGCAGGGCGCCACCTTCCCGAATACCGAAAACTCGCCGCTGAGCACTCCTTTTGGGAGCGCTGTCAAGACCTCGATCTCTGCACGAACATCACGATGCAACCCATCCATCGCTACGGTTCCATTGACGCTGCGATCGTGTTCAGCGACATCTTGACGCCCCTGCCAGCGCTCGGGTACGAGGTGGAATACGGTGGCGGCATTCGTATTGACCCGTTTACGCTCGACGAAGCCGACGACTGGACTTCCTTTTCGGCACGTCAGCATGCGCCGTGGGCTGCCGACGCCCTGAAGGCCATCGGCGAGGACCACCACGACATTGCTCGCCTCGGTTTCGCTGGCTGTCCGTGGACGACCTCGATGTACCTCATGGCCGGAGGAACCGGCGACAAAGAATTTCACAACACGCGCGCCACGGTCTTTTCCAATCCAGAGGCCTCTCAGCAGGTACTCATGAAGATGGCCGAAGCCGTGGGGGACTTGCTGGCGGACCAGGTGAACCACGGTGGTGCTGACGCCGTCCAATTGTTCGATACGTGGGCGGGGCTTCTCTCGGTTGAAGACTACCAGCGCATTGCG
>CAXGZM010000111.1:0-5290 GCA_964014165.1 uncultured euryarchaeote | reverse complement strand
AACGGCATCACCTCCGGCGAGGCTGCCAGCGACGTCGCCTTCCACCACACCTTCACCGAAGACACGACGTTCTACTATGCCTGCCAACCTCACATCGCCATGGACATGTTTGGCGAAGTCGTGGTCGGTGACGGCGGCTCGGAACCCGCTGCAGAGCCCGCTGAAGAGAGCGAGGACACCCCCGGCTTCATGGCCGCTGGAGCCCTCGTCGCTGTGATCGGTGCGCTGGCTCTCATGGGTCGAACCCGAGACGAGAACTGAGGCTCTGCGCACCCGTTGCGCTCGTTCGTTCGCGAACGGTGAAACGCCACTTGCGGGAGTGTCCGCCCGAATCGTTGAAAATCAACCAACGGAGCAGACAAACCGATGCGAAGGCACCTGCTTCCCGTGGTGGCGCTTCTCGTCACACTGCTCATGGCCAGGCAGATCTATCCGTACGCCTCGGGCTCGGAACCGACCGTGATCGACGGCTACGAGGTCGATCGGGTAGCAACCGGTTTGGGCGGCCCGACGTGCCTCGTGTGGGCCAACGACACCCATCTGCTGGTCTGCGACAGGGACGGCGGTGCCATCACCGAACTGAACATCCAAACCGACGAACGGCGGGTGCTCCTCAACGGCCTTGACCGACCCCACGGATTGGTCCTGCTGGACGGTGCAGCCGTGGTGTCGGAGGCCGGCACGCTCACCTCCTACCTCATCGCTGAAAGTGGGGTCTACGTCGAACCTCGCATCCTCGTCGAAGGCATTCCTGTTGGAAACCACCAGACCAACACGGTTGACGTCATGCCCAACGGCACGTTGCTGTGGCACAGCGGGTCGACCTGCAACGTCTGCGATGAAGCAGACGAACGCAATGCGGCCCTTCTGTGGGTCAACGCGACCACCGGTGAGCACGGGGTTCTTGCAAGCGGGGTTCGCAATTCCTTCGATGGCGTATGGGTGGAAGGCCACGGCTACTTTTTCACCGACAACGGTCGAGACTGGGAAGGCGATCATCCCGATGAGGAGTTGAATTTCATGATTCCTGGGGCGGCCTACGGCTGGCCCGACGATGCACCGGAGACGCCGATACCGCCCGGCACCGAGGCACCGGTCGGCCGCTGGACCCCCCACACATCGATGAACGGTGTTGATGTTCGTCCCGTTCACTCCGCGCTTCCTGGTCTTTCACCGTCCGAAGGGTTCACCCTTTATGCCACGGTGTACGGGTCGTGGAACACCTTGTTTCCCGTCGGTCAGGAAATTCTTCGCATCGACGTCATGCCCGGCGAGCAACCCCACACGTACACGACGGACATCACGCGCTTTGCTTGGGATGCAGGCACCCCGCTTCCGTTGGTGTTCCATCCCGATGGCACGCTGTACTACGCCATCTTTGGAGGGGGAGGGCAACTCTTCACCATCGATGCGACAGCGGACGCCGCTTGACACCATCAGGCCAATCGGAGGGCAAGATCGGCGACCGCCTCACCGGGATGCGCCAGCGAACGAATGTACCGGGCGACGGTGTGCTGGGAGTGTGCCAAATCCAAGGCATCGCCGCACCACTCAAGCTGCGTCTTCGGAGAGGCTTGCGTGGTGATGTTGGATTCAACGGTCCACACCGAGCATCCGCTCTCGTCAAGAGCCTGCACCTGAAGGTACCACGGCTCGGGCGAATGGCGGTGGCTGCTTTTGAGGTGGTGGCGCTGCACGAACCGAACGATGCAGTCGTCAACGATGTGGAGAATGCCCGCTTCGTTGAGCATTTCCAACACGTCTTCGTGTTCCGAACCGGGCTGGAACCACAGCAGCGGCATGCCGTCTCGGCCGTGGCGAACCATGAGTTCCATGACCGCTTGCTTTGCTCGTTCCGGTGCGAGGAAGAACACGACCACCTCGGGCGAGAGGCCTTCTTCGATGGCAGGGCGAACGGGGCGACCGAGAATGGCACCGCCTGCATCGCGTGGGTGAACCGGCACCAGTCGCCAACCCTTACCGTCGAGATCGTGAACGGCGCGGTGAGCGGGTTTTTCGGGGTTCAGGCCAGCCCCGAGAATGTGGATGGAAGCGGCCTTGCAGACCGTTCTGACGATGGCGGGGTGAGCGTCTCGAAGCATGGTTATCTTTTGTCGGTTTTCTTTTTCAATCAGTGTTCAAGCCCCCAAAACAGCAGTATAAAAGCAACACAATCTGTAATGAATCCATGAGCAAATCATTTCTTTTGGTTGGCGGAAGCAGTGATATCGCACGGCACCTTGCTACCATGTTACTTGACGACGGTCACCATGTCACGCTCTTGGCTCGCGACGGTGAACGCGTCGCCGACCTCGTTGACCGAGGGGCGCATTTTGTTCAAGGTGACGCGCTCGACGAATCCACCGTTCAATCGGCCGTTGCACACGCTGCTGGTTTGAGTGAACACGGCATGGCAGGCATGGCTCACCTCGTGGGCTCCATCGCCCTTCGTCCGCCTCACGCCACCAAACTCGAGGATTTCGAAGCCGTCATTCAAACCAACCTCGTCTCCGCTTTTCTCGCGCTGAAAACGGCAGGCAAAGCCATGCTCAAGTCCGGCACGGGCCGCATGGTCTTCACGTCAAGCGTTGCTGGAAGTTACGGACTGACCAATCACGAAGCCATCGCCGCTGCCAAGGGTGGCATCGAGGCCATGGTTCGTGCCGCTGCCTCAACCTATGCGGGGCGCGGCCTTCGCGTTAATGCCGTCGCACCCGGCCTCACCGAAACTCGGCTGGGAGCCACCGTTCTCCGCTCCGATGCCATCCGTGAAGCTTCGGTGGGGATGATTCCACTCAAGCGCATCAACGAACCCGACGAGGTGGCCGGAAGCATGCACTGGCTGCTCACCGGAGCGCCGGACAACATGACCGGTCACGTGCTCCACCTCGATGGTGGCATGTCCGCACTGCGAGGGTGAACCATGCGCATTGCAGTGGTCGGTGGCGGTCTTGCGGGCCTGACGGTTGCGCTCGGTTGCGAGCGGGCGGGTCACGACGTTGACCTCTACGAGGCGAGTGATCGACTCGGTGGACGGATGGCCACCCGGGAGGAGGGCGACCACCTGATCGATCTCGGTTTTCACGTGCTCCACACCGCTTATCCCGCGCTTCACCGATGGGTGGACGTTGAGGCCTTGAATGCCAAACCGATGGACGCTTGCACGATGACCATACACCCCAAGACCGGAAAGCGTCGGGTGCTGGGCGATGCACTTCGCGCGCCGCAATACCTGCTTCCGACCCTGAATTCCGTGGGCGTCATGGACGGCCTCCGGTTTCTTCGATGGCGTCTTTCCACGTCAGGAAAAGACCTCGAACGGTCCATGGACCGTCCGACACCCACCATTCTTGACGGCCTTCGAGCCCGCCGGTTTGGGACATCAACTCGCAGCGTGCTTGAACCACTCTTCGCAGGCATCACCTTGGACCCAACGCTGTCCGAGCGGATGGCGTTCGCTGATTTTGCATGGGGGGCGATGGCGCACGGCGAGATGATCGTTCCATCGGGCGGGATTGCGGCCGTTCCACAACAACTCGCCAGCCGTCTTTCCAGCACGCAGGTCCATCTGAACACGCCTGTCACTGCTGTCTCAGCGACATCGGTTGAGGTGAACGGCGACCATCGTTCCTACGACCGTGTGGTGCTGGCTGTTCCCCAACACGTTGCCGCAGCGTTGCATCCAGCGCTGGCCGATGACCATCAACCGGTGGAACGCTTGACCAGCACCGTGGCCTTTGCGGCGCCCGACCCTCCCTTTGGAGAAGCACGGCTGATGGTCAACGAAACATGGGACAACGACGAACACCGCGTCCTCCACGTCCACGTACCGACCAACCTTCACCCGCATCCGGACGGCGAGCATTGGGTCGTTGCCACACTGGTTGGTGAACCAGCAAGCTCACCGGACGCCTCGACGATTAAGCAAGAGCTTCGGACTTGGTTCGGCGAATCGGTTGAACGATGGGAGCACATCACCACCACCACCGTTCGTCACGCGCTTCCCCACATCAACCCGTCCCACCACCGCAGATCGCAAGACGACATTGAGGTGGACGGCGTCTTGGTGGTCGGTGACCACCGAACCCATCCTTCCGTCCAGGGTGCGCTTCGCAGTGCTGAGCGTGCCCTCAAGCGGTTGAACATCCCACTCCCAAGGAGGCGCTGACATGACGTGGCACAACGTGATGAAATCAAGTAAATTGAAACCCGGAAAGAAGAAAATGATGACCGTAAAAGGAAAAATGGTCATGGTCGGCCGTCAAGGCAACGCTCTGTTTGCCACTGAAGCCCTCTGTCGCCACATGCGATGGCCGCTCGCTTGGGGCGCCAAGGTGGAGGATGACTGCGTCCGTTGCCCGCTTCATCAGACCACGCACAACCTGAACGACGGCTCCCTCGTCGAGTGGTCACCGTTCCCCCTGTTTCCTGCATACGGCAAACTGGTGGGCGCCATGTCGAAGAAGAAGGACCTCCGAATTTACGAGGTCCGAGAACAGGACGGCATGATTCAGGTTCGCTTTGAGCCCCCCGCCTCTGTTGCTGCTGCCGCTTCTGAATGAGCGATCACCTCATCAGTTCACGTCCCTTCTTCCTCGTTTGAGGACGTGGCGCACCCGTTCTATTGAGCATCGTTAACATACATCCCGAAAACACATGACAGCATCTCGGGAGGTATCAACATCGATCTGCTGCTTGTGGTGTTGGGATTGGCGGGTTGTTTCCTCGCAGCCGCATTGACGGTTCCTGCCGGCTTTGGACTCGCTACCATGACCACGCCGATTTTTCTGCTGTGGTTTGAACCGCATCACGCTATTGCAGGGGTGGCCATTGTCCACGGCGCTCATAATGCGATGAAATCACGCATGCTTCGTACGCACGTTGATCGCGATGCACTTCGTCGATTTGGCTGGGCGCTTCTTCTCGGGGCGTTGATTGGAGCGGTGTTGCAATCGTTCATTCCGCCGGACCCGTTGCTTCTGTTGGTCGGCCTTGCACTGATTGTACTTCCGGCATTGAAGGTCAGCGAGTCGTGGACCAGCCTTCGCCTTCCGGAGGCCGAAGACCGCATCGGCGGGTTCGGCTCAGGGTTTCTTGGCGGTTTGACAGGGCACCAGGGCGCTCTTCGGGCGATGTTTCTCAAACAGCGGTTGCCCGACAAATCAGAGTACGCTGCGACGGCGGCTGTGTTGGCCTTGGTGGTGGACGCCACGCGCATCCCGATTTATCTGTGGCACGATGTCAGCGTCTTGACCGTGGAGCCTTGGTTGTTGGTCGGTTTCGTCATCGC
>CAXGZM010000110.1:0-5297 GCA_964014165.1 uncultured euryarchaeote | reverse complement strand
ATCCTAACTTGTAGATGCAGATCAGCCAGCGTCGTCGATTTCAATTGGGCTTTCATGTAATCCTGCGGATGTTTGAAGCGCGTAAGGCCTGCCTCAGCAAGAGGATTGACGTGGATGATAGTTGATCCTCGGTGTTTGGCATCACGTAATGCCGTGAGCATACGTGGATGATTCGTGCCCGGGTTTTGTCCAATCACCATGATGACATCGGCATGGTTGAAGTCATCAAGCGTGACCGTACCTTTTCCGATACCGATCGTTTGACCGAGTCCCTTTCCGCTGGATTCATGGCACATGTTAGAGCAATCGGGGAGGTTGTTGGTTCCGTAAGCCCTCACAAAGGCCTGGTAGAGGAACGCTGCTTCGTTGCTTGTTCTTCCAGAAGTGTAAAACACGGACCTATCGGGGGATTCAGTCGAATTCAGAGCCTTCGCAATCATGGCAAACGCATCGTTCCATGCGATGGGGGCGTAGTGAGATTCACCCTCTCTGAGAACCACAGGTGATGCAATCCGTCCCTGCATGTTGAGTTCATAATCACTCATTTCTGCGAGGTCGTGGACGCTGTGGCGAGAGAAAAATTCTGGCGTGACGTTTGCTTTCATGGCTTCGTCTGCGACGGCCTTTGCCCCGTTCTCACAAAATTCGAACGTGGTGCGATGTTCGGGGTCAGGCCAGGCACATCCTGGGCAGTCAAAACCCTCCTTTTGGTTCACCATCGAGAGTGTTTTGACCGTTTTGATGACGCCCATTTTTGAGAGTCCGTGAAGCGAGGACGAGGTTACTGCTGGAATTCCGGCTGCCTTGTTTTTTGGTTTTTTTAGTTTGAGAGCGTGGTGGTCGTCCGGTGTTCGCGCTCGCACTGTCTTCCGCATGAACCCACCCCGTGATGTCCTGCAGCCCTGCACTTCTCAATGCTTGCGTTGAAATCGACCCTCAACGGGGCCAATGATGACTGCTTTGTTTCCCTTCACGAAACTGATGAGGGTCATGTTCGAAGCACGCGCTGTTTCTGCGGCGAGGCTTGAGGCGGCACCAAACGATGCGATGATCGGCGTTCCCATGGCTGCAGCTTTGGCCACGATGTCCCATCCGCACCTGCCGGAGAGCAACAGCACATCGGCCGAGGCATTTGCGTGTTGATGCCATGCGCCGTATGCTTTATCCACGGCGTTGTGGCGACCGATGTCTTCCATGACGATGGTCTTGCCGTTCATGTCCAGAAGCCCTGCCGCATGCATGCCCCCGGTTTTCTGGAAGCCGACTTGTTCCTTTCGAAGGTTGTTGAGGTGTTCGATGATGTGCTCCAAATCAAACAATCTGTCCGGATTCGCTACCGATGGCACCCCTTTTGTTAACGCATCAAGTTGGTCCTGATCGCATGCTCCGCACGACGTCGTCACGATGCCGTCACGCTGGGCCAAAACCGTTTGGCTGCGTATGGAAACAGCGACTTCCACGGCACCGTTGACCAACGTTGTATCCACCGATAGAATGTCGTTGAAATCAATGCCGAATTGCGTCATGAGATGCCCTTTCGCCAGCTCAACGGAATCCTCGGGTGATCCCAAAAGATTGACGAGCGTTTCACCGTTGACGGTGATATGAATCAGGGTCTCGGCGGCGACGGATTCGTCTTTGACAACGCGTTCGCCATCCATGTAGTGCTGGACAGGAAGGGACCGAACGTTGTTCACGGAGCTGCCCCCGAATCAGGCCGCTCAATGTCGAAGAATTCGAACTGAAGTTCAATCAATTCCGAACTTGAACGTGCGGCAGCGTAGGCATCCAGCGGTTCTTGGTTCAATTCAAAAAATCGCTGACCCCATCGAAAAGCACCCAACACCTGCCTGGCTTGTTCTATCCGTCCCGCAAGGTAGAGCACGGCGGCCAAGGCCTCAGCCGTCGTCAGTCGCCCGGGTTTCCCCCAGTTGACGGGGTTGGCAGCAAGCAACAACGGTAGCATACGAGGTTGGAGGCGAGTACGGCGCATGACGGTCTCCACCGAGGATTCAATCTGAGCCCAACTGCAATCCAGTCCCACGATGGCCCCGCCGCGCTCAAGGAGCATTTCATGGTCCTCCGGCCCGAACACTTTTCCGCAGAGCGGCTCCAAAATGATACCACGACGAGGCAGGGATTTGACCGTCTTGTGAAGCGTCATGTCCCCGCGTTTGGACGCGAGCACGGCCGTGTTCTTTTTTGGATCGTCCTGGGCGAGCCACAGGGCATGGACGGCAACAGGGCGCACAACATCACCCGAGATCGTTGAAGTAATCCCCAAAGGTCATGCCCCGTGATGACCCTGCGTTGATAAAACGGGTTTCGCTGGCTTCTCGCTCCACCATGAGCTCGATGCCGAGAACTTGCTCAAATTTCCGAATCACGCTGTCGGTCGGGCGTTTCCCTGCCTCAGCCGATTTGATGATGTTCACGGTCTCGGCCATTTTTTTTGCGAGTTGTTGCTGATTCCACTGCTTTGCCCCACGTGCACGGGCGATTCTCTTATGGAAATCATCGGCCAGTTCCTTGCTCGAACGACTCATGATATCGTTTTTCTTTTTCCTTGGCTTGGGTGCTGTAGCGAACGACCGGGACCGTTGAATTCCTGGTGCTTCTGCCTTCGGTCCGAGGTTCATTTTGTCGATGCACCTGCTGCACGCCGCAACTTCGGTTTTACCGGTTTGGACGCGCTTTACGCTGACCTTCACAGCGCCACAAAGTTCACATTCGCCCATCAGTTCTTACACCATGGCCACGCTCTTTGAACCCTTTGACCAGCGTTAGTTGACCAATCCAATCCAATTTTTTAAGAAGCGTCGGCCGATAGTCCTGCTGAGCATCATGGGGACGGAGGTTGACAGGAACGACGGCCACATGCCCAATTCGTCCGAAGACGAATTGAGAAAACTTGAGGAAGACTACGCATCACTCAGGGATGAAACGCAACAACTCATCAACGAACGCACCACCCTTGAGGCAGAAATGCGCACCCTTCGGAAAAGAATTGAGCGCCTCGATGAAAACGTGAACTTGCTGAAAATGCCACCCCTCATCGTTGGCCACATCCAAGACGTTCTCGACCACGAGCGAGCCATTGTTCGCTCTTCGAACGGTACCGTCTTCCAAGTTTCGTTGAATCAGCGGTTGGACCCTGAAAAATTGAAACCCGGTACGCGGGTCGCACTCAACCAGGACAGCTTGTCGGTCGTTGAGTTGTTAACCGAAGCATGGGATCCAATGGTCAGCGGTGCAGAAATGGTCGAGCGTCCAACCATCAACTACGATGATGTTGCAGGTCTTGACGAGCAAGTTGAGTCCGTGAGAGAAGCCATTGAACTCCCGCTGGTGAAACCTGAACTGTTTGAAAAAGTCGGTATCGTCCCCCCAAAAGGTGTGCTGTTGGTCGGTCCACCTGGTTGCGGCAAGACCCTCCTTGCCAAGGCAGTGGCCAATCATACCAACGCCACGTTCATCCGCATGGTTGGCAGTGAACTCGCACAGAAATACATCGGTGAGGGCGGTCGTATGGTGCGCGAATTGTTCTCGTTGGCCAAAGAAAAGGCCCCGAGTGTCATTTTCCTTGACGAAATTGACGCCATCGGCGCCAAGCGATTGGACGGCTCAACAAGCGGCGACCGTGAGGTCCAACGGACCCTGATGCAACTTTTGGCCGAACTCGACGGATTTGATGCGCTTCACGATGTGAAAATTATCGCAGCGACAAATCGCCCAGACATTTTGGATGATGCCCTCCTCAGGCCCGGCCGATTCGACCGTGTGATTGAGATTCCAATACCGGACGATGCATCTCGCAAGGCCATTCTGAAGGTGCACCTCGCATCCATGAGCACCAAGAAGGTCGCTGTGGCGCGTGTCGTCGAGCGAACGAGCGGATATTCCGGTGCTGAGCTCAAGGCCACTTGTGTTGAGGCGGGCATGATTGCTATTCGCGACGGTCGGTCATCCGTCACACAGCAGGACATGATGGACGCCATCACGCGATTGGACAAAAAGCGGTCTCAGGGGCGGTCGACAACCTCGCCAGAGGCCCTCTACTCCTGATGCATTCACCAACCTTCAAGGACCCAAGGTTCAGGCCGTGGGACATGACTGCTCCATTGGTTGAGTGTGTGCCAAACATCTCAGAGGGACGTGATCTTGAGAAAATTAATGCCATCGTCAACACGGTGAGAGAAACGCCCGGTTGTACGGTGTTGGGCGTTGAACCAGATTCGGACTATCACCGAACGGTCATCACCTTTGCTGGAGAGCCTGAGGCAGTGGTCAACGGTGCTGTTGCACTGATTGAGGCGAGCATCGAGGCGTTGGACATGCGCAACCATCAGGGAGAACATCCGCGTCTTGGCGTGGTTGATGTCTGCCCGTTCGTCCCCTTGAGGGACATCTCAATGGAGGATTGTGCTGACCTGGCGCGAAGGGTGGTTGATCGACTGGCAGAGCGAAACGATGTGCCGTTGTTCCTTTACGGAGCTGCGGCAACGAGCGAATCGCGTACGGTCCTATCCCATCTCCGTCGAGGCGAATACGAGGGGCTTGAGGCACGGCTCAACGGGTCCGACGAGCTCCATGACGAGGCGACAAGACTTCCCGACGCTGGGGCCATGGCGTGGTCGACATCCGTTGCGAAGTCCGGTGGAATCACGGTGGGTGCCCGGCCCATCTTGGTTGCCTACAACGTGAATGTGGAGGAGACAGGGGCAACGGTGGCCAAGAAAATAGGGTCAATTGTTCGAAGCAGTGGCCGATTGCTGAAATCCGAGGGCGGGGGAAAGATTCGCTCCAGAGGTATGCTGAACAAGGTGCAGGGGATGGGCGTCCCGGTTGATGAACTGGGGATCTCCCAAGTGTCAATGAATCTGCTTGATGTATCCCAGTGCCCCCTCCATCTGGCATTCAGAACGTGTGAGAGCTTAGCGAGTGACCATCATACGGCGTTGTGCGGCAGTGAGGTCGTGGGTCTCGTGCCGCTTCAAGCGATGCTCGAAGCAGGACGGTACTTTTCTCCGACCGCCACGAGCGACGAAGCTTTGGTTGCAGCGGCAGTGGAAGCACTTGGATTAAACCGCCATCATCACTTTGACCCAAACCTGCACATCATTGAATGGGCCCTTGAGAAGGAGATGAAATCATGAATTGGGCAGCCATGAGCCTTCGAGAATTTCAAGCCGCCCTCGCCTCTTCATCACCTACACCGGGCGGAGGAACAGCCGCAGCTGTTGCCCTCGGACAGGCAGCGGCCCTCTCCATCATGGTTTGCGATTTGACACTGGGGA
>CAXGZM010000109.1:0-5322 GCA_964014165.1 uncultured euryarchaeote | reverse complement strand
TGGCGCTGCCACGCCCCGCCCGACCGACCCGAGGTGGAGGGATTGAACGCCAAGCTGGCCGCCTTGGACATCGGTATCCAGTTGCCCATGCCCAGTCAGCGCAAGCACGGGCAGAGCGAAACCGACGAACTCACCAACTTGCTGGGCGACTGGGCCGATTTAGGCGGTGGCGGCATTGACCTCTCCGGCATGGACGAGCCCGAACCCACCGAGGAACCTGCAGAACACGTGCCGGACTACCTGTCGGGCGTCATCGACCCCGAGGCTCGCAACGGCATTTTGGCTTCCTTGGAGGAAGCACAAGACGCCGCCAGCACGCTGACCGAAACGACCCGACGCATCGTCGACCAGGGGCTGTTTCAACTGATGCAGCGCGCCCGGTACGACGAACGGAACGGCGGGCATTTCGGGCTCAATTTGGACGCCTACGTCCACTTTACTTCGCCGATTCGCCGCTATCCCGACCTGATGACGCACCGTCAACTCAAGGCCTTCATTCACGGTCGAAACTGGGTCCACGACACGGCGGAAACCGCACGGCTGGCTGAACACTGCAGCGAACAAGGACTGGCGGCCAAACGCATGGAGTGGGAACTCGTCGCCAACGCCTACCACGTCCATCTGATGAACGGTGGTCGGCTCGGCGAGGAGGGGCCAGCGGATGCTTCGGTCGCCACCTCCTACAACGCCCGTGTCACCGGCATGCGAGGCGTGTGGGTCTTCCTCGATTTGGCCGACGACGGTGCCGTCTCGGGTCGCATGCACCTGCGTCAACTCGGCGGCAAGCGTCGCCTGGTGGTGGACGATCACGGGCTCGAAGTCACCGTCGCAGAGCCGGACCACAACGGGGAGCATCCGACCGTGCTCCGACTGGGTCAGCGCTTCCCGTGCCGGCTTCGAGGATTGGACCTCTGGTCGGGAAGCCTCGACCTGTCCCCCGTTTAGTATTGTAGTCAAAACGTCGGATTTATATTGACTACATAATTCGGAGAACCATGGCACGCATCGTCGCTGAGAAATGCACCTGCGGTTGCAAGATGAAACGTCTCTACATCCGTGCGGACGGAGGCAAAGGATGGGACAGCGTCGGTTGGTTGTGCACCTGCGGCTGCGGATGCGTGAGCATGGACGAGGCTTGGCAAGAAGGCGAGTGTTGTTCGCGCAACGAATGTTGCTGAAGCGGGCACGGAAGAAGAGGCATACTGGAACACATAAGGTGGAGCGACATGGACGAACGCCAACTTTCTCTCAGCGTTACCGGCATGACCTGTGCAGCGTGCGTGGCTTCCGTTGAGCGGGTCCTATCGAGCGTGGACGGCGTGAAGAACGTGAACGTGAACCTCCCCCTGGAGAAGGCGATCATCACCTTGGGCGCAGCAGCCTCTGACCACGATCGTGCAGCCTGCATGGCGGCCGTGAAACGAGCTGGTTTTGGAGCCAGTGAACTCATTCCAGCCCTCAAAGCCCGCCGAACAAGCGAACGTCTGGTGGCTACTCAACGCCGAAAGGTTGGCTTGGCTTTTGCGCTGGCTGTTCCGGTGTTCCTTCTTTCCATGGTGGTTGACGACCTCGGTTCACTCGGGGCGCTGGATCTTCGATTGACCCTTGCCATGCTCGCCGCCCTGCCGGTCTACGCCCTTTCAGGCGCTGACTTTCACCGAAACGCCTGGGCGTCCTTGCGACGTGGAACTGCGAACATGGACGTGCTCGTGCACCTCGGCACCACGGTGGCCATGCTGTGGTCTTCCCTGGTGACCCTCGCCCCGTTGTTGCCCTTCCTGCCGTCGTTCGTGGGTGAAGCCGGTCACGTGTTCTTTGACGGCGCCGCCTTCATCATCGCCTTCGTTCTTCTCGGCAACTACCTCGAAGCCAATGCGAAACTCAAGGCCACGGACGCCGTTCACAGCCTGATGCGTCTGCAACCGAAGGAGGCGTGGGTGGTCGTGGACGAAGGCACGGTAGCAACGCCGGTGGACGAGGTCCCACGCGACACCCTGCTGAAGGTTCGAGCCGGTGAAACGGTACCGCTCGACGCCGTGGTGGAGGACGGGACGGCCACGATGGACGAATCGATGATGTCGGGTGAGTCCTTTCCCGTCCGCAAAACCCCAGGTGATGCCGTGACGGCAGGCACCGTCGTGCTCGACAGCACCCTGCTCGTTCGCACCACAGCGCTGGTTGGTGAAACCATGCTGGCGAAGGTCATTCGTTTGGTGGACGAAGCGCAGATGGGGAAGGCACCGATACAACGCCTGGTGGACCGGGTTTCTGCGGTGTTTGTTCCCGTCGTCGTCCTCGCTGCGCTGCTGGCCGCCGCTGTTTGGTGGTTCATGGCCGACACCTTGGCGCCTGACAGCCCCATGTCGGCCGTTGAAATGGCCGTCATGGTGCTCGTGTCCACGCTGGTCATCGCTTGCCCGTGTGCGCTTGGTTTGGCGACGCCCACTGCGCTGGTGGTGGGAACGGGTCGCGGTGCTCGCTACGGCCTGCTCATCAAGGGCATCGAAGCCCTCGAACAGGCCCACGCCACCACAGCCGTTGTTTTGGACAAGACGGGGACGATCACCGCAGGGTCGCCTCGCGTAAGTCACATCGAACTGCTCGACGGCGACGTGGAAGAAATGCTCTGTTTGGCCTCATCGTTGGAAGTGGAATCCACTCACCCGCTCGCAGGGGCCGTTCATGCTGCTTGGGAAAACCTCGGCTACGCCCGCCCCGAGGTCAAGGACGTGCGCACCTTTCCCGGGCTGGGCCTGGTGGGCAACTTGGACGGTGAGGCCGTAGCCGTTGGCAACCTCGACTTGATGGAAGAACTGCTTGCCGAGGTGCCCGATGACGTCGAAGAAAAAATCGCGGTTCGTGCCCGTCGCGGCACGACGGTCGTGCTGGTGGCCAAAGGCCAGCGTTTGCTCGGTTGGTTGGAGTTCAGCGACCGCATTCGTGAAACCTCGGAAGCGGCCGTTCGCCGTCTCAAACAGGCGGGCATCCATGTCATCATGCTGACCGGCGACCGGGAAGAAGTGGCACAAACCGTTGCGGAAACGGTGGGCATCACCGAGGTGGTGGCCGGCGTCAAACCCGACGAGAAGGCCGACCATGTGCGTCGTCTGCAGCAAGACGGCGTCGTAGCGATGATCGGCGACGGCATCAACGACGCTGCCGCCTTGACCGTGGCCAACGTGGGCATCGCCATGGGCGCCGGCAGTGAAATTGCGTTGGAGAGTGCAGACATTGTGCTCGTTCGAGACGATTTGGCCGACGCCGTGGCTGCCCTCGAACTGGGCAGGGCCACCATGGCACGCATTCGAACAAACTTGGCCTGGGCCTTCGTCTACAACCTCATCGGCCTGCCGCTGGCGATGGGGTTGTTGTTCCCGTGGACCGGTTGGTTGCTCCCGCCGGCTTTTGCCGCCGCTGCCATGTCGCTTTCTTCGGTGAGCGTGGTGGGTAACTCCCTCATCCTGCGAGGCTGGCAGCCGGCAGCCAGCCTACGTTCAGGGGAAATTTGAGCTCACGAATCTTGTGAACGCCGTTCCAATTCTGCGTCGAATTGTTTCCACAGGTCTTGCTCAATCTCGCGTCGAAGTTGAGGCTCAAGGGCTTCTCGAACGTCAGCCTCAATCCGGTGCCGAAGTTGCTGTTCAGCGGCGGCCAGCGTTTCCAAGCGAACACGTTCAACGTAGGCGTCCACTTCATCGCGGGTGTACACCTCGCCCATGTCGGAAAGCGCCCGTTCAATGCCCTCTTGAAGCAGGAGGTCAAATTCTTGGGTGAGGCGGTTGACGATGCCCAATTCCCACACGTTGACGGGATGGGGCAAATCCATGTTTGAGACCGTGTTGCGGAGCGTCTGGACCACGTTACCAGGGACAGCCTCGCCCATGTCGTACCGTCGAGCACCGGATACAAAGCCGACCAAGGACTGAATCCATGAAGCCTGCGAGATGGTTGCGCCGCACCCGGGGCAGTCGACCTCCGGCTCATGTTCAGGGGGCTGATCGCCCGATGGTGATGGTACCTCCTCCCTCTTGTTGCGCCGTGTTTTTTTGCCAGGAGACAGGTCCAAATCAAAGGAAATACTGGTGCCAAAAGTTTTCTGCCCACCGGGCTTTTTCATGGGTGGAAATGACTCCCCGCGAATAAAAATATATGCCCGGAAACAGTGAAAAAACCGGAAAAAAGCGCAATTTATGGCTTGACCGTCGTGGCAACCAAGGATCTATTCATGGGGTGAACAATTGAAAAGCCTCAAGAATCAGGTTGGAATGACTCACTCCATGGGAACCAAGACGCACTACCTGACCATCAACGGCATGACCTGCGGATGCTGCTCCGGTCGGGTGAATCGCGCCCTCGCTGCCAACCCCGAAGTCCTCCAAAGCATGATTTCGTTCGAATCGCCGCAAGGGGCGGTCTTGACCACCGACGCCCTGTCCACCGAGGACGTGGTGGCCATCGTCGCCTCCACCGGGTTCGATGTTTCGGCCTGAATCTCACGCATCGGCGGTTTGAAAGCCGCCCGTTCCCGCCCACAGCCTGCGCGGGGGTCGCCCAGCTTGGTCAACGGCGGTGGGTTTAGGTCCCATTCCTTATCGGTTCGCAGGTTCGAATCCTGCCCCCCGCACTACGAGTCGAAAGGGTTTGAACCTCGTTGGCGCTAGCCAACACCGGTTCGAATCCTGCCCCCGCAATCTCGCAGCGCCCCGTTTCTTTGTTCGTGATCATTAGGTTTTTTTATATACACTGGCTGAAGACGGTCTACTGCTACCATTTGGAAAGCGGGAGACAGCCGAAGATCATTCAATGAGAATATCTCGACGTTTACTGAACAAATAGGACAGCTACAAACATGGAACACAATGGATGTATCTGCACAAGTTCGTAACGTCGGTGAATGATATGTACTCGGAAAAAAACCCTCAGGAGTGGGAGTGTGGGGGACTTAATTATCAACGTCCCCTTTCCCTTCGGCAACCATCCTGGAATCATCATTGGAAAGACAAGATACGCTTTGCTTGTAGCGTGTTGTACAACACGCAAGTACCCTGAATATGGGGAAGAAAACTACGTAGAAATAGTTGAAGGCGAGGGTGGGATAAGTCACGACTCTTTTGTCAACTGCCGCCAAGTGTTTGATTTTCGTTTTGATTTACTGGAGCAGAAAAGAGCATTTAGATCAGGACAAATTCCTGATACCACCTATCACGAAATCAAAAGAACGTTTGTACAGAACAAAATTCCAGTCGTTTGAGGCAACCGACTCAATGTGTTGTTTGATAAGGAGGAAGCATGAGGCCGCCTTACCGCGGGGGTCGCCCAGCT
>CAXGZM010000108.1:0-5533 GCA_964014165.1 uncultured euryarchaeote | reverse complement strand
GCCCGAGTGACCATCATCATGGCGTTCCAGCGGATGATGCCGTGGAGGCGCTCTTCCATCGCCAAATCACCGGGATAGGTGCCCTGGTCGTCGGGATGAATCGTGTTGAGGTAGGGGGTTTCCACCACTTCAATGTCCACGCCGGCGTCCTTGGCAGCGTCCACGGTGGCGTGGAGAAGACGACGTGCTTCTTCCTCACCCCACTGCTCAGCAACGGCGCGAATGGAGTCTCGCCATTCCTGGGTCGTAACGGGGTCCGGGTCGGGTTGCGTGGACCGTCGAGCAAACCCCATGGTGTCTCCCCCGTGGTGAGGGGTCAGTGGTGAGGGTTTTCAATCCCTCGCAAAAGGCGAACAGGTTTCCACGCCCGCCGTTCATTGATTTGGTAGGCAAGCCATAAGAACCGACTTTCCGGACCGAGGCTTATGTCCGTTGAGGCTATGGTACAGAAGATGATTGATGATTTGACCGCCGCTCTTGTTGACGCTGCAAAGCACGACAAGGGCAACAGCGCTGCCGGCACCCGTGTGCGAAAGGCCATGCAGGAAGCCAAGGCTGCTGCTCAGGCCGTTCGTGTCCAGGTCCAGGCCGACAAGAACGCTTGATTTCCCAAGCCGATCCATCTCCGCTGCGTCCAACCGGACGCATAGGTTGAATTGACCCCCGCTGAAGGCCAGCGTATGCAACCGCTGTCCGGCGTTCGCGTGCTCGACCTTTCCCGCATTCTCGCAGGCCCTCACGCCGCCCAAACCCTGGGCGATCTCGGGGCGGAGGTGCTCAAGCTCGAAGCGCCCTGGGGGGACGATACCCGTTCGTGGGGCCCGCCCTTCCAATCCGGGTTTGACGGTGAGGACGTTGCCTCGTACTTCCTCTCATGCAACCGCGGCAAACGCATCGAAACGGTCAACATCAAACAAGAGCAGGCTCGCATACGGTCGCTCGTTGCCGAACACGATGTTGTGATCGAGAACTTCAAGCCCGGCACATTTGACGCCGTTGTCGGCGAGGTGCCTGAGGACACGATCGTCTGCAGCATTTCCGGCTACGGCCAACACGGACCTCGCCGGGACGAAGTGGCGTTTGACCTGACGATGCAGGCGCGCAGCGGCATCATGTCCATCACCGGTGAAGCCGATGGCGGCCCGGCCAAGGTCGGTGTCGCGTGGATCGACGTCATGACCGGGATGAACGCCGTGTCCTCCATTCTCGCTGCCCTCTACCATCGTGAGAAGACCGGCAAAGGCGCTCGCATTGACGTCTCACTGTGGGACACGGCGCTGGCCTCGCTCGTGAACCAGGGGCACAACGCGCTGGCCGGTATCACGCCGGGCCGCATGGGCAGCGCGCATCCCAATCTCGTGCCCTACAGGGCCTTCCAGGCCAGCGACGGGTGGTTCGCCATCGGCGTGGGCACCGAGGGGCAGTGGCACAAGCTCGTCGCGGCGTTGGCGTTGGACGTGCCGGAACACTGGAAGGACAACAGCGCCCGAATTGAAGAGCGAACGGCGGTGGAAGCCACCGTTCAAGCGGCGGTTTCAACAGCAGACCGAGCCACCCTCGAGGGGTTGCTCGCTGGGATTCCGTGCGCACCCGTGAACACCGTGAACGAAGCACTGGCGGACGTTCAGACCGAGGCCCGTGGCGGGCTTGCGGAACACGAAGGCGTGATGACGCTGGCGAGTCCGCTGCGTTTCATTCAGCCGTCAAAGGAAAACAGCGAGGTTTGACCGCCTTCCCGAAGGTAGCCGCCTTCCTTGAGTTTCTCGAAGGCCTGGTCCATGCGGCGCTGGCTGAACTGACGTTCTTCTTGGAGAAACTGGACGAGTCCCGCACGATCGACTTGGCCCTGCTTGAGGTCGGCTTCTTCCACGTCCACCGCAGGGTGATTGAGGAAGATTTCACGGATTTCAGCCAGCCGCTCTGGCACGTCCTTTTCCTTGGCTTCGCAGACCGCTTCGAGCGTGCCGTGTTTCTTGATGAGTTTCAGGCCGGTCTTGGGTCCGATGCCCTTGATGCCCGGGTGGTAATCGGTGCCGATCATGATGGCGAGGTCCACCAGTTGTTCTCGAGTGAGTTCGTTGCTGGCCAACATCTCGCCGAGGTCAATGGATTGGGCGTGAACAACGCGCCCGTAGCGCTTGGCCCCGTCGTCCATGAGGTTGCGAACGAGCACGGGTGAACCGTAGAGCAGGGCGTCCCAGTCTTGGGTGGCCACCACGTCAAGTTGGCCTTTGGCGGCCATCACGGCGGCTTGGGCTTCACCCTCGGCAGCAGCGGTCACCCAAGGGACACCCATGAGATCGAGCAGGCGCTGGGTTTCTTCCACCATCTGCGGGGAATAGTGCATGATGCGGGCGGCCATTTTCTGCGCCAGAGCAAAATCCCCAGCAGCGAGCGCTTCCTTGTGGACGGCTTCCGCCTCAAGGCGTCGTGCCCGTCGAGCCGCCATTTCGTCGGCCTTGAGTTCGGGCGAGGTGCCGTCAAAGACGTAAACGGGTTTGATGCCCATCGAGAGCAGGGTGGCCGTCCGATGAAGAAAGCCCATCAGGTGAGACACGGGGTTGCCGTTGGCGTCGCGCAAGGGCATGCCGTCGCCCTGAGGTGAGCGGTCGCGCATCGTGGTGAGGAACTGGAAGGCGGTGAGAAATGCGTCGATGCCGACACGCTTCCCCGCCAAATCCTTGAGACTGGTCTGTTCTGCCGGAGCGATGTCCTTGAGGTTGCAGCCCATGGTTCAAACAACAGGTCACCGTATGTAGCCGTTCGCCTGCGATTCCATCAAGAAGGCCGAGCCACAGGACCGCCCATGGGCGACATGCTGGCGTGCCTGCGCGGTTGGCACCCCGGTTTGGCCAAGGCCGAACTCGCAGCGCTCATGCCCGACGCCCGCCTCGAGAGCGAAGCCTCAGCACGCTGGGTCCGGGTTCACGGAGGAAGCGAGGCACGGCGAGGCGAAGCCCTTCGCATCGCCAGCGGACTGCAATGCTTCCTGCTGGACGCCGTGGTCTCGACCACGCACGACACGACATCCGAGGCGTGGTTGGACAGCATGGCCCTCTACATCGAAGCCCACCCCGTGGAAGGGACGGTGGCCGTTCGAGCGTGGAAGCAAGGAGCAAAAATTCCAGGTTGGAGCACGTCCGAACTCACCCGCCGCCTCGGTGGTGTTTTGTTTGAGCGAGGTTACAGCGTTGACCTTGACAACCCCGACCACGTGTTGGCGTTGGTGGCTGATGGCCCGACCGCTTCCCTGGCCTGCGGCTGGATGGAAGGCGACGGCCAAGCTGCGTTTTCCAACGGCGAGCGCAGAGCAGGAGAACGCCCGTTCTTCAAGCCGGTAAGCCTTGACCCGATGCTGGCTCGTCTGGCCGTCAATTTGGCGACAGGGCCGCTCGAAAACGGGCCCGTGGTTGACCCGATGACCGGCACCGGTGGTTTTCTCATTGAAGCCTCGCTGAGCGGACGGAACGCCATCGGCATTGACGTCCATTCCGAAATGGTGCAGGGTGCGGGCGCCAACTTGCGCTGGGCTCACGGTGAGGAGGTGCCCGAGCACGCCAGCGTGAAACGCGGTGATGCCACCCGGCTGCCCGATGTCTTGCCTGACGGGTGGATTGGCAACGTCGCTGGCTTCGTGTTGGACCCGCCTTACGGGCGAAACTCCCACGGCAGCATGGCAAACGATCCCCTGCTCGAAGCCTCACTTCGTAGCGCTCGAGACGTGGCCCATCCCGAGGCGGGTTTTGTCCTCATTCTCCCCCTTCATCCACCGGCCGTACACACGATGGAGGCCCTGCCTTTGGACCATCCCTTTGCTTTGTTGAACGGTGATTGGTCGGAGGTGAGGCAGTTGGTTGAAGCGTGCGGTTGGGCCCCGCAATCGGTGCACGTCGAGCGGGTCCACCGAAGCCTCAGTCGGCTGATCCTTCACGCACGATGCGCTCCTCAAGGTTGAGCAAGACCACATCGGTGCCTTCCGGCGGAGGTGGAAACTGGGAGCGATGTGGGCAGCCCAGGTCGAGGACGGCATGGTCGTCCTGACTGAGCACGTACGGGTACGTCCGGCAGCCCTTTGGCCGAATTTCATACACGGAGCACATGCCTTCTGCGCTCATGTCAGCGGAATCGGTTAGCAGAAACACGCAGGCTCGAGTTTGAGCGTTGTTGAGCAGCGTCAATGCGCCGTCGTTGATGACCGAGAACTCCTCTTGCTTCATGCCTGTTCGCCGAGCCAAGCGAGAGGCTTCCGCCTTGGTGATGGGCATGGTGGTCTCGCGGCAACAGGCCGAACATCCGGTGGGAATGCAAGGGAGGGAGCGCGCCATGGACAAGCCATGCCATCCGCCTTCTTCAAGAAGGGGGGGCCTCTCGGAGAACCACGGGCGATTAGGGTAGTCTGGATATCCTTCCGGCCTTCGGAGCCGGAGACGGGGGTTCGAATCCTCCATCGCCCGCCATTCAACCGAGCGCGTGAAGCCCCCGTAGGCCTCGCAACCAACGTAAAAAAAAACGAACACTTATTTCCGGATGGACGACCTTAGCGTCATGGTCATCGCCAACAATGCGCCCACTGCGACGCTGCGCCAAGCGAAGGCCAACCTTCGCTCGCTGCCTCCCGGTGATGCTCAGCTCCCGATGGCGCCCGTCATCAACATCCGAGGAGCAGGTGTGCGAACGCCTGCTCAGTTTCGTTCGTTCAACCTGACCGGTGATGACGTTCAGAACTTCTGTGCCAGGGTCAGCCTGCCTGAACCCCTCCTGCTTTTTGTTGAAGAGGACGACGGCGTGCCTCACATCGTCATCGGCGTGGTGGGGCCGGACAACTACTGTGCAGAGCGGGACTGCGAAATTGTCTACGGACGACGATGGCGAGTCGAAGCGCACCTGTCGTATTCTGAACTACTGCAAACGATCCTTCTGGCATGCAAGACCGCGCTGGAGCATGAACTCCGGGAACGGTTGTCCGTGGATGGAACCACGCCCCTCAATGCACATCAGGACCACGAATTAATGGCCGATTTCCTCAACGCCGGTGTCGAGATTCCCGGGCAAGACGTGGTGCTGAGTTCCATCGCCATCAACGGAAACGCCATCAACGTCAACGCCTGTCATGCTGTCGAAGGCGTTGGACGCATCCTCTGCTTGGAGTTGGGTGAGGCCGACCCCAGTCTGCCGTTCATCAGCGGCTCGCTGAAGGCGATGATGCTGGAAGACGGTCAGCCCCTCGAAGCTGTTTGGGACGCGCTTTTGCGGCGTTCGCATCGTTGGTTACACGAGCGGTTGTTGCTTGACGGGCAACCCGTGTTCAGCCCGGATCTGACCGTGGGACAACGCATGGCCTTCTCGAGACTCCATCGCAACGACGGCCGACTGGGTTCACACAAAACGGCCGTCGAAGGCCGCACCAGCATGAACCACGACATCGATACGGTTCGTGCCCCAACCCTCCAACACGGCGCCTGCAACACGCCCTCGCTTGAACGCCTGAAAACGCTGAATCCTCAACACGGCGTTTGGCCGCATGTTGTTCGCT
>CAXGZM010000107.1:0-5578 GCA_964014165.1 uncultured euryarchaeote | reverse complement strand
GAAGACGATGACAACGACGGTTTCAGCGATGCAAAGGATGCGTTCCCGCTCGACCCCTGCGCTCAAATTGACACCGACGGCGACACTCAACCCGACGTCCTTGACTGCCCCGACGGCTTCACGAGTTGGCTGACCGAAGACATGGACGACGACGGCGACGGAACGCCCGATGTGCTCGAAGGCGTCGAGACTTCGGACGGGGACGTGAACCTGAACGCCCTGTTGTTGATCGGCGCTGTTTTTGTGGTGGTCCTCTTGTTGTTCATCGCACGGTTGCGACGCGGTGGCCCTGGCGATCTCGCATCGCTTGACCAGCGGCACTTGTGAGGTGAAAACATGGTGGATCTTCCCTCGGCCGAGCACGTGGCCTTTGTTGCCGTGTGCGTGCTGGCCGCCATCGTTGTTTGGGATGCCTACTGGCTGACGAAGCAACGACGGGACGTCCCGGAACTTGGTTCTCTTCCCGGCGGTGGTTTTGCGTGGTCGAGCGAAGGCGTGCACGAGATGATCCGGCAGTGGGGGAACCTCGGGTCCATGGCTGCCATGATGGTGCTTCCATGGGCGCTCCTTGAGGCCAGCAACACACCGGTTCTGTACGCCATCTTGTGGGATATTTTCCTCGGTTTGCACCTGATTTCACTGCTGGTTCCCAAGCGCTACGCCATCACCTCCACCCACCTGTTCGCTGACGGACAGCGCTACCGCTGGGAACGGCTTCGACTTGCCAAACGCCAACCGAAGCGCCGCATCATGCTCCTTCGCAACGGTTGGGGGCCCTTTGGCCCGCTTCCACTGGGCGGTGACCCTCCGTCCCTCGTCGTGGCACGGGAATACATCAAGGCCATGGAGCAGGCTCGAAACGGTACCTCCACGAACAAGGAAGCCGAGTAAACGGCAGCCTCTTGAGCCACCGCATCGACCGCTGACCATGGAGTGGACTCAAAGCGGCGATGACGTGTTTGTGAGGCTGGATCCCGGAGAGGAAATTCACGGTTCACTGCAATCCTTGGCCGATACCATCGGCTTTGATGCCGCCGCCATTACCAGCGGCATTGGCAGAACGCGAGACAGCGTGTACGGCTACATGGATGACAACCACGTCTATCATCGCATCACACTGGAGGGCGGAACAGAACTTGTAACCCTTCAGGGGAACCTTGCTCGACGAGAAAACGGTGATGCCTTCACCCACCTTCACGCCACGTTCTCGGACGACGACCTCAAGCCACATGCCGGTCACATGTTCTCTGCCGTCGTTCACGTCGTGGCTGAAATCCATCTCCGTATTCTCAGTCAGGCCGTCATGACGCGATGCCCGCTTGAGAACAGCGAATTCGTGGCACTTTCCTTCAATTGACGGGCCCCAAAGCGATGCTTCATAGCCTGTCGTGGTCCTGTTTCCGGTATGGGCGAGGAGGCATCATCCACCGATGCCCGAGAGGCTCGTGTCGCCTTCCTCGCCGAGCAAATCGCTCATCACTCCCACCTGTACTACAACCTCGCTCAGCCCGAATTGAGCGATCTGGAGTTCGACCGTTTGTGGGACGAGCTCAAACAACTGGACCCCGAACACCCTCAACTCAGTCGCGTTGGTGCAGACGTTGCTCCGGGGAGCGTGAAGGTGGACCATCTGTTTCCCATGCGCAGCCTCGACAAAGCCACGTCCTCCGAGGAACTGAACCATTTCGTGAACGTCACCACCTCTGGGGCGCTGCAGTTCCTTTCGCAACCCAAACTGGACGGCTCGGCCCTTTCGCTTGAATACCGCATGGGTCGTTTGGTTCGAGCTGCCACCCGAGGCAGCGGTGAGCGCGGCGAAGACGTCACCCGAAATGCCCGCAAAATTGCCAACGTTCCTCACACCCTTCCGGTTCCCGTGGACGTTCACGTCCGAGGGGAAGTCGTGATGCCCCTGGCCGTGTTTGATGCGAAATATCGTGAGACATCACCGAACCCGAGGAACTTGGCGGCAGGCGCCCTTCGGCAGAAGCATGCGGATGGAAAAGCCGATGCCGCCGACTTGGTGTTTCAGGCCTACGATGCGAAAATTCCCACGCCTGAACACCGCCACCCGGACAGCGCCCCCGTTCCTGACATGGACAACGATACCGACATGCTGGTGTGGCTGGAGGACACCCTTGGCATCGTACCGGCCCCCTGGGAAATCCATGCTGCAGCCACGCCGTCCGAGACGGCCTCCTTGCTCGACGAAGCCACGGCGGGGTGGACCCAAAAGCGCAGTGGATACGCCTACGAAATTGACGGGGTGGTGTTCAAACTCGATGACTTGGAACAGCGTGAGCGCTTGGGCATGACGGCTCATCACCCGAGGTGGGCGCTGGCATGGAAGTTCCCGCCGGAGGAGGCGTATTCGGTCCTCATGGACGTTGAATGGCAGACCGGACGAACCGGGAACATCACGCCCGTGGCCCGCATCGCGCCCCAGCGTGTGGGCGGCGTGACCGTCGAGAACACCACACTCCACAACATGGGAGAGGTGGACCGCCTCGACATCAGCATTGGCGACAAGGTCCTCATCGTGCGACGAGGCGACGTGATTCCAAAGATCGAGCAAGCCCTTGGACCCGCCACGGCCGAGGATTTGTCCGGAAGGGTTCACGCTGACGGGGCACCGTTCTCCGCTTCGCTTCCCGAGCGTCGCTCCATTCCCGTACCGGTCTCGTGTCCGGCATGCGGCGGCCATGTCGAGGTCGAGGGAGCGTTTCTCAAATGCCCGAACCTGTTGTGCGATGCCCGAACCAGCCGCTCCGTTCTGTATTGGTGTCGAGCCCTGGAATTGGACGGCGTGGGCGAGAAACTCGTCGATCAGATGTTGGATGCCAACCTCATCTCATCCTGCGCAGATCTCTACCGCTTGACCCTTGACCAACTGCTCGACCTCGAGCGAATCGGAGAAAAAACAGCCACCAACGTCCTTCGAGAAGTGGACAAAGCACGAACCATGAGTCTTGGAAAGTTCCTCCACGCACTCGGTTTGCCCGGTATTGGGCCTGAACTCGCTGCTGCCATGGCGTCCGCCATTGGCGACGCCCCTGCCCTCCTGTCTTGGCTTGACCGAGCGCATGCCACGACGGAGGAGGAAGCTTACGGGCCCGTCCTTGACGACCTTGGCAAACCTCACGTCCACAACGCTGCCCTTCGACAGGTGCTCGACCTCGATGGGGTGGGAGAAATCGTTGCCCTCCAGTTCAGAGACGGACTGCAGGTGCGTCGTGCACTGTTGGAGGACCTCATCGGGCTGCTGACCATCGAGAAGGAGGTCGTCAAGACCGCCGACGGCCCCTTTGTCGGCATGACCTTCTGCGTCACCGGCACGTTGTCCGTTCCCCGAAAGGAGATTCAACAACGCATCCTCGATGGCGGCGGGAAGATCGTCGGCAGCGTCTCAGCGAAACTCAACGTGCTGGTTGCCGGTGAAAAGGCAGGGTCGAAACTTACGAAGGCCATAAGTCTCGGCGTTGCTGTCTGGTCCGAAGACGACCTGAACGTACAACTGGAGACCACCACGGAGTCCGAAGTCTCCGCAGAGGTAACGCCAGCAGACACTGCGAACAAGGGACAATCTTCGCTCTCTGATTTTTCCTGACCGCAACTCAACCGTAGAGCATGGCGTTGGAAGACGGGCTGGGTTTCGGTGAACCGCCTGCTGATTCCATCAGGGCTTGGAGTTGAGCCTCGAGCATCTCTGCTTCTGCCAGCAACGGCTCCTGGGGCAGGTCGATGGTGGGCAGGAGCGTGTTGAGCTTCTCGATGAGGGCAGCAGCAGCCCGGGCGTCAGGGAAGCGCGGGTCGGCCTCAACCATGATGGACATCGTCCCGAGGCCACGTCGGGTGGCCTCGCTCAGGATGCCCGCATTCATTCCGCGAATGACGCCGGTCTCCAACAGTGGAACGTTCATCTCTTTGAGCATGGAACGGACGGTTTCGTTGCAGCCGATGCCCACCACGTCAATGTCCTCGGTGTCTTCGTATTCCACCACGGGTTCAACGCCGTCCATGCCACTCTTCATGCCGGCTTTCGAGAACGCATCCACGACGACACCCGCCAGCACCTGGTGTTCTTTTGACCACTCAAAAAGGGCCCATACGATTTTGTGAACCAGCGACTCGGGAACCACCATTTCACTCATGAGCAGGATGACTTGGTCGCACCCTTCGATGCTGCACTTCGGTTTACCAGCGTAGGCGCGGATGGGCGGGAGCGGCACACCCTCGTGGATCATGGCCAGGGCAGGAAGTCGGTCGTCAACCAGACCACCCACGAATTCCAAATCGAGGTGATCGATGAGGTAGTGGGCGACGATACTGGAAACCATGCCTACGCTTGGAAAACACGCAATGACCATGGCGTTCTCGTGTTCAATGGCTGTGTTAATTCGGAGACTGGGTGCATCCATACCCCCCGGTGGAACCGCGTGGCCTTCAACACTTTCCCCGTTCTGACACCAAACCTTCTTGATGAACGCCGTTGACCTTCCTTCTATGGAGGAAAGCTCCCCCCCGCAACCAAGGGAACACCGCCTTTCCCCCTCGGCGTGGAACCGGTACGAAACGTGCCCTCGCATGTACTGGCTCAGCCGCCAACGCCTTCCTCGGAAAGCGGGCATGGCTGCGTCGCTGGGGACAGCCGTCCACGCCTCGATCGAAGATTTGCTCAACATGGACCTGGAAGGTCGCGACGGTAGCGAAACAGGATGGCTCCCGCTGACCGCTGAAGGGTTTCTCAAAACCCGCTGGGACGAAGAGAAGGAGGTCTTCATGGCCACGCCGCGACGTCCGGACTGGAAAGACGCCAAATGGAGCGAAGCCAAGAAGCAACAACGAGGCGGCATCGTCCTCTTGCTCGACCACATCGGTGCCAAGCATTTGGGTCACGAACAGGTGACCGTCGCCCTCTGGCGGCACCTCCAATCGCTGACCATTGCGGTTGAAGGTGAACTCGTTACGAGCGACAGTCGGTTGATGGGAAGGTTGGATTTGTTGTTCGCTGACGTGGACGCTGAGGGGCAACTGGAGGGTTGGCTGGTCGCCGATTTGAAAACCGGAAACGCCCCTTCTGAGGCCCTCAAACCGGAGGTGAATCGCCAACTTCGCATGTATCGCGACATTCTCCTTGCCAACAACCCTGCCGCACCGCCTGTTCGCACCGAGGGCTGGTACACGAAAACCGCCACCAAGTGGCCCGCGGAGGGCGAGAGCGTGCTCGAGCAAGCCTACGCAGCGTGGGAAGCAACTCAGCCGACCACCATGCCGATGGACCCAACGCCGGGCCCCAACAGTTGCGGAGGTTTCTGTGACTGGAAGGCGTGGTGCCCCCACTGGTGGACGTGGCGAGCATCCTCGGGGACGCTTCATCAAGGCGACTTCTGCGACGCCGTGGTGCTCATGCATCGCTACGAGACGGCATCGGGCGCAGCGGTGTTGGAGCTGTGTGAACCACTCGATGAGACCGGGCGTGCCATCCCGACCGGCCAACAAGTTTCTGCGCGCTTTGACGGGCGCGGCAAAGACGTGCTTGAAGCGTTGAGGGACAGCGGGCATCAGGGACCCATGTTCC
>CAXGZM010000106.1:0-5591 GCA_964014165.1 uncultured euryarchaeote | reverse complement strand
GATGGCCCCGAAGGTTGATGCCTTGGTGGAGGCGGTGGGCACTTGCCATGCTCTTAAGGTCCACTCTATAGAGTTCGCTCCGGCCACGAAGGGCAAAGTCGTCTCGGATTTCGTCAATGACTTTGAGCGCCATGATTTCGTTTTCGTGCCGCGTTGATTGGTGAAGGTGGTGCTTGTGGAAAAGAGCACGCTCGGCGATTTCCCTCGGTTGTGGATCAACGACGGCCCCGCGGATCATGCGCTCGCCGGTCATCTTGAAGCCGATGCCTTCCAGCGCAGCCCTGGTGGTTTCATCAAGGGACGTGATGGGCTCGCTGTTGAAGTTGGAAAGCACGCTGACGTCGACCAACTGGGCGGCGTGATTGTCAAGCAAGATGTTGAACGCCTCACAGAACTCGTCCAGGTAGGCAGTAGGGACGTGCAAGTCTTTGATTTCGAGGTAGTCGTTGACCTTGAACATCAACACCTTGCCGATGGGGTCAACGCCCTTGAAAATTGGGAGGTACCAGCCGCGGTCCAACACGCTGCGAACCTCCCAAATGAACCGTGAAACATAGGGATCGGATTGTGTGAGAATCCGTACCGTTCGGTCTTCTCTTCGTGGCCTCATCAACTCGTCCACTTCGTCAGGGGCGCAGAAAAAGGCCTCTGGCTCGGGAACGAGGGCCATCACCTTCGCGATGCGCCCATCCTGTTCGAGGTTCATCAGCGCCACGGTGAGTTCTTCGAAACTGCGGGAGACGTAGAAACGAAGCGTGCTGGCTTTCACCGGACCCATTCGACGCACGACCTCTTCAAGTGCATCTTCGAAGGAGAGGGCAGGGTAGACGTCTTGCACGCGGTGGAACAAGGAGAGGCGACGACGGCGTCCTGCAACCTCCTCGAATTGCTTGACCACGAGCATTTGACGTTCGAGGTTGCTCAGTGCGTTTTTCAGGTCACGCTGCAGCGACTTGTGCTCGTCTCCCTTTGGGTAGCCAGCCATGATTTCCTGCCGTGTGACGTTTTCACCGGGAGGAATCTTTGTCAAGATTTCTTCCTCCATCGGCCCCATCCAAGGTTCGGGTTTGAGGCCGAGCAACATGGGGATGTTTCGTTTCGTGGTGTATCCGATGCGATTGTGCAACAAGCGACCCATGATGACGTCCGAGTCAAGTTGGACGTCCGTCCAATCGTTGAAGGCGAACTGGTCAACTCGGTAAAGCAATTCTTGCTGTTTTTGGAACAGCACGTGCTCGTTGAAGGCCGTGAATCCATCGCTGTACTGTTTGAACGACTTATCCAGCACCATGTTCTGAATCCAGCGGTATTCGACGACCTCCTCTTCGCCTCCCGTCAAGCGGTGTTCGTCGATTTTGAGGATGTACTCGGCATCGTCGGTCTGGATAAAGAAACCGACCGAGATGACGTTGCGACCCTCAAGTTCATGCAGCGCACGTTCGATCAGGGTCTGCGGGAAGGGCAAGCGTTCCACCATTTCGTCGGAGGTTTTCGGACCCTCCGAGCCCAACATTTCGATGATCTTCACACGGAGCGCTTCTTGGGGGTCGCCGAGCGAGCGTTCCTCCCAGGCTGTTGGTTTTGTACCGTCAAACGCCGTTGCGATGCTGTACGTCAAGCCGGCCGTATGAAGCTCCAGTAGGTTTTCGACGTCCTTGCCACCGGCCACGGCCAAGCATCCGAGGGTGCCGTGAATTTCTGCCATGTAGGGAACGAACCATTTGCCGTCCAATTCTTCCTGTCCCGTACCGTTGACCTTGGTGATTTGTCCGGACTGACACAATTCCTCAACCCAACCCCGAATGGTTTCCAACGGAATGTTTGCGAGTTTCTCCTTGTAGAGTGGGTTGTTGAATTCACGGTCCAAACCTCCACCGTGGCTCATGAGGCGGAACAATTCCTTGGCGTTGGTGGGTACCGGGGCTTTGTCAGCGTAGTAAGTACTGAGTTGCTTGGAGGTGAGTTCGGTGGCGAGGGAGCGGGTACCGAGGAGGCGCTGCAGGATGGACGGGTCGATGTCTTTCACGAGGAACGCCCGCGTTTTCATCGACATCAGATCTTCAAACGCCGACATGAACAGTGACATGCCGAGCCGGGAAGGGACGACCACCTTGGTGTGAACAATGCGTGCCTCTCCGGCAACGCACGCCGTGAGAAAGTGCTCGAGACCGATCAGATCGATGTCGCCGAACATGATTTCGCTCTTGGCTTCACGCATCAACAGGCTGCTGTCCATGGTTCTATGCTTCTGCAAGAGGGCTTCTGCTCGCTGTTGAAATTGCTGAGGACTGATCTCTTCTGCACCCATCCGTTTGGGGATGATCAGGGAGCGTCCTGAGACCTCTCGGAACCGCTTCGCAAAAATTTGGGTGTTGATGATGTAACGCTCGATTACTTCGTGGTGATTGTTCTCCCTGAAAGCCGTGTACATCGCTCCCGGATCAACCTCTTGGGACGTCTTGAGCAACAGACCGTTTTCATCAAAGGACATTTCGATCACAGCGACGTTGTTGGCTTCTGCCAGGCCTGCCATGAAGTATCCCAGAGCCGTGTTGAAGCCTCGACCTCGGCACGTCGTGATCATGTAGGTGGGAAAGGCCCCCGAAATGACCTGTTCGACCAAGATGCGTTGAGAGTCAGGGACCTGGAAGGAATCAAGCGAATGCTCTTCGAGATGTCGCGCGATGGCGTTGGCCACCTCGTTGGACAGTCCGTAGACGTCTCGAAGAAGCATACGCGGGTCGTGCTCGCGTCGAAGGGCTACGATGCAGTGGCCGATCAGGTCGAGGAGGGCTTGCGACAATTCCCTGCTGCGGCTTCTCGCCTCACCTGACCACGACGGGATGGTCGGGCGGTGCCCCGTGACGCTGGTGACGTTGACGCGTGTGCCCTGGATGTTGGTTACCCGGTAGGTCGAACCACCAAGCAAGATGACGTCCCCCGTGCGAAGGTTGGACACAAATGAGCCGGAGAGTTTCCCGAGAATTGAGCCCTCTGCATTGAACACAAGGTAGGAGTTGTCGGGGGCGATGGTCCCGATGTTGGTGTAGTAAATCATTCGAGAATATCCACGCTTTCCGAAGATGTTCTCTTCCCAGTCGATCCAAATCCTTCGCTCTTCCTCTAGCATGTCCAGGACTTCGATGAAATCGTCGTACTCGAAATTCCGGTACGACCAGGAGTTCACGATGATTTCGTAGGCCTCGTCGATGTCCAATTCGTTGATGATGACCAGCCCGATGATGAACTGCGCCACCACGTCAAGGCAGTTCTGTGGAAAGTCCAAGCGATCCATATCACCGGTTTGGATGGCTGCCTGCAACGCAGCAAGCTCGATGAGGTCGTCAACCCCGGTTGGTAGAAAACGTGCACGTGGGATTCCACCCACGTGGTGGCCTGCCCGCCCGATGCGCTGAAGCGCCGTTGCGATGTCGCCCGGGCTGCCGACCTGAAGCACCAAATCCACGGAACCAATGTCGATACCCATCTCAAGTGAGGAAGAAGTCACAACGGCCCGGAGGTGGCCGTACTTCAGTTTCTTCTCAACGTCGAGTCGTATGTTCTTGTCCATCGAACCGTGATGCCCTGCGACCAGATCTCCGAGGAAAGGGCGCAGTTTCTGAACGATGGTCTCCGTCATCTTTCGGGTGTTGGCAAACACCAGGGTGGTGGTGTGGGCGCTGATCAAATCAGCGATGGCCTCGATGTTGTACTCAAGCACCTTCGCCATCGAAAGGTCACTGAACTTTGGATGCGTGATGAGGATGTCCAGGTCGAGTTCCCGGGAACCCGAGATTTTCGCAATCGATACCGATGTAGGTTGGCCCCTTGCCTCACGGTCGTCGCTGCTGACAAGGTACTCCGCCACGGTTTCAAGAGGTTCCATGGTAGCAGAGATACCGATTCGTTGAACGGGATTCTTGAGCAGTGAATCCAACAGGGAAAGGGTGAGAGAGAGATGAACACCTCGCTTGGTGGACACCATGGAGTGCAATTCGTCGATGATCATGTATTCGACTTCACTGACGATGGGCTGGAAACGAGGGGACGTGATGGCAATGGCAAGGCTTTCAGGCGTGGTGATGAGAATATGGGGCGGGTTTCTGAGCATTTTCTGACGGTCGGACTGCGACGTGTCGCCGGTTCGAAGACCCACGCGAATTTCTTGCGCTCGATCAGGGAGGTAGTTCTCGGTGATTTCGTTGAGTGGGCCGATGAGGTTGCGTTGGATGTCATTGGCCAGTGCCTTGATGGGCGAGATATAGATGGCGTGAACTTTCTTCTCCAACTTGCGGTCCAACGCCAGCCTTACCAACTGGTCGATGACGGTCAAGAACGCTGTAAGGGTCTTCCCTGACCCCGTGGGCGAACACAAAAGGAGGTGTTGCTTGTCCATAATCGCAGGAATGGCCAATTTTTGGGGCCGCGTAAAATCCGGGAATTTGTTCTCGAACCACTGGCGCACCGGGGGGCACAAGCGCTCAAGCAACTGCTCGGATTCCAAGGGGGAATCCAAGTAAACAATCTCGGCCATTTCTTTTTGCCACCCTATGGGGTTGGAGCGTGCAAAAGGTGTTCAAAAGCATTCCGATTCCGTGAATGCACGTCATGGCCAGCGAGTGTCGCGTTTTTTCCAACGGACCACGGCTTCCGTTGCAGGTCCGTCCGTGTGGAAGACCAGCGGCGATTCGAGGGCGTTGGGTGGAACACCAACTTCGTACAGCGCATCGGTCGGGCATGAACCGATGCAGGAGAGGCAGCCAACGCACCGTTGCTCCAGCACAATCACCGGTCGTTTGGGATGTTTCCGCCCTGGCGGGTTCACCTGGAGCGGTAGTAGCGCCTCGAACGGGCAGTGCAAAATGCAAAGATCACAGCCCGTGCAATCGTCTTCAACGATGGCAACCATGGACTGTCCCATGATTCAATGTCCCGGTGGTCGGCTATAATGCTGTGTCTCACGAATCGGGGGCGGACGCTCGTCTGCTCGGTGAAGTTCATAGGTGCGCCTCACAGCCGGACAATAAGGCGAAGGTCATGACCGATGAAGGGCGACTTGAACGACTCAGCGGGATGCTGAGGCGTCGGGGATTTCTGCTCCCCGCCTTTGAAATCCACGGCGGCGCCAAAGGCCTCTACGATTTCGGACCCGTGGGTGGCAGGATGCGCTCGAGGGTGAACCAACGATGGTTGGACCACTGGTTGCAACTCGGAAACGTGGTTGAGCTCTCCTGCCCCACGGTCACACCATACGCTGTGCTCGAAGCCAGCGGCCACGTCGGTGAATTCTCAGATTTCATGACCGAATGCGGGGCTTGCGGTGAAGCCAGTCGAGCCGATACCCTGTTGGAAGAGCACCATCCCAACCCGGATGCACTCAAACGCGATGAACTTGAACGTCTTCTTTTCGAGGTCCAGCCCGCTTGTCCGGCCTGTGGCAATCAAGGTTGGGGCGAGGTGAAGGCACAGAATTTGATGTTTAACACGACCATCGGTGCAGGCGATTCGGGTCGCCCTGGTTTCCTGCGACCGGAGACTGCACAGGGCATGTTCACCTCGTTTAACGCCCTCCACCGACACTTTCGGGAGCG
>CAXGZM010000105.1:0-5625 GCA_964014165.1 uncultured euryarchaeote | reverse complement strand
TGTCAACGCAACCGATGCGGTCAGCGGTGGATGTGCCGTAGGCCAGCGGGCATGCGTCGGCTCCCTGAGCCAGCGTCCAGGTCTCCGTGGCGTCCGAAATGCCGTCCCCGTCGCTGTCTTCGCATCCCAAACGGTCAACGGATGAGGTTCCTCGGACGGTGGGGCAAGCATCAGCACGATCGCCGGCAGGGTTGTCGCCGTAGAAGTCTTGATCCTGGTCGGCCCATTGTGTGGGTTCGTTGGGGAAGGCATCGGCCCCCTGCTCGGGCAGCCAGTTGATGTTTGGGTCGGGGTCGGAATGGCCGTCGCCGTCCGTGTCCTCACAGCCAAGGCGGTCCACGGTCGAGGTGCCGGCAATCTCAGGGCACTGATCGGCGTCGTTACCTGAGGCGTTGTCGCCGTAGCCGTCCCCGTCCATGTCCGACCACTGCGTGGGGTCGTTGGGGAAGGCATCTTGGAGGTTGTACCAGCCATCGCCGTCTTGATCGGGGCACCCAATCAATCCGTTTTGCCACGAGGTCCCCTCCTGTGTCGGGCAAGCGTCTTGAACGATCACGTCGGCTCTGTACTCACCTGGCCATGAAGGGTTTCGGTCCGTCCACGTGTCGTTGGCGTAGTTGTCGCCGTACCCGTCCCCGTCAAAGTCGGACCACTGGGTAGCATCGTCGATGAAAGCATCCGCACCGGACTCCGCATCCCACATGCTGTCGGGGTCGGAATAGCCATCGCTGTCCGTGTCCAAACAGCCAAGGCGGTCCATCGTGGAGGTGCCTGCCACCGTTGGGCAATCATCGGGTGTGGTCCCTTCGTTGTTGTCGCCGTAGCCGTCACCGTCAGCGTCCGACCACTGGGTTGGGTCTTCGGTGAAGGCGTCGTCAACATCGGCCCAGCCGTCGCCGTCCATGTCGGGGCAGGCGTTCTTGCCGCCGAGGGTCGAATTACCAAATTCATTCGGGCAGTCGTCAAAGTTGTTTGACCAGCCATCGCCGTCGTTGTCGAGGCAGCCCTCCTCGCCGAGCGTTGAATTGCCAACCACCGTTGGGCAGTCATCGCTCACGTCCTCAAACCCGTCACCGTCGTCGTCGGTGTCCTCGTCGGCGTCCCGGCATCCATCGCCGTCCACGTCCGTGATTTCATCCGACACCCACGTTGGGCGTGGCGGCTGGTAGCCCGAGCGGGGGCACAAGTCAACGCCGTTTTCGACGCCGTCGTTGTCCATGTCAGCATCCTCAACGTCGTCCTTGCAGCCGTCTCGGTCCCAATCGGTGGAGTTGGCAGGGTCGTCGAAATTTTGCGTTGAACCCCAGTTGGCTGCGCCACCACGAGGGCAATCGTCGGGTGAATTGTCGGTGATGCCGTCGTTGTCGTCGTCAGAGTCGCACGCATCGCCTTGGGCATCACCGTCGGTGTTGCCCTGAAGGGGGTTGGAGGTGTTCGGGCAGTTGTCGGAAACGTCCGGCACCCCGTCGTTGTCGGTGTCTGCTTTCATGGACGGGTCGATGGTCCAGACGAAGTTGTCCCAGCCACCGGTGGTGGTGACGCTGTCGGTCCCTTTGGTGATGGTATCGCTGCCCTGCGGTCCGGCAAAGGAACCGATGCCTGCGGCGAAGTCGCTGGCGTTGTAGGCCACGTCCCAACCGATCTCGAGGGCTGCGCTGGCGGTTACGTCGAGCCACGACCACCCGCCCGTGCTGGTCAATCCACCCAACATCATGTCGGCGTCAATGGTGGAAATCCATCCGCTGCTGGTGCCCGTGGTTGATTTGGTACCGGCACTAAACGTCCCGTCCAAGAAGAACGCAGTGAACACGAGTTCGCCCTTTGAATTGACGTCCATGCCTTGGAGGCTGTCAGCGGAGTTGGAGCCACCGGTTGCAGCCCACTGGTTGGAGGACGTCGTTCCTTCCTTGATGAAGAACAAGTCGGCACCGCCTTTGTTGGCGGTGATGGACCAGCCGTTCTTCGACATCGTTCCTTCGTAGGACCCGCCCGCATAGAGGTCGCCGTTCCCATCAACGACCAAGCCCGTGAGTGATACAGCTTGATTGGCGATGCCGTAGCCGGTCACGGCGAGGAACGAGCCCGTGCTGGAGACCTTCACAACGAACGAATCCTGTGTTCCGACGAGGTTGTGGGTGTTGGTGCCGAAGCGGACGTTGTTTTGTGTGATGCCGGACACGAAGATGTTTCCAGCGTTGTCAACCGCAACGTCGGTGACCTGTTGGGTGCCAATGCCACCACCGCTGACGACCCACTTCAGGGCGCCGCTTGCGCCGTCGAGCTTTGCGATGAACACTTCCGTGTTGGACACGTTGATGCTGGTGCCACCGAAGTCGGTCTCGCCCGAGAAGTAGCCTGCGACGATGATGTCGCCAACCTGGTCAACGGCGATGGCTTGTGGAATGCTTGAGTCCGTGGAGGAATTGGGCAGGGTCTGGAAGCCTTTGGCCCACATCCAGTTGCCAGCCACGTCGGCTTGAGCGATGAAACCGTCAAACTGCACGGCAGTGTTGAGTGAGGTTTGGCCGAAATCCACGGGCCCGTACATGTAGCCGGCCACGATGGCATTCCCGGCGTGCGAGGCCACGTCGGCCATGAAGGAGACGCCGCCTTGGGTGTGATCGGCGCCGACCACGTAGTTCCAAGCTCCTGTGTTGTCCACCGAAGCCACGAAGAAATCGTTACCGTTGCTGTACGGTGAGGTGGGGACGTAGGACTGGGTGCCAAAGACCAACGAGGGGGCGGAGGAGTTCACGTCTCCAGCGATGACCCATCCGTCGTCGGTGGAGGCAATGGCGCCGGAGAATTCGTCGTGCGTGCTGGTGCCTCCACCGGTGAGGAACACCTCTGCGGAGGTGCTGCGGGCGCCGGTGTTTCGAGGCGCGTCCAAGGCGTCCTCCAGCACCGTTGGAGGGGCCGTGTTCGCAACGGTTGAACCGATGATGCTCAACAAGAGAAGGGCGGTCAGTGACAGGGCGACGCCTGCGGGTGTTCCACGCATGGCTTGGCGTGGCCCCCAAGGGCCATCAAGGTGTTGTCTGAAAGAACAGCAACGCTCACTCGAGGTTGCTCTCGAGCGCCATCAAATCGCTGTCCCCGGCGTCGAGGACCGTGATGGTTGAGACGGAGAAGGGCTTACCGCAGGCAATGCCCAACTCACGGTTCACCATGCGGGAGCGGTGCATGCTCACTTCGGGGTGGGCTGCACTCAGCGCCGTGGTGTAGTCTTCGGGGCAGTTGGCTGCCACGATGATCATTTTGGCACTGCCGTTGGCGCAGGCGTCCTTGGCTTGTCGTTGTCCAAACAACAGGTTTCCTGTTGCGATTGCGTTCTTCAGTTGTCGGCTTAGATCCATTTCATTTCCTCCATTCTCCACATGTGTTTCTCATGGTTGGAATCTCACTCTTCCGGGATGTAATACAGGGCAACGCTGCCGGTTCCCAAGGAGATGGGTTGACCGACGATGATGTTCTCTGCCACACCGGTGAGGTAGTCTTTCTCACCGATGATACCGGCCTTGAGCAGGTGGTTGACCGTGACCTCGAACGCAGCACGTGCAAGAATGCTGTGCTTCGTACCCGACACACCGTGGCGGCCGATGGCACGAACTTCACCTTCGGACGTCATCACGTCGGCCACCATGAGCAGGTGGCGAACGTCAACTTCGAGCCGAGCACCGTCGAGGGTCATCTGCAACTCGTTGACAATGGCTTGGCGTGCAGCCTCAATGCCGAGGTAGTCGTAAATCTCGATGATGTTGTTGGTGTAGGTGCGAGATCGGTCGATGTTTTCCAACTCACTCACACGAGGCAGGTTGCTGCCGATGGTCGAGAGGTAGTACTCGCCGGTCTTGTCGTCCAACTGTGGGTTGGCTCGCTCGATGCCGGGAATGCCTTTGAGGCGCATGTCTCGAATCTTCTCTTCAAGCTGGAGGAGCATCGTGTACGACGGTGGGTTCTCTGCAAGTTCAGCCAGGTCCTCTTCGGAGTGGACACCGGGAATCATCGTCAGCGTGGACGGGTTCTTTTCCTTGTCAGCCTGGACGTAGAGGCGCGTTGCACGCTCGAGTTTGTCCTTGACCTCCGCAGCCGTCATGCCCTTTTGCTTGAGGTTGCCCTTGTTCAGGTTCAACACCAGGCGTCGCTGTGCGACGTCGGTTTCCAACGTGGCGATGTTGACGGTGGTGGTGACTTCGATGGCCGCTGCCAGTTTCTGGGCAGCTTTGCCGTCTTGCATTTGCTCGCCCTTCAAGCGGATGGTCATCGTTGGCGTCTGCGGTACCTTTCGGGCGTCCACGATTTCGATGATACGTGGCAGACCTTGGGTGACGTTCACGGTTGCAACACCGGCGTAGTGGAACGTACGCATGGTCATCTGCGTTCCCGGCTCACCGATGGACTGGGCCGTGATGATGCCCGCTGCTTCGTAAGGGTCGATGCTGGCACGGTCAAGGGCCACGATGGCTTCGTCGATGACCTTCTTTGCCTGTGGCTTGGTCAATTTCTTTTTCCCGCGGTTGTGGCATGCGATGGTCAAATCGGCCAGAATTCGGTTGGTGAAGCGGCCGGACCCGGTGGCTTTAACGGCTTCATCGAGCTTTTGGTAGACGGGGTCGCTGGCAAGTTCGTTTTCCATGGCTTGCATCTTACGGTCGTAGTCGTAAGGTTCCATGTCAGCGACGGTCTTGGCGCGTGTTCGGCGCTTGCTGGTGCGTCCGGCAAGGCGAACTTTGGTCACCGGCCCGGTGCTCTCTCCATCGCCGTCTCGACCCTTCTGGGTTGCTGCGACGATGGTGGCGTGGATGTTGCCGGCGGTCTCGGAGTCGGTTTCGCAGATCTTTGCGATGTCGGCTTGCGCCATCACCTTGACGTCGTCCCACTTGCGGTCGTCAGCAAGCGCATGTGCGAAGTTTTCGTCGATGCCCAAATCCATGAGCTTCTTCTTGGTTGCACTCTTCACGACCATCAGTTCTCACCTCCGTCGTGTTCTGCGGATTCTTCCCATGCACCCATGTCCTCTTCCTCAGCCTCGAACTCGTAGGAATCACGGTCGTCTTCAAGGCCGCCTTCGGTTCCGAGGGCAGCATCGACGATCACGTCGATGTTGAACGGCGAGCCGTGGACACCACGGGACGGGTCAATGCCGTCTTCACCGTAGCTGAACTGGATGATGCGGTTGGCCGTGTTGCGGACCGACAGCATGTCGTCGTCGTAGACCTTCAGGTCGTCCATGGCGTTGATCAAACGTCGCTGCATGTACCCGGACTTGGCCGTACGAACGGCGGTGTCGACCAGGGACTCACGACCGGAAACGGAGAGCATGAAGAACTCCGTGGGTTCGAGGCCGCGCTTGAACGAAGATGCAATGAAACCACGGTCGAGTGCGCCGCGTCCACCTCGCTTGAAGTGAGGCAGGACACGGTCGTCGTAGCCGCGCTCGAGACGCTTACCACGGACCTTGGCTTGACCGATGGAAGCGGCCATCATGGTCAGGTTGTCCATGGAACCGCGGGCACCGGAAATGGCCATGTTGACGGCAGCGTTGGTTGAACCCGACTTGTTGAGTTCGTCCTTTGCGATGTCACCGGCCTGTCTCTTATACACATCTCCGAGCCCACGAGACAC
>CAXGZM010000104.1:0-5645 GCA_964014165.1 uncultured euryarchaeote | reverse complement strand
GGTGTGGGCGTTCCGTTTGGTCAACATCGTTCACGACGTCGTGATGATGTTCGACACCGACGACCAGTTGGACGGGACGGAAAAGACGCTCATTTCAGCCCTGCAAAGCGTGCTCCGCTTCACCATCATCTTCGTCGGCGCCGTCTTTGTCGCCGACTCCATGGGCTTTGATTTGACCTCCCTCATCGCAGGTTTGGGCATCTCCGGTTTGGCACTGGCGCTGGCGGCCAAGGACTCCATCTCCAACTTTTTCGGTGCCATCACGGTGCTGCTCGACCGCCCGTTCAAGGTTGGCGACTGGATCATCGTCGGCGCCGCCGAAGGCGAAGTCATCGAAATCAACCTCCGAACGACGTTGATTCGCACCTCGGCCGACACCATCATCACCATGCCCAACGCCAACCTGGTCAACACGCCCGTCGAGAACGTTGGCAAGCGACGATGGCGCCGCTGGCAAACCCAACTCCACCTCGACATCAACGCCGACGGGGAGGCCGTTGACACGTTCTGTCAGCGCGTGCTCAAGGCGATTGAGGAACACCCGAAAACGCTCAAGGAAGAAGCATCCTTCTGCCAGGTCAGCATGATTTCTGCCACTTCCCTCGACGTGGACCTCAACCTGTACTGGGACGTTTCGGGTGGCGTGGAAGAGCGCCAAGAACGAGCGAAACTCATCATTCAAATCAAGAACATTGCCGAAGACCTGGGCATTGAGTTCTACGATGGTCGTGTTCGACAGCAGCGCTGATGCTCAAAACGATGGCGGCATGCGACGCTGGTAAACGGCGTGTGCGGCCAAAGCAACACCGACCGAGCCGAGGAGAAAAGGAACTTGAATCGGTCCTGAACCGATGAGCGCTGCGGCGATGGCCGCCCATACACCGCCACGACGAACGGCGTGAACCGTGCGCAACTCCCCTAACCTCGCCTGAATACGTGACACATCCAAGAGCCACCGGTCGCATTGACGGGCCTGCTTGTCCAACCCGAAGGCACGTGCCTCGGCCAACATCAGGAGCATGGCGTGGTAGCGCCAAATCCACACGCCGCCGTTCACCGTGGAAAGCGAAGCCTTGGAGGTCCAGCCCTCAGGAACGATGGCGCCCCACGCACGGTAAAACCCCGCCCTGCCTTTGGCGTCGTCAAAAATGCCTGCCAAGGAAAGACGCTGTTCCATCATCGCCACGGTCGCAACACCGGGCAGACGCTCATCGGGTGCGAGCAAATGGTCGACCAGCGGACGTGGAAGAGGGAGCACGACGGCGCTGCCGTTCAGGTCGGCGAAGCCGTCGATGCCCGTGTTGGTCGACGGGAGGCCGACCACGTGTTTGGTGTGCGGTGCACGCCACAACGTGGTGGTCTTCAGTTGGTCCTCGATGGCTTTCAGCCGCTCGTTCCACCGTCGTTCGGTGTTCGGTGTGGCCTCACCGACGAGAGCGGCATGCACACGAGCGACCGTGCTCACCAGTTCCACAGGTTGGTGCACCGCTTCTGTGGAGGCACGGAGCGTGTGCATGGGAAACACGGCGACATGATCCCCTCGTTCACTGTACTGGCCGGCCACCGGCAGAAGAAGCGGGGCATCGGCAAGCGCCGTTGCCCAGGGTTTGTGGAGGGCCAGCGCTGAAACGTCCCGACCCGTTTGGAACGGGTAGAGATGAGCAACCCACGCGCCGTCAAGATGAATTTCAAGGCCCCATCGGTGCTCATCGATGACCTCCACGGCATGCACGTTCGAAGGCCACGCACCCCATCGGCCGTCGGTGGCTTGATTCCACCAGTCCGGCGAAAGCGCATGCGTGTAATCCCACCCAAACAAGCGCCCCCACGGACTTGGAAGGCCTTGCTCAAACGTTGTTGGCTCGCACGGCCGGTCCACCAAAGCAGCTGGGAACCACGGTGGCAGGGGCTCGTCGCTGGACGACGAGGATGCATCCGCTGCCATGCTTCAGCGAAGGTGAGCATCCCTTCAAACATGACGGCCTCGGAGCGCCAGCGAGAGGGGAGCAATCAAACACCGGGTTCACCCACAAGCGGGTGGAGGGAAGGCATGGGCATCTCGGAACGCATGGGTGATGTGCTCGGCCAGGCGGTCGAAGCCAAACTCCTGCGAGAGGTGCAAGAGCACCCCCTCAAAGTCAACCACCTCGCCATTATCATGGACGGGAATCGACGGTTTGCGTGGCGCAGTAACATCGCCACCGGACTGGGCCATCGCATTGGAAAAGAAAAACTCGAACGTGTGCTGGACTGGGTGCTGGAACTCAAGATTCCGTGGTTCACCGTCTACGCCCTGTCCACCGAGAACCTCAATCGTCCTCAAGATGAACTCGACGTGCTGTTCGACCTCTATGTTGAGGGCCTCAAGGACATTGCCGACGACGAGCGCATTCACGACAACAACGTCCGTGTGAACATCATCGGCCGGCGGGAACTCTTGCCAAAGCGGGTCAACGAAGCCATCGATTATGCCGAATCGAAAACCGCCGACTACGACGATTTCGTGTTCACCGTCTGCCTCGCATACGGCAGCCGAGAAGAGATGATCACGGCCATCCAAACCATCGCCAAGGACTACGCTGCAGGCGACATATCGCTGGACGACATCGACCAAGATGCTGTCTCCAAGCGACTCTACACCGCTGACATGCCCGACCCCGACCTCGTGATTCGCACCAGCGGCGAGGAGCGCATCTCCAACTTCTTGCTGTGGCAGATGGCCTACTCTGAACTGTATTTCACGGACGTGTTCTGGCCGTCCTTCGCCAAGAAAGACCTCCTCAAAGCCATTCGAACCTACCAGGAACGCGGTCGCCGGTACGGTGAATGACATGGCGACTTGCGACGAATGCAACGGCTGGCTCAACCCTGCACTGGCCGCTGACGCTGCCGTCAGAAGGGGCGACACCGTTTTGCTCATCCAGCGAAAACACCCACCGATGAAGGGAGCGTGGGCGTTGCCCGGTGGTTTTGTGGACCAGGGTGAAGACCCGATTCACGCTGCGGTGCGGGAGCTTGAGGAGGAAACAGGCCTCATCGGTACCGAGCCAACCCTGCTCATGGTCATGGGCGACCCCGAACGAGACCCACGTAAGCACATCGTCAGCGTCGTCTACGAGATTCAGGTCAGCGACGACCAACACCCCACGGCCGGTGACGACGCTGCCGATGCCAAGTTCTGGCCCATTGACACCGTGTTCAGCGGCGAATTGACGCTGGCGGGCGACCATCTGCAGATCTTGACCAACTGGCTCAAGTCCTGAATTTCGCAGCAGACGACGATGGAGCGCCCAAGGGACAGCCAAGATTCGAAGCGTCAGTTGAGGTTCTCGTCCGATCTGACGAAACCGTTCACAAACAATTTGTTGAGGGTTACTGCGGCGAAGATGACCGCTGCTACAAGGGCGATCATCGCGCCACTGCCGGTTCCAAGTTCTGCTGAGAGATAGATCCCGACGCTCACGGAAAGAAGGCCAAACAGCAGTGACCATAACACACACGAACGGAAGCTTTTCCCAACTTGCTGTCCCGTTGCAGCAGGCGAAACCAAAAGCGCGGTCACCAACAAAGCGCCGAGAATCTTCACCATGCTGACCACGACGAGGGCCGTCAGCACGGAAAAAGCGAGTCCAATCCCTTTCACGGGGATGCCCTGCACGCGCGCACCCACCGGGTCGACGGCGGTTGCGAGCAGCCCCTTGTACATGACGAGGAGAGAGAACAAGGCCAACAGCCCAATGGTGAAAATAAAGTCCAAACTCTTGTCGTCGATGAACAAGAGGTTCCCGTACAAGAAACCCTCAACCACGGGCGTGATGCCACCCCCGTACAGGCGAAGCAATACCAATCCAAGGGCGAGCGTTCCCGTCATGATGATAGCGATGGCTGTATCGCCGTTGAGAATGCCTCGGTCTTGGAGTTCGAAAATGATGATTGCTGACACCACAGCAAAGAACGCTGCTACTTCGAGGGTGAAGGCGGTGCCAATCACGAGGGCAACAGCCACGCCACCAAACGAGACGTGAGCGATCCCATCACCGATGAGCGCCATGTTCCGGATCAACAAGAAGGACCCGAGGACACCGGCAACAAGGGTGATGATGAAGGCTGCCAGCAAGGCCCGTTGAAACATCTCTACGGTGAAGAAAAACGGGAAAGTCTCACCGGGCATGTACGGTGCAACCGCCTCCATCAGTGGTGAAACTGCTTCGTGAAATCGAACGCCAAGCCCCATCATGCTTCCTCCTTCGGTGGCCAAACGGCCTGCGGGCTCGGGTGCTCTCCTCCGCCGCAATGCTCAGCAGCATGGTCGTAGTGATGGCCTCCATGAACGTCCTCAATCCCGCGCAGGGAGGCGAGTTCCTCAAGGCTTGGAAAGTTGGGAGGTGGCCCGTCAAATCGAATCGTTTCCTCAAGGTAAACAAGGCGATGAGCCGTTTGCCGCATGGCTGCAACGTCATGCGAGATCATCAAAATCGTCTTGTTCTGGTCGTGGCAAAACCCGTCAAGGAGTTTGAGAAGCGAATTGCGTGAGGCTCGGTCCATGCCGACCAACGGTTCATCCAACAAAAGAAATTCTGCCTCGCTCGCCAATGCCTTGGCGATAACGGCACGTTGACGCTGACCGCCTGAAAGCCGATTAACGTCCATGTCGATGCATTCCTCGAGGCCTACCATTCGAATGGCATCGGCGACCTTGTGGGTGGATGATTGGATTGGTAGAAACCAATTGGTATCGCTCAAGAGCCCCAAACTCACCAGCTCACGAACGGTGAGTCGTACGTTTTTTGGCAGATGCGCAGCTGCTTGGGAGACCCACGCGACTTTCCCAAACACGCCCTTTGACATCGGAGGTTGTCCAAGAATCGAAACACGACCTGACTGGCACTTGAGCAGCCCCAGGACCGTTTGTACGAGCGTCGATTTGCCTCCGCCGTTGGGGCCAACCATACCGACGAACTCACCCCGGTGGATGGTCAGATTCACGTCCGTCAGGACGTTGGTCCTGTTTCGTCGCACCGTGATGTTCTCAATGTTGAGAAACGGTGCCCCCACCTGAAGTGGTGCAGGGAGGTCGGACATGATTGGTCCTCCAACACGGGTGTTTTAGATTCAACCCGTGCGTTGGGTTCCAAATCAAGCGATTAAGCCGTAATTCAACAGCCCAGACCGGTCTTGAGGTTCTCAAGGTTCTTGCCCATCAGCGAGAGGTAGTCGTCGCCGCTCGCATCGCTCGGAGCCATTTCCATGGTGTAGAGCGTCAGGATGGCAAGACCGTTGGGCAGGTCGTCGGACACCGTCTGTTGGATCAAGCTGTCAAGCGCACCGTTGGGCGAGTATTCTTCGACGTAGATGGCCGTGATACCGTCCTCCTCAACGCGCTCCAAGACCTCGGCAACGGTCTCGGGAGAAGGCTCACCTTCAGGGTCGATACCGTGGAGGGTCACAAACTCAACGCCGTATCGCTGCGTGATGTAAGCGTAGGCGTTGTGGTTCGCAGCGACGGAGTCGGTGGTGCATGTTCCGTCGTCGCCGAGGGCGGTTGAGAAGCTCTCGTCAAGCGCCATGAGGGCTGCTTTGTATTCGTCAGCGTTGGCTCGGAACGTGTCGGCGCCGTCGGGGAAGACCGTGCTGAGGGTGATGTA
>CAXGZM010000103.1:0-5878 GCA_964014165.1 uncultured euryarchaeote | reverse complement strand
CCCCCTTTGCCCCCACTTGGACAGTTGGAGTATTTCTTGGCCATTTTCTTGAAGGTTCGAAACGGCTTTTTTGATCCGTTGATCTCCTCAAGAATCATCTTTGCTTCGGGTTTGTTGGCGACCAAAATGTGCCGCACGTGCGCTTTGCGTGGCTTGCGGCGCCGGTCATGTCGTCGCATGCAACCTCAACTCCCGATGGACACGAGTGGCACCCCTGTCAAAAAGATGTGCGAGCATCCAAAAGAACAGCGTCAAGGCGAGGGGAGGTATTCCTCGGGCGGTGAGTTCAACCTCCAAATCGTTGCTCAGAAAAGGCAGCGCTGCGGACCATCCAAGCAGGTAGGCCATGAGGGCAAAGAGGGTATGGGGTGCCAGCTTTTTCGGGTGCAGCCAAGCAATATTCCTTCGATGATGTTCAACGGCCATCATCCAGCCCACTCGGAGGAAGAATGGCGCCGGTTTAATGCCGCTTACTTCGTTTCTATAGACAGATTGGACGGGAACTTCGGCCAAACGGAACCCCTTCCTTGCAAGGTTGATCAACCAGAAATTTGGGTAGCCGTAGCCTGCCCACGACCGGTCCCATTCCCATGCTGCGAGTACCTCAGATGACGTGGCCGTGTATCCGCATTGTGGATCACCAACGGGTTGACCTGCTGCCAGCGTCGTAAACCAGGACAGAACAGCGGAAGCACGTTGCCGTTGCTTTGGCATGCGGTTGTATCCGTCGGCGTGAAGCGACCTGTTTCCTTTGACGTGGTCCGCACGATTCAACAGAATCGGTTGGACCAACGCTTCCATGTCGTCAGGGTTCATTTGGCCGTCCCCAGCCATGACAACGCTGATGAACGGTGTTTCCCATTGTTCGAGTAACCAACGATGACCACGATCAATCGAGGCGCCAACCCCATCACCGTTTCCCTCGATCACGACCACCTTGCAGTGCGTCTCAACGCTCTGCGCAAGTTCACCCGTGCTGTCCGTTGAGCCGTCGTTGACCACCACGGCCATGTCGACCATGGACGGGAGGCCTGTGAGGACATCAACGATGTGCAGTTCTTCGTTGCGTGCGGGGATCACCACGCCGATACGTCGCCCGTGGTTCATGATGTGGCCGCGTTGACGGCGGACATCAACCTATGCGTGAAACACCACGAGTCTCTTCGTGAAGAGAACAGGTTTGATAGCCTCGGTGAGTGCCACCAACCTCGTGAAGGTCCCACTTCGGCGCGTTGTTCTCATCGGAGAGAACATTGAACTCCGCATTGTCTCACTGGTGGTGAGGTGCAGAGAAGTCGCAGAAGAAGTCGTGTTGTTTGACACGGGTTCAACCGATGAGACCGTCCAGCTTGCGGAAGAGGTCCAGTCGCAGGTGGTTCATTTCGACGGAGAACACACACCGCAAGCGCTCGCTCGAGCGACCAAAGCCGCTTCGCTGGACGACGGATTGACCTTGTTTCTTTCCGTCGAATCCACGTGGAAACTCGCCTCCCTGCCGCTGAGCGTCAACCGTGCGAGAGAAGGTTGGGACATTCACTATCTCTACCGTAGCGAACGGTCCGCCAACGAAGAGGCGCCGCAACCCATTGCTCAATCGTCCATGGGCCATCTCATCACCAGTTCGTTGGGTTTGGACCACCTTGCCGATCTTCCTGACGACGCCACCATGGATGACGTGTCCGATGAAGTCCGTGCCCGCTTCATCAAAACCGATTCCCCCATTCAACTCCCTCAGCGGCAATCTTTGGCAACAGCCTCCCGTTTTGCCCAACTTTTCTACTGGATGTTGGAGTCAAAGCACCCGTTGTTGCTGTTTGGTATTCCCGGCGTGGTATTGTTCGTTTTGGGCTACCGTTTGTCGGGCGACCTTGCAACCATGTTCACGGAATTGAATTCCACTTCCATCGGCGTCACCCTGATCACGATTGCGATGACATTGGTCGGTTTGTTTGCCATGATGGTGGCCATCATCCTCTACATCATGGGCAAACAAGTTGCCAGAATTCAAAATCAATACAACTGGCCAAAGGGGAGTTGAAACCGTGGCCCATTTGGTTTGCTTGGACATGGACCGCGTGCTTGTGGACCATCTTTCAACATGGCAATTCGTCTACGATAAACTGGGTATTTCCAACGATGAATCGTTTGCCCTCTACAACCAGGGGTTGCTCGACGAGTGGGATTGGATCAAACTGGACCTCGCCCTCATCAAATCCGCACCCGGGGGTGACATTACGGACGAACGGCTTCGAAACCTCATGGAAGGCATGCCGATGATGAAGGGTTGGAAGATGTTGATTCAGCACCTTCTGGACCAGGGCGTTCACGTGGCCATCGTCAGCGGCGGGCTGCAAAAAACAGCCCGAGACATCGCCGCTCAATTCCCGAGTGAAGAGCCTTGGCGACGCCGCTGGGGTGGCATCGACAGGCACACTGCTCTCGAACATTCCAACGGACGTGATTCACGTTTGCATGTCTTTACCAACGGTTGGCTGATGAATCCCAGCGATGGAAAGGGCCCCCCGGGGATTGGGGATTATGGCCGATACCAAGTGCAGATGAACGGCAAGGGAGCCATTGTGAAGATGCTCCAGCGACGACTTGGCGTTGAAAAGTCCAACACTGCATCGGTCGGTGATTCCATGGGTGATGTCGGCATGTTCGGTGAAAGTGCGTGTGCTGTTTTGTTCAATCCGTGGGACGACCGCCCGCGATCCTTCGCTCACCATGTCATCGAGGAGAAAGATCTCCGTTTGGTGTTGGACCTGATTTGCGACCGCTTTGGGTTGCCAAAACCTTGAATGACAAGCGGAGAGGGTGTGAAATCATGTCCGTTGACGACCTGATGTCCATCTGTCCGCATTGCGGATTTTTGCTCGGCGTGTTCATCCCGGGGATGCCCTGCCCGGTATGCGGCGAAACAATCCTCTGACTAAGGCGTAAATCGGCGTGAGGTTCTCGGGAAGGGAATCACCTCACGAATGCTGGTAGCACCTGCAAGCCAGCTGACGACGCGGTCGACGCCAAGTCCGAAGCCTCCGTGCGGGACACCACCGTAGGATCGCACATCAATGTAGAACTGATAGGGGTCCCGTGGTGTTCCTTCCTCGTCAATTCGTTCCAGAATTTCTTTCTCCGTCCACGTTCGCTCGCCGCCGCCAATGATTTCACCGTAGCCCTCCGGAGCGAGCAGGTCGTGGCACAGCACGTAATTCTCGTCCGACGGGTCAACACGGTGGTAGAACGGTTTGGCGATTTTGGGGTAGTGGGTCAGGAAATGAGGTACATCGAAATCTTTGGTCAAGACGGATTCCTTTGAATGGTCCAAATCCTCGCCCCATTCAATGTCCACGCCCTTGCCCTGGAGGATTTCGACCGCTTCATCGTATCGCATTCGCGGATACGGGTTATCGGCGTACCTTGCAATAAGACTGAGGTCGCGGTCGATGGAAGTAAGTTCTTCTTCACACTCATCCAGCATCGTTTTTGCGATGTGCCGGACAACACCCTCGCCGTGCACCATGATGTCGGCATTGGTCGCCCAGGCCATTTCCATCTCTGCATGCCAGAATTCGGTCAAATGCCTGCGGGTGCGGGACTGTTCTGCCCGGAAAGACGGGGCGATGGTGTAGAGGCGTTCAAGCGCAGGCATGGCGGCCTCCGCATAGAGTTGCCACGACTGGGTCAGGTACACTTTCTGATCGGGGTTGTCTTCATCTTGGAAGTAGGGTACTTCAAACAGCGTTGAACCGCCCTCGACCGCTCCTGCCACGAAATTTGGGGCTTGGTATTCGATGAATTCGTGCCCTCTGAAGTAGTTGTGAATGGCACCGAAGGCTGAACTTCGCAGTTTCAGCATGGTGGTTTGCCGGCCGACACGCAGGTAGAGGTGACGATGATTGAGAAGGAATTCGGACCCCCCGTACAGCGGCGAACCGTCTTCATCAACCACCTTGAGCGAGTCTTCGTTGATCGGAAACGGCCGCTCGGAGTCAACTGCACCGACAATCTCCATCGATGAGATGAGGAGCTCATGCCCGCCGGGTGCTTTTTCTGAGGCGGAGACAACACCTCGCAGTACGACACTTGTCTCGATGAGGATGCCTTTGAGTTGCTGGAACGTTTCCTCGCCGATGAGGTCGAGTTTCCCCACGCACTGGATGCTTCCTGTTGAATCACGTAGCACGACAAAGCGGAGTTTGTTGCTGCCTCGCTCTCGTTTGATCCAACCCTTCAATTCAACCTCTTCGCCATCAAAATGACCCTTTTGCACATCGCCGATCCATGTGGTCTTGACCATGCTCTCACCAAGGTTTCCCACCCGCCCTGCCTATGTGAATGTCTCCCTCGCTACACCTCGGAAGTAGGAGGCTCAGGGGCCGTATCGTGCAAAGTGTCAAAACAGTCCAAGTGGAGGTGGGGGCGTGAGAAAGACGGCTGTCTACGCTTTGGGCGGAAATGCACTCCAGTCTCCAACTGGCGACGGTTCTGAAACCTCCCACGTTCTTGCGAAGGTGATGAGCGACGTGATCGACCTCCTCGAGATGGACTGGAGCGTGGTCATCACCCACGGAAACGGCCCGCAGGTCGGTCATCTCCTCGCCGTGGACGAGGGACAAACACACGAGCTTGACGCTTGGGTCGCGGCAACTCAGGGAATGATTGGCCACGACCTCTCGCTGCACCTCAACGCCATCCTCCAACGCAGACGCCGGCCCGAGCGTACCGTCGTCGTCTTGACCCACGTCGAGGTTGATCCCAGCGATGACGGGTTTCAATGGCCAACGAAGCCTGTCGGCCCCGTTCTGGATGCAGAGACGGTAATGTCGGCGGATTGGGACATCGCACAAACCGTTCACGGTGCACGCCGCGTGGTGGCGAGTCCTCTCCCTCTCCATATTCATGAAATTGATGTGATTCGTCATCTCGTTGACCTTCGGGCGGTTGTCTTTTGCGGGGGCGGCGGTGGAATTCCGGTGGTCAAACGGGGTGATCATCATCAGGGTGTACCTGCGGTGGTGGACAAGGACCACTTTTCCTCCCTGCTCGCCACCGAACTCAACGCCGATGCACTCATCATCAGCACGGAAGCCGATGCCATCTACCGATCCTTTGGAACACCGGACGCTGAAGCCTTGACCACCCTGTCCGTTGATGGAGCGCGTCGAATGGAAGAGGCGGGCGAATTCCCCAAGGGCTCGATGGGCCCGAAAGTGGGAGCGTTGTGCACGTACGTCGCCAATGCAGCGCAAGGCGTGGGTATTCTCTGTTCGCCGGGGCACGTGCTCGAGGCCCTGCGCGGTGAAGCAGGCACCACCGTCGTCAAGGAATAACCGCCGTGAGTCAAGAATCATGTTCTTATGGTTCGGGCCTTTCGGTCATCCCATGAAGACCCCCGTTGTAGCCCAAGCCCACTGCGATGCACCTTGCGGTGTGTACGACCCAGCCAGCGCCCGCATCGCTGCTGAAGCCGTTCAATCCATGACCAAGAAAATGCTCGCCATGACCTGCCCCGACACGAGCGATGGCGCTGCCATGGCTGCGTACATGAACACGATGTCCCGCTACGCCGCTGTCAAGGAAGAAGAGGCGCAGAAGTGCAAAGACGAGCTCCTCGTGCTTTGGACGGACTTCTTCAAGCCCCAGCACCTCGAGTCCATCCCCGACCTCCACGACACGTTCTGGCACGCTGCCAAACTTTGCTCGGCCTGCAAGGTTGAAGTTTCAGCCGGCCACGCTCAGGAACTGATGGACGCCTGTGAAGCCATCCACCAGATGTTCTGGAGCGCCAAGGGACGAGATGTTCCTTGGATCCGTGCTTCCTGAGGCGTTTGAATGAGCCAAACCCTGGATGTCCGCATCCAAGGGGAAAGCATGT
>CAXGZM010000102.1:0-5885 GCA_964014165.1 uncultured euryarchaeote | reverse complement strand
CGAGTTTTGGTTTCCTCAGCGCCCGTAGGGTTCTTGAACAGGTCGCACCCGCATGAACCTCATGCTACGCCAATGCAGACTCCACGGACACTTCTCAGGAACCAACTGCCCTGTTTGCAACGATGAAGGGAAATTCATCATGAGCGACCGAGAAGCGAACTCCCTCGGACGCATCCTCGCTCTGGTCCTGCGCCACGCTCCGGAAAAATTCAACGTTGACATGGACATCAACGGCTGGGTGAACACGCGTGAACTCTCTGAGGCCATTGGAAACCAGCGACGCCACTACCACTGGCTCCGTGGATGGCATTTTGAAGCCATCGCCAACGCCGACGAGAAAGGACGCTATCAAGTTGAGAACGGTATGATTCGTGCAACATACGGCCATTCCATCGAGTTGGACCTTGACCTCCCCACCGATGACATTCCCGAGGCGCTCTACTACCCCTGCGAATCGGGTGACGTCGAGACATTGTTGGAGTTCGGTTTGACGGCCGGCGACCGAAAGAATGTCCACCTGTCCCGCTCCATCCAAAACGCCATGGAGGCGGGCCATGTACGGATTGACCGTCCCATCATCCTGGAGATTGATACCTCACGAGCCATTGCTGACGGCCACGTCATCTACCGTGCAGGCACCACCGTGTTCCTCACCGACGAAGTCCCCGGCGAATACCTCTACAAGGTGGACGAAGACGATCCCATGATCCTCGAAACCATCGAGCAGTGGGAACTCGAAGAGGAAGAGTGAGCCATCATTGCTCTGCACCGCAAGCAGGGCAGAACGGCAAGTCGGGTTCCAAAACAGCATTGCACGCTTTGCAGTGATTGTTTCCAGTCAGCAACGCTTCGACCTTTTTTGTGGGCGGTGGCTGAGACATCGACGATTCTGCCTCCACCAAACGGACGGGATCAATACCGTGTCGCTGGAGTTCCTCCACCCTGTTCTTGTAGATGATAGCCTCCTGAACGGCTGATTCAAGTTGCCAAAGTCGCTGTTCACGCTCTTTGCGATCGGCGATGGTGCGCGCTTCCTCAATGCAAACTTGCAAATGCCGCATGAATGCTTCAACCGTTGGTTCTTCGCCCATGGAGGTTACACACGGCCCGTGCCTCATGAAACCTTGCCATCCCCAGCGGACGGTAGGCTCATCATTTGCTCCCCCTTGGTCGGGACATGCGTGAGCGTGTGGTCGTGAAGTGGGGAGGCGGGCTCATCACGCACAAAGACAGAATGAAATCGGTACGCAGCGAGGTCCTTGACGACCTGGCAAATCAACTGGAAAGTTGCGTTGAAGCCGGATTGGACGTGATTCTCGTCCACGGTGCCGGTTCATTCGGACATCTGAAAGCCAAAACCTACCGGCTCGCAGAAGGACGGAGTTCAACGGATGAACTGCCGGGGGAAATGACGCAAGACGAGGCCGTCGCATCTGTTCGGGCAGACATGTTGGAGCTCAACCAGCACGTGCTGAACGCATTGACCAAGTACGATATCTCTGCGGTCTCCCTTGCCCCGCACGTGTGGGCACGAAACGTCGGCCCGCGATTTGAGGGCGACCTTGGCATGTTCGCTGCGGCTCCCAGTGGCATTGTGATGGTCACTCACGGAGATGTGGTGGATTGCGACGGCGGCAAAGAATTTGGCATTCTATCCGGTGATGACATCGTCTATCGCCTGGCAGCTGAACTTCCCGGCGTGAGCCGTTTGGTGTTTGCCATGGGGGGTGTTGAAGGCGTGCTGTCCTCACCGCCGACCGGTGAAAACGATGAGGAACGTCTGCTACCGGTCCTCTCCAAAGGCGATGTTTTCGAGGGAGAACATGCGGCTCACATGGATGTCACCGGTGGCATCGGACTCAAAGTTGCAAGAGGCTTCGATGCTGCCAGCCACGGTGTTGAGGTTCATCTCGTGAGTGGAGAACACGACCAACGCGTTCGAGATGCGTGCCTTGGCCGTCCGGTTCGTGGGACAATTTTGCGACCGTGATACGACAGAGAACTCTTCATGTAGCCTCCGCGATAGCCTTGGACCGGTGAACGCATGGCGGGGTACGGAATCGGTGATGTTCCGCATGTCGAACTGAACCCTGACGAAATCGCAGCCATTCAGGATGCGGACGAAGCCCAAGCGACGTTGATGGCGGAGGCCGTGATTCATGTCACGGAGCATGATGAGGTGCTCGGCCCGATGTCGAAGCTCGAGACCCATCAAGGGCCAGGGCATTTTCATCGAGCCTTCAGCGTCCTCCTGTTCAACACCAAAGGCGAAATGCTCCTTCAGCAACGGTCAGCCGACAAAGTGACGTTCCCAAGCGTGTGGGCCAATGCTTGCTGCTCCCACCCTCTTCACAGTCCCGAAGAAATGGAAGAGAACGGTGCCATGGGCGTGAAGCGTGCTGCCGTCCGAAAACTCGAACAAGAGCTCGGGATTGACCCCTCGTCCATTTCAACGGACGACATGATTTTCATGTCGAAGATGAGGTATGCTGCACGAATGAACAACGAGTGGATCGAACGCGAGATCGATCATATTCTGGTCATGTGTGCTGACGTGGACATCGCCCCAAACCCAAACGAAGTGGCCAACACCATGTGGGTTTCACAGGAAGAAATGGAGGCCATGCTGCTGGAGGAGCGTCCCGCGGACGAAGCAATCGCACCGTGGTTTCGGTGCATTGCTGCTCGCATCATGCACCCCACGTGGTGGGAAGTCTACAACGACAAAAAAGCCCTCGGGGAACTCGCCGATGACGAAATTCACGACATGGGTGACATCACGTACATGCTACCAAATGCGGAGGGACCTGATCTGCTGACCGCCATCATGGAAGTCAAGCCGCTGATTGAGCAGCGTATCGAAACCAGCCTGCGAGCATCTCGGCACGAGCGCTTGGGCAACGCCATGATGCATCTCATCGAAGGCGGTGGCAAGCGGATGAGGGCCACGTTGCCTTGGCTGGTGGGCAAAGCCGTTGGCGACACCCATTCCGGACTCTTCGACATCGGAGCCGCTATCGAGACCGTCCACAATTTCACGCTGGTGCATGATGACATCATGGACGATGACCCACTGCGAAGAGGTAGAAATGCGGTCCACATTGAGTACGGGATGCCGACGGCCATCAATGCTGGTGATGCAATGCTGGCCATTGCGTTTGAACGACTGGTTCAGGCTGAAAATCTCGAGGCAACCGATGTCGCTCCCCTCGTCAATCGTATTGCATGGATGGTTCGACGCGTCAGTGAAGGGCAGCAACTCGACATTGAGTTCGAGGACCGGCTGGAAGTTTCTGAGGCAGACTACCTCGAAATGATCGAGGGGAAAACAGCGGTCATGTTTTGGATTTGCGCAGAGATCGGAGCCCGAATTTCTGGAGCGGACGAGGAAATCGTTCAATTGATGGCTGATTGGGGCAAAGCACTCGGCTTGTGCTTCCAACTCATGGACGATGTGATCGACGTGCTCTCCGATTCGGAAACACTGGGCAAACCTGCAGGCTCTGACATTGCTCAAGGAAAACGGACGTTGATGATCATCCACGCACTTCGTCAGCCCGACGGTCCAGCGAAGGAGCGACTCTTGGCCGTTCTGGGCAAAGGCGATGCCGTTCAACCCGATGCCCTCGCCGACGGGCTTGAGGCGCTCGCAGAATTGGGTTCAGTTGAATACGCACGAACCATGGCTGAAGATTTCCACCGGCAAGCCCATGCTTGCCTGGACCGGCTTGATGACAACCCGGCGTTGCGGGCACTTCGAGAACTCACGGATTTCCAACTTGCTCGTCTCCACTGAAGACGAGGACGGCGTCGCCCACGTTCACGGCGCCCTCTTGCAACACCCGTGCATACCATCGCGTTTGTCCCGCTCTCTTTCGATGGTTCAACTGATTGAAATCACCCGCCTCAAAGGATGCCCGGATGGTCTTGCAGGGAGGAGCGTCGCCCGTGATGGAAAGGCGAACCTCACCGAGAACAAGGACCGTTCCAACCCTCAAATCGCCCGGTTGCGTCCCTCCGAGGAGCACGTTCTCGCCGGTGCTCCCCGGCGTGATTGGATGACCTTGTCGTTGAAGGGATTCCAACACGTGTGCTTCAAGGATCGAAACAGCTTTTTCGGGTCCGCCGTGATGTTTTCGGTCGTTCTGCTTATCGCCTGCGCAACCTTCTTTGTGAACAGACAACGTTTGCACGGGGTGTTTTGGGACACCCCCTTCGGGGTTGACGTGGAGCCCAAGAACGACTCCCGTCATGGTGTCAGCCTCAATCGGCGTAGTACGACTCGGGGTTGGGCTCGGGCTTCAGGCCCTTGCGCTGGCGGATTTCTCCAACGACCTTGTCAAAGAGCTGCGGCGGGAGAATCTCGAAACCAAGGTTTTCCGTGTTCCAAACGGCTCGTCCCTGCGATGCAGCACGGATGTCGTTGGAGAAACCAAAGGTTTCAGCGATGGGGATGACGCCAACAACGGTGGTGACTGCACCCTCCGATGGCATGTCTTCAATGATACCACGGCGGGTGGTGACTTCACGTGTCACTTGTCCCAACCAGTCGTTGGGCACCGAGATGAAGGCCTTCTGCATGGGTTCGAGAAGCACCGTCTTGGCTCGCATCATGGCACCCTTGATACCGTTTCGCACGGCAGGGATGGTCTGAGCAGGTCCACGGTGAATGGCGTCCTCGTGAAGCTTGGCGTCGACGAGTCGCACATACATCCCCTGAACGGGTTCGTCAGCGACTGGCCCCTTCACACAGACTTCGTTGAAGGCTTCAATGATGAGCTCACGGGTCTCGTGGAGGTTCTGGATACCCTTCGTGTCGTTCACGAGAACGTTCGTCCCCTTGATGGCGTAGATTTTCCGCATGGTATCTTTGTCCATGCCGTATTCGCCGAATTTGTTGCCAACTTCCTTGGCGTCACTGCTTCGGACCGGACCGTCGCCGAGATCACCCGATCGGAGTGCGGCAACGACCTCGGCAGGAAGGGCTTCGATTTCAAACATGAATCGGTTGTGGCGGTTGGGGGATTTCCCCTCAAAGGAATGACCTCGATTTGACCCTTGGATGCCTTCTCGATAAACGACGATGGGCGGGCTCACCTTGACCTTGATGTTCTGTTCTTCCTCAATGCGGTAGACCGTGATTTCAAGGTGGAGTTCACCCATACCAGCGAGCAATGCCTCACCGGTCTCTTGGTTGGTGGTGACCTGAAGCGAAGCGTCGGCCTTGGCCAACGAGCGCAGCGCGTCAATGAACTTGGGCAGGTCCTTCATGCTCTTGGGTTCAACAGCGACGGTGACGACCGGGTCGGAGTAGTGGCGAATGGCTTCGAAGGGCGTGAAGTCCTTGTCGCGAGACAAGGTCACACCAGCTGCAGCTGAGCGGATACCGGTGACGGCGGCGATGTTGCCTGCGACAACCTTGGGTACGGTGATGCGGTCGCCACCGACCATCATGGCCACTTGTTGCACACGCTCGGGCTTGGCAGCACCGATGGCGTAGACCGATTCACCCTGATTGATGGCACCGGAGTACACACGACCCACCGCGACTTCACCGGCATGCGGGTCCATCCAAATCTTGGTGACCATCATGGCAAGTTCAGCATCGGGGTCGCAATTGATCATGGCTTGACCGATTTCTGACTCGAGGTCGCCCGTCCAGATGTTCGGGATACGGTACTTTTGAGCGTCGATGGGGCCGGGAAGTTTGGTGACCGCCATGTCCAGAAGCACTTCGTGGACGGGTGCTTTCTGAGCGAGCGTCTTCTGGTCTTCGTTGTTGCAGTACTCGAAAATTTCCTTGAAGGAAATTCCCGACTTGGCCATGTAAGGAACGGTGATGCCCCTGTCTCTTATACACATCTCCGAGCCCACGAGACACCATG
>CAXGZM010000101.1:0-5908 GCA_964014165.1 uncultured euryarchaeote | reverse complement strand
CACCTCATGGAAACCTACTTCGAGAACGTTGGCCCCATCAGCGAAGCGGTTGACTTGCTGTGCGATGCCAACTCCGTTCTGTTTCTTGGAAGGGGGTTGTCCTCCACGGTGGCCAAGGAAGGTGCCCTCAAACTGATGGAACTGGCCTACATTCCGTGTTTGGCTTACCCCGCTGGAGAGATGAAGCACGGTCCGATTGCGCTTCTCGAAGAAGGAAGCCCCGTGGTTGTCATCGCTCCCAACGACCACCTGAAAGAAAAGACAATGTCAGCGCTGCACGAGGTCAAGGCCCGTGGTGCAAAGGTGATTCTCATTCACGAACAAGGCGACGCCATCGCCTCAGAGGGTGATGTCTCCATCGCTGTACCGGCGATTCATCCTTGGTTGACGCCGCTGTTGACGGTCGTACCGCTGCAGTTGATGGCGTACGAAACGGCTATTCGTCTGGGAAGAGACGTGGACCGCCCTCGAAATTTGGCCAAGTCCGTGACCGTTGAGTGAAATCAGACGATGGTGAATCGCTGCTCGCTTTCCTTCCAGTTGAACGGCTTGTAACCCAGCAGGTGGTTCGTGTGCCTCATCTTGACAATGCCCAGTTTTCGGGTTACGTCGTCGCCGCTGCGTTCCATCACCAGGTGCATCACGCCGTCGGAGAGGTAGTCCTCCACGCCGTACTCGCCGAATTGTTTGTGATCCTCACCGGTCATTTCACAGATGAAGAAGGAGGTCAACTCGAGTCGTCGAACGGCTTCGAAGAGGCGGAAAATTTCGTCCCGGGGGTTGTCCATTTTTGTGAGGGTGAAGAACGCACCCAGCGAGTCAAAGACGAGCAACTCGAACCCGATGGACTGCCGGTAGGACGTCAGCTGCTTGATGAGTTGGCCCATCCAATCCACGCGGTTGCTCATGCCCTGCTCGTCCAGTTGAACACGCAAATCGGCCAGGTCGATGATGGCGATGCGGTTGCGGACGCGTGGGTCGTCGACGTTCATGCCCATGTTGGCCATGTGGGACCGGAGCGAATCTTTCCCTTGCTCCAAGGTGACGTAGATGCCACTGGTCTCACCGTAGAGCACGGCGTTGTACAGCATCGAGAACGTCAGGCTTGACTTCATGGCACCCGAAGCGCCTGCCACGATGCTGATGTGTCCCTGTGGGATGCCGCCTTGCATTTTTTCATCGAGTCCTTCGATGTGGGTGGGGATGCGTTCGATTTCGGACATGCGGCTCAAAGACGGGGTAGGCATCGGGATTCTTCAATATCACCCACGCAATCAATGGCAACCTCCAAGGCCTTGGGAGCGTTGTTCACCGCATGGACGTCTGGCTGGCCTCCAATTCTCCACGGCGCCTCGCCTTGCTCGAAGCCGTGTTTTCAGCCCTGCGTCATGAAGGGATTGAGGGCGTGGATGAGACGCCGCCTTCGGGGACGGTTGAACATCAAGTCCTCACCATTTGCCAGCGAAAGGTCGCCGCAGTTCCCGATGCCTCGTGCGACGTGATCATCGTGGCTGACACGATGTTGAGCGACCCTGACGATCACTCGTTGAGCATGGGAAAACCCCGCGATCTCGCCCATGCGGCGACCATGCTCCATCGGTTGAGTGGTCGATTGCATCAGGTGTGGACGGCGACGGCCGTTCGTTGGAACGGGACGTGGCATACCTGGTGTGAGGCAGCCATCGTTTCAGTTCCTGAACTCACGCCCGATCAACTCGACGAGCTGCTGGTCTCCGGCTCTTGGAAAGGAAAAGCGGGGGGATACGATTTGGCAGGACCCATGGGGGAACACGCCCGCTTGGTCGAGGGGGACACTTCAACCGTCTTGGGCTTGGCTGGGGGAGCCATGGCGTTCCTGCATTCGCTGGCGTCGTTGAATTGACCTTACAACAACGGCGTCAATCCGAGTTCGTGTTTCTGCATGTCAACGACGACGTTGTGTCCGGGGACCATCAGCAACTTGTCCTCCGCATCGAGCGAAAAGACGCTGACGCGGGCATGGTCTGCCATGTGTTTGATCTCCCGCCTGCAGGCCATTTGATGGCTTTCCATGTGGACAAGGGGACGCAGGTCCACGATGGCGGTGTCGCCCTGCATGACACGCTCCAGCATGGGGCCGGTGGGAATGCGCTTCATGACGTCGGGTGCGATGTAGCGAAGCGCCTTGCTGGGAACAGGCTGCTGACGCTGGACTTCAACACCCAAGTCGTGGAAGGCCTCCCCGTCAGGCGTGAGCGGACCCGTCCATCCCATCGGTGGTGCTTTGAGTCCACTGAGGTCCACCGTCCGTTCGTCGACGGGTTTGGTCGCAACGGGTTCGGCGGCAAGGGCAGACGGTTCTGCAGCCTCGGGCTCACTCCCCGATGAGAGCGAGACGGGGGTGTCGCTTTGCTCGGTGGGCGCAACGCGGGGCGGAGGTGCGTTGGTGTTTCCTTCCGGGTCGGGAAGCCCAAAGAACTGCCACAAACTTCCCATGATGTCGTCCTCAGAAGTCCAAATCGTCGAGCAACGATTGCAACTCTGGGGATGCAGGGGTTGGTGGAGTTTGTGAAACTATGGGTTGAGCAGGGGCTGGTGCTGGTTGATTGGCCGCCAACCACTGCTCGCCGTAGTAATTCCACTGTTCCATGGTCCACCCTTCAGGCAGTCCAGTTGCCGGCAACGGCGGTCCGGTGTTCGCCACAGCCGGCTCGACCGGTGCAGCATAGCCAGCATCGGGTTGCGCCCCCATCGGGGCGACGGCTTCCGCTGAGGGTGCGGCTGCCACCGGGGTCTGCGTGGTTGGGATGGAGGCAACGGGTTTGGCCTCGGCAGCAAACTGGCTCTGCTCAAACATGCCGAAGTCTTCGGCGGGGGCACGGCCCTGTCGGGTGAACAACAGGAAGACCACCAGGCCAACGATGATGACGCCGAGCAAACCGATCACGGCAGCGGTGGTGGTGCCCACAGCGTTGGTAATGCTTTCAATGAGGCCACTGGGAGGGAGTTCTGCCACCACGACGGTCAATTCCTTTTGCTTCTGCTCCCCATCGTCATCGGTCACCGTCAGCACCACGGTCCAACTTCCGGCGGGGAGGTCGTTGATGGTCCACGTGCCTCCGGTGAAATCGACGTCGCCAACCTTTGATCCGTCGAGGTCGGTGTCGAGGTGCGAGCTGTCCCACTGGAAGCCGAGGCTCTCCGAGTCGGTGGCCGAGTCAAAGAAGAAATCCGCTCCGTTCAGCGTCAGGTTATCCCCCTCCGTGAGGTTGGTGAACGACGCCTGAGCGGTGAGGTATTCCCGTGGGGGAAGGTTCAACACGCTGACGTTCATGCTTTGTTGGGCGGTGGCGCCGTCGTCATCGGTCACGGTGACCGTGATCATGCGGACGCCTTTGGTCGACCACGACGGTGAAACCGATGTGCCGGTCAACTCGCAATCGTTGTCGATCACGCCGTCGCCGTCGGTGTCGGTCTTTGCGTCGAGGTCCCAGCAGACGGTCAGCGTAGCGAGGTCGGATGCGGTGTCGCTTGCCATCACGCTCAGGTTGAGGGCGTCGTCTTCAAACACCGGCGTGTTGCCTGGCAGTCCCTCAACGGTCGGTGGAACGTTGTGGACCATGACGGTTGCCTGTTGAACATCGGAAGTTGCCCCGTCGGCGTCAATCGCTCGAACCTGGATGATGTGTTCGCCGGAGGTGTTCCATGACACAAGTTCCTGGGAAGACACCCCGATGCTGTTGATGGTCCAGTTCTCATCGGCGAGGGAAGGATGCCATTGGACGATGACGGTCCCCTCGTCGTTTTGTGAATCGCTGGCCGTGGCTTTCAGCACACCAACTTCGTCTTCGTCGATGTGCCAGGTGCCGTTTTCATCGGGCAGGATTTCCTGTCCCCCCTTGGTCAGCGTTGGGGCGGAGATGGTTGGCGGGATGTTGAGAACCATCACTTCACTGGAGATGATGGTGGTGTCGCCGTCATCGTCGGTGGCCACGGCGGTGATGTTGATCGGACCCTCAAACATGGGCGTGAAGGTGCAGGTGGGCTGCGTGATGCCTTCGTTGCACTCCAGGCCAGGCCACGTGATGGTGACTTGTTGCCCGGAAGGAGATGACGTGTCGATGTCTTCGATGTCAACGGCTTCCACGGTGATGGGACTCTCCACCTCAACCGATTCGGGGTGCGTGAGGTTGAACGTCGGTGCGCGGTTGAGCACCACCACGTCGACCACCAATTCATCGGTGTCCAGTTCTTCATCCACCACGAGAACCTTGACGCTCCACGTGCCGCTGTTGGACCAGTTCCATTGTGTCCAGCAGTCCGGCGCTTCGATGACATCGATGAGACCGGCTCGAGATTCAATCTCAAACACGCAATCGACATCGCCGCCGTCAACGTCCACGCTTGCGGAAGCGTTGAGCGTGACGTTCTCGAAGGTGAATTTTCCTTCGTCCACGGTCAAATCCGCCGTGGGTGCACGACCGATGAAGATGGAAATGGAGGCGTCGTTGTTGCTTCGGTTGGCGTCTGCCGTGACGTTTTCGTCGGGGTCGACGGTGAACGTCATCGCAGCCGTTCCGATCATCATGTCGGCGGGCACGGACCAGTCGACCAGAACCCGCTCTTCGGCGTAGGGTGCCACCGCTGGCACGGGCTCTCGCAACACCGTGCTGTCGGGGGTCACGATTTCCATGACCGTCGCTGGAGCGGTCAACACGCCGCGGTTCTGTGCCGGCAAGGAGAAACTCAGGACGTCCCCGGGGAGAGCGTTGTAGCCGATGGAAGCGCTCAGGGTGGTGGTGTCCCCGTTGCGCGTGCGCTCAACGATGATGGACCCTGCCTGGGCGATGAGATCGATGCCAACCACGCTCAGATCTTGCACGACGGTGGTCGCTCCAACGATCTTTGAAGCCGGGTCGTAGACCACGAGACCGTTGCTGGTGTGATCGTCGCTCGCCGGCGTGTCGTCGACCTCGTCGGAGACGTTGAGGGAAACCTGTGCCTGCCCGTTGTTGTCCGTCGTCGGGTTGAGAATGGTGTCGGCGATTTCGTATCGCAGTTGGAGGTTGGTGTTTTTGATGGGAATGCTCGGCGAACCGGCCACGCTGTAGTCGATGGAAACCTGCTCGATGGCATCGGGCAACGTGGCGGTGGTGGCGGTGCTCACCAAGATCTGCGTGTTCCGTCCGCCGGGCGACGAGGACGGTACGACGCTGTTGGAATCAGCCGGGCTGTAGGTTTTCAAAATCCAATCAATGGTGAAGCCAGCGGGATTGACGATGCGGTTCCAGACGCTTCCGCGCACGGCAGGGCAATACCAGTTGAAACCGAGGTTGACGCCGGTGGCGTTCCATTCGGCAATCTTGTACGCGTCGTCGCATCCGGTGTATTGCGGTGAAGCCCCGTCTTCAACAGGTGCCTCGTTCTTGATGACCTGCCATGAGTTGTTTTCATCCTCTTCGGAGTCGAATTCGGTGGGGTCGAAGTAGTCGGACGTACCGCTCACTTCGGTCTTTGCTTCAAACTCCATCCACCACTGGTCGCCGTTTCGGAGCGGGAAGTCGTAGCGCTCCTTGGCTGGCGTGTAGGTGTTGTCAAACGTCACAATACCGAGGGTTTGTTCCAAAAACCCGATGTTGAACGGCCGGAACCGCACGTCGAGGGTAAAGTCGCTGGTGATGGTGGCCAAGTCTCTCGCTCGGAGAATGTCAATCCCATCGTAGTCGATGTTCAATCGGCCGGAGACACCTTCGAGGTTGGCTCCGCTGTTGCCCGAGGTGAAACTGCCGCTGATCTCGACTTCGTAGGCCAGGACGGTGTCGCCGTTGTTGTCGGTGGCGTAGAAGATGTCCGTAACCTCGTTGACGGTGTCGCCGGTCAGGGCGTTGAGCGACGCTGAAACGTTGGCTTGGGCGAGCAGTTGGGAGAC
>CAXGZM010000100.1:0-5993 GCA_964014165.1 uncultured euryarchaeote | reverse complement strand
TCTTCCGATCGGATTTGCTCGAGACTTGCTTTGCCCAACGCCACGCACGTTCAAGAGCGGTGGAATCCCTGAGGAGTTTTGGATGGTTCATGTGCGTTTTTGCGACCCGTTTGCCCATGCCGTCAACGTGAACGTTCAGGCGTGGCAAGTACTGGTGCAGCATCATCACAACGTCTTGTGTCCGTCCGTTTGCGAACGCCGGAATAAGTACCGTTCCACCTCGTTTAACCACCGCTTCAACCGAAGAAACGAAACGATCGATTTCTTCTTGTTTTGGTGGGTGATCTCGACCACCGTAGGTTCCCTCAACAAACAAAATATCGGCTTTCACGGGCTGAGCTCCACTGACCAGCGATGAGTCTCTCGTATCAAAATCCCCGGTCAAAAGCACGGTGGTCTCGGGCGTGGTAATGTGAAGCATAGCAGCACCGGGTATGTGGCCTGCAGGGTGCAGCGTCAACTCCCAATCATGGTGTTTCCAGGGTACGCCAAAGTCATGAACATACCACGAGTCCAACGCAGTGTCAATATCACGTTTGTCCCATGCGAGTGGATAGCGCTCAATGGAACTCACCTTGTAGCAATCTCGCCACATCATGTCCGACAGTTCGGCGGTGATGACGGTGCCGTGAAGACGTGTTCGATGGTGAGCACAGAGCCACGGTGCCATGCCAAGATGATCAATATGCGAGTGCGTAATCACGGCGTCATGAACGGTCGGTGCTTCACTGGGATAGCGAGGCGGTGAGGTAGGGGCAATGCCGTAGTCCAACAGAAGGCGCGTTCCGTTTTTATCTTCGAGCACAATGCCGACGTTTCCAACTTCGTCTCCACCGCCCAGGTAGTGGAACCGCAAACCACTGATCGGCGGCTCGTCTGGATAGCTGGATGTACGGCCTGGAGAATAGAGGACCATGAAAGGACCACGTACCGCTCTTCAATGAACATGTGGGTCCCACCCCATTGTTTCCACTGGAACCCTCTGGACGTGTTGGTCGGGAAATCTTCACATCGATTTGTTGAAGAATGTTGATGTACTTGTCGCGAGCATATCACACGGGTTTTTTCGATTCGATTTCTTTCTTCGGTTCTTTCGATCCGTCCTCAGTACAGTATTCTATCCTCCAGTGGAAATGAAGGGGTAATGGGTTGTGCATTGTTTTTTTCAAACAAATCCGCAAGGATGTTTCCAAAGCAGAACGAAGATGCCATGAACCTCAATCACTTCCACCGGTCATGGGACGAATTCCTTCGCACGAATTCGTTGTCGACGAAGATCGGTGTTTCGGCTGTGGAGCATGCGTTGCATTGTGTCCAGTGCAAGTGCTCACACTTTCAAATCGAATGATCTACGTTGACGAACCCAACTGTACACACTGTCGTCTTTGTCTTCCTTCGTGTCCTGTTTTTGCATTGGATATTGCACCAACGGAGGCATGAACGTGGACGTTGTCCTGGTTGGCGGTTCAATCGAAGCGTTACTCCTCTCGCTTGAGCTGGTCAGCGACCATAACGTTTCCATCGTTGAACTGGAAGCAGAAATTGGTCTTCCCGTTCAACACCCTGGACGCATCATTGACCGAGCGTCAATAGCCAATCTCTTCACAGATGAGCAACAATCGTTTCTGGAACTCAAAGAAAACGAGGACGGTTGGGGGTGTCGATGGGAGTGGGTGATGAAACACACTGCTGCCAATGCAGCAAGGCGTGGGGTGAACTTTCTCACTCGAACACGAATACGCTCGTGCACACAGCACGATGCAACGTACGTCCTCGAACTCACTTCTACAGAACGTACAACACCCACACACATCGCTGCAGACCGCGTTGTTTTGATGCGTCATCCGTCGAAGACTGCGCCGGGTGGACGAGACCACACGTTTCTCCCATCACCACCTCCGACATTTCCTTCACCTCAACTGACAGAATGGTTTGGTGGGACGGTGCTCACAGCGGATGCTCGTACAGACGTCGGCGCAGATCTGGTGCTGGAGCGGAAGGATGTAACAACGGAATTGTGGTGGTCAACACCACCTTCATGGTCGCCCCCGCAGGGGTTCCTGGAGCAATGCCGGGTTCACCTACCAAAGGATACGGCGGAGCTTTCGCTTGACAGCGTCATGTCACGTGTGCGTGACTTTGTGCCCCACTTCCTTTGAATTTGGACATTTGGTGTGGATTAAAACACCACTTTCTTATGTTCAACGCCTTGGGGAAACATAGGAACGCCTCGGCGTTGGTGATGAGGATGGGAACAAACCTTACGCAGACATCGGCTTCAACAGCCAAAAAATCCAACCGCTCGACCAACAAAGAGTGGAAAAAACTCATCGCTGAATACCAACAACCTCACGTTGGTAAAGCCGTCTGGCAGATCGTGAACACCCTGGTCCCCATTGCGGCCATCTGGGTGTCGCTGTATTTCCTCAAGGACATCTCCCTGTGGCTTTGCATCCCACCGGCGCTCCTTGGGGGGTTGTTCCTTGTTCGCGCCTTCATCATCTTCCATGATTGCGGCCACGGTTCGTTTTTCAAATCCAAGCGCGCCAACAGCATTGTTGGCTTCATCACCGGTGTGCTCACCTTCACGCCTTACCGACAATGGAGTTGGGAACATGCCCGCCATCATGCAACCAACGGTGATCTCGATCGCCGCGGCATCGGTGACATTTGGACCCTCACCGTTGAGGAATACGTGTCGGGATCCCGTCGCCTCCAGCTGAGTTATCGGTTCATTCGAAACCCCATCATCCTCTTTGTCTTCGGTCCTCTGGTCTTGTTCATCATTCTCCAGCGATTTACCGGCTCTCAATCAAAAGGAAGCGTACGACGCTCGGTGTACGTCATGAACGCCACCCTGGTGGTTTGGTGCGTTGGTATGAGCATGATTTTCGGCTTCCTCCCGTGGTTGGTTATCCAATTGACCATGATGTCAATCGCTTCCCTGTTTGGCCTCTGGTTGTTCTACGTCCAACATCAGTTCGAAGATACGTACTGGGCCACCAACGAAGATTGGGACTACACGACTGCCGCCATGGCAGGCAGCAGCTACTACAATCTCCCGAGAATCCTCCAGTGGTTCTCCGGAAACATCGGCTACCATCACATTCACCACCTCAACCCCAAGATTCCAAATTACAACCTCGAGCGCTGCCACCACTCCCATCCGTTTTTCCAAGACGCACCGGAATTGCGCTTCTTTAGCAGCCTGAAATCCATTCAACTCAGGCTTTGGGATGAGGTCAACGGCCGCATGATCAGTTTCCGTGAATTGAAGAAACAACTGGCACGCCAAGACATCAAACCCGCTGTTTGAACACTGCATGGTTTCACGGTTAATCTCATCAACACCCCAACCGTCCCGAGGCCATGACAGTCAAACTGTACCTCGAGAACATCGATGCTGCCTACGCTCGGCAGTTCGATGCACAAGTGACGGCGGTGGATGGAAACAACATCGTTCTCGATCGGACTTTGTTCTACCCTTTGGGTGGCGGACAACACTGGGATACGGGGGTTCTCTCCGGAGCAAACGGCGACGTGCAGGTTTCGGAGGTTCGGGGTCGCGGCGACGTATCGCACACCGTTGCCGAAGGTCATCAGTTCGAAGTCGGAGATGAAGTTCGAGGGACGATTGATTGGGACACCCGCTACGCCCACATGCGCATGCACACAGCTCAGCATCTCATGAGCGGGCTGGCCTATGAAATGTTCAACGGTGCGCGAACCGTTGGCAACCAAATTCATGCAGACCGTTCTCGAATTGATTTCAATCCCATTTCATTTGACGAAACGATGCTCAACGACTTGGTGTCTGCGGCCAACGAGCGAATCGACCAACACTTGGAGGTCACGGATGCTGTGATGACCCGCGATGAAATCAACGCCATCATGCCCGCAGACCGAACCAACATGGATCTCCTTCCAGCGAGCATCTCATCGTTGAGAATTGTTCAGATCGGTGATCGAGTGGACATGTGCCCGTGTGCGGGAACACACGTGAGCAACATCGGCGAGTTGGGGCACGTCGAGTTTCTCGGAAAGAAATCCAAAGGGAAGGGAACCCAACGCTTCAGCTACACCCTCAAACCGTCGACCAAACCAAGGTCGTATTCCAACACGGTGATGTGATCAGAATTCCAAATCGTCGTCAACGAGTTCTTTGACGTCGTCCATGGCCGATTTCAAAGCCTTGCGCTTGGACTGCCGTTGCTTGAACTCCAATTCTTCAAAAATTTCTGCTGCTTGAGGGTCAAGGCTTGAATCGGCTGCAGCAGCGGCATGAACCCGGTCGGTTAACGTCGTATCCTCACCAATACGTTCACTTCTGTCCACGCGCTGAATTGGCTGGCTTGGAATTGTCCTGGCGCCGTAATGCTCCAGTTCATCCCCAACAAGCTTCCACGTTGTTTCTGCTACCTTCTGGGCTTCATGGGCTTCCATTGGGGCGTCTTTCCAAGGGTTCTGGTTACCAACATCACGCAGGGCGTTGGCTTTGACCGTCGCCCGTTGCTGTTCGAACAGTTCCGTCACGGCGAACCCGTCGGGCTTGGCGGGAGCGCTGACCAAAGCACCTGCGAGCCGCTGCTGTTCGAGAAGCGATGAGCCGTGCACTTCGTCATGGTCGTATCGATGCGGTTCTGCAGCCATGGCCATCAATTCCTTTGCAAGCTGGTAAAGCGGGTCGTCTGCAGGTGCGGCAGCGATCACCTCGCGAATCGTCCTGTGGTGCTGAATGCAGGGCGAGCACCGTGCTGCTCCCGCTTCATCCGGTGCATCGCATCGTAAACAGCAGGCTTGGAATCCGAGTTCCTGCATGGCTTTGCGGGGCATGGACATACTCGTTCGTTTTGGGATGGCCCCTGAGGTCATGAATCCTTGGACACGAGGATTCAAGATGCACCTGCTCGTGGTGAAAGCATGGGCAAACGGGACGCGAGGGCGGACCTCCTGGACGACGACCCGTTCAGAAACACCCGCTCTGCACCACGAATTCATCGCGTTCATCAACACCAAGCGCCGGACGGAACCGTCCATTTCGAAACCTCATCGGCTTTCTCCAATGCCCTCATGCAATTTCTCGGACAAGACACGTGGGAGAAACCGAAGCATCACACGGGCCGCCTCTGGCACTTCAGTGATGTCGAAAAACAACACCTGTGGTTGGCCATGGGGGCCTTCACGCTCGCCCTCGGTTTCATGCGCGTTGGCGGCATCGGCGGTTTGAACATTTACGGATTTTCAACCTGGCTCGTCATGCTGTTGTTGTCGATGCCGGTGATGTTTATTGCGATCGGTCCTGCTTTTCTCTTTCATGAAATTGGACACAAACTGGTGGCCAAGAAAAACGGATGTTGGGCAGAGTTTCGCGCCGATCCGAAGGGCTTGCAGTTTGGCCTCGCACTCTCACTCATTCTGGGCATCCTCTTCATGGCGCCCGGCGCTGTGATGGTGGCAGGCTTGGTCACACGCCGGCAAAACGGCCACATCGCCGTGGCAGGCCCGTTGACGAACCTCTCACTCTTCCTGATTGGCATTCCTTTGTGGGGCATTGTCCTCGGACTAACTGGAGCGCTTGACAGCCTTCCACCGACCGATTCAATTCTCGGCCGAACCTACCTCCTTGACGGCCGTCTGGTTTGGCAGGCCATGCTCGTGGACGTGGGTGTGTTTTGGCTCGGTGCAAACCTCGTGCTTGGTTTGTTCAACATGATTCCTTGGGGCCCGCTCGACGGCCTCAAGGTCAAGGACTGGAGCGAGCAAGCCTTCTTCGTTGTCTTCCTTATTTTTGCCATCCCCGTGTTCACCATGTTCACGGGCGTTTGGTCGCCCACAGGGTTGCTAACGTTCGTTGCTGACCCCGTATCGTCGTTCGTCCGATGATGAACTTCAACCGTGGTTGAACCGGCGAAGAAACCGCCAGATCGCCCCACTGTGTTCGTGCCAGTGGCCGACAATACCAGCCATTGCGATTGAATGGGTGGACCAGTAAC
>CAXGZM010000099.1:0-6016 GCA_964014165.1 uncultured euryarchaeote | reverse complement strand
GGGATGCGGTGGTAGTCCCTCCCGGATTCGAACCGAGGTCGGAGGAACCAGAATCCTCCATGATGGACCGCTACACTAAGGGACTCTAGCCTGCCGACCTCGGTTGCCTTCTTCAATTCAACGGTGGACGTGCACCGGTCAAAGATCAGCAAACCGGACCATTGCCTTGGACACCCAGGAGATGATCATGATGATCATAAACGAAGCCAGCGCATACTTGGCCCACGGACGGACCGGTTTCGGTTCGGGCCACAGGTCGACACCCATGGCTTCGGCTTGCGCCACCAACTCTGCAAGTTCGGCGAGGTGCTCCTCCACCGAGTCGTGAGTCATGCTCCTCCCTCGTTCACGGCGTTATTTGAAGCCCACCCCAAAAGCCACCCACCCGGAGGAGCGTTCGCAAGGCTTTGAAAGAGGGAGGCATGAGCGGGAAGCATGAGTGAGGTACCCGACGGCGTCAACCTCAGCGTTCGTGAAAGAGGGGCGCCGCGCCCCACGGCGACAATGACCCTCACTCGAGACGGGCCCGACGGGGTTGAGGTCCTGCTCGGCTTGCGATCACCCACGATGCGAGCGTTTCCCAATTACTGGGCGTTCCCTGGCGGAGGGGTGTCCCGTGTTGACCACGCTGCCGTGGAAGCGCTCCCGGCCCTGGCGGGTCCCGGAGCAGCTTCCATCGCCTGCATCATGCGGGAGATGAGCGAGGAACTCGGCCTTGCGGCCAGCGACGAGGGAGCCGTTCTTCTGAGGCCAGAAGACCGAAACGCCATCGTTGACGACAAAAGCAAGTGGTTGCCCCTCGCCCTTGAAGATGCCTTTCCGGTTGACCGAACGAACATTCGGACGTTGAGCCATCGGATCACGCCGCCGTTCGGCCCCGTGCAGTTTGACAACGCGTTCCTTCACCTCCACCTGGGCTCATCCGACGACGTTCCGGACATCGACCTTGAACCACAGACCGAATTCACCGAAGTGATGTGGGCCAAACCCCAGACGATTCTTTCCCGTTGGAAAGATCATGAAATCAAAGTCGCTCCTCCCGTGGTCACCCTGCTGATGGAGATTGAGCGGACGTTGGAGCGAACGAGCCGAGACATGGAGGCGGCTTCCGCTGACATTGCTCAACGACTGCCCGGACGCCGCTCCATCCTCTTCGCACACGGCGTAGAGGTGATTCCGATCAAAACCGCCACCTTGCCGCCCGCCGACCACACCAACTGCTACCTTGTGGGCGACCCCGAAGGCGAGTACGTCATGGTCGACCCTGCCGTTCGCATGCGTGAAGACATGGAAGTGTTGGCCACGGCCGTTGACCGACACCGTGGAACGTTGGTGGCCGTGCTGTTCACCCACAGCCACAGCGACCACCTCGCAGACATGTCGTTGCTGCGTGAAGCGTTTGACGTACCCGTTTGGGGCAGCGAATACACTGCAAGGAGTGTTCCATGCGACCGCATTCTCACCGACGGCGAGACGCTCACCTTGGGCAAGCAATCCTGGCAGGTGCTCATCACGCCCGGCCACCACCCGGGCCACGTCTGCTTGTTCAGCGAGGCCGGGTTGGTCGCCGGCGACATGCTGGCGGGCATCGGCACCATTCTCATCCCGCCGCACACCGGTAACATGACCGAATACATCCAGCAACTTGAACGCTTGAAGGCCCTTCAACCGCACCTCGTGTTCCCGAGCCATGGACCCGTGGTTGCGATCCCTGAACGCCTCATCAACCACTACATCAAGCACCGCAAGGCCCGACACAGCAACGTGCTGAGCGCTGTTTCAAAGGGAATCTCAGACCTGCAGGCCATCGCCGTTGAGGCTTACGCCGACACACCGGAAGCCCACCCCGGTCTGGCCGTTGACCAGACCCTCTCGCACCTGATGTCGCTGGAGGCGGAGGGCGCCGTGACGCAATCCAACGGAACGTGGAGCGTGGCCTCATGACGTCTGGCGTTCGTGTCATCATCAAGAAAGCCGGTGGCGTCTCCGCCATCACCACCGAACCGATGCAGGCGCCGACCCCGAAAGCCGGCGAGGTTCGAATCAAAGTCGCCTATGCCGGCATCAATTTTGCTGACTTGCTCATGCGACTCGGCTTCTACCAGCCACGGCCCCCGTTCCCGTTTACGCCGGGTTACGAGGTCAGCGGCGTGGTTGATGCACTCGGCAAAGGCGTTACTGGGCTCGAGGTGGGGCAGAAGGTCGTGGCCGCCATGCGCAACGGCGGGCAGGCCAGCTTTGTTCTCTCTCCCGTGGACCGCGTGATTCCCTTGCCCGACGGTATTTCGCTGCAAGCAGCAGCCTCAACACCGGTCACCTACATGACCGCCCACCACATGCTTCACCACCTCGGTCATCTCCGGCCCGAGGACAAAGTGCTCGTGCACGGCGGCGCAGGCGGGGTGGGAACAGCCGCTCTCCAATTGTGCAAGTGGGCGGGCGTCAAGCAGGTGTGGGCCACCTCATCAAAAGGCAAGCACCACGTCATCGAGCAATACGGGGCCCGCCCCATCGACCGGCACAACGAGGATTTTGAAGCCATCATCAAAGAGGAAACAGGGGGTACCGGGGTGGACCACATCCTCGACCCCATCGGAGGCGATCACCTGCGCAGAAGCCTCTCCTGCCTCGCAGAGGGAGGACGTCTCTACACTTACGGCATGTCGGCCGCTGCGCCGTCCGGAAAACGCTCCCTGCTCAAGGCCTTGTTCGCCCTTCGCCGCATGCCGAAATTTGACCCCCTTCGCTTGATGACCAGAAACCGTGCCGTGTTTGGCGTCCACATGGGGACGTGGTCCAACGAAGCCGTGATGCACGGCCAGCTGGCGCGTATTGTTGAGGGCATTCAAACAGGGCACCTCGAACCCATTGTCGACAGCGTGTTCGACGCAACCAACGTTCAGGAAGCACACCAGTACATCCACGATGCGAAAAACATCGGGAAAGTTCTCCTTCGTTTCCACGATGTTGAGGCGTGAGTCGGCTCCAACCGGGAAAGGATGCCTGAAACCTTCATGTCGTCTCGTTCGTTGGAAAACATGCAGGTGAGAACATGAAGAAGGCAATGTCCGGCTTTGACCTTCGTGCCATGGCACGCGAGTTGGACACCCTCAAGGGCGCTTACGTCAAGAAGGCGTACATGCCCCACTACGAGCAAATCGTCCTTCGTGTCAATCCCAAAGAAGCCGATCAGCGCGACGTGGTGTTCGTTCGAGGCGAGCGCATCTACACCTCAACCCGCGACCGCCCGATGCCCATGACGCCACCGCCGTTCGCCATGGTGCTGAGAAAACACCTCCGAAACGCTCGGCTGACCGGCGTTGAGCAAGTCGGCTTTGACCGCATTCTCGCCTTTTCGTTTGACACCAAGAACGGTGAGCGCACCCTCTATGTCGAGGTGTTTCGTGATGGAAACATCATCCTCGTGGACGAGGAGGGCATCATCGTTCAACCCCTGACCCACGCTTCCTACGCTGGCCGGACGCTCAAGAAGGGGGTGCCGTACACGCCCCCGCCTGCCGCCACGGACCCGTATGCCCTTGACGAAGCCACGCTTCAGGCGATCTTCGAAGCCTCGGACCGTGACTTGGTCTCAACCTTGGGGGGCAAAGTCAACCTCGGTGCCACCCACGCCAATGCGGTGTGTGCGCTGGCCGACCACGAGCCCAACTCGCCAACGGCCGAAGCGGACACTCAAGCTGTCTTTGGTGCGCTCAAGCAACTGCTCGCCGATTTGGCGAATGCGGATTCAGCGCACCTGATGCTCAACCTGTTGGAAGACGACCCCAACGACTGGCAGGCCCACCTGGAAGGACTTGAACAGGGCGAGGCCCATCGGTGGGTGGCCGCTCGAGCGGTGGAAGCCACCCCCATTCTTCTCCCCCAACATGACGGTATGCCCCGAGTAAGTTTTCCTTCACTTTGCGAAACCGTCGATGTTTGGAAGGGCGTTCACGACGCCCACGCCCTGCAGCGCCGAGAGGAAGAGCGGTTTGAACAGGCTGGACCCGGCCGAGGTCAGTCCACGGAAGTCGAGAAACTCGAACGACGGCAAGCCCAACAGGAAAAGGCGCTGGCGGGTTTTTCGGTGAAAATTGAGAAGCAACAGCGACTCGGCCACCTTATTCAGGAACATTGGGGCCACGTTGAAGGACTTCTCGACCAAACCAAGCAGGCCGTGGACCGTGATGGCTGGTCCACCGTTCGGAAAGCCATCAAAGGCATTCCGTGGATCGTCAGTGCAGCGCCCGCTGAGCGAACCATCACCGTCATCTTGCCCGATGAGAACAACGAACCGAACGGCCCGCAGGTGATGTTGGAACTCGACGCCACGGTTCATCAGAACGCCCAGCGCTATTTTGAGGCGGCTCGCAAGCAGAAAAACAAGACGTCGGGTGCCGTTGAGGCGCTGGCGGAAACCGAACGAAAGCTCAAGCGGGCTCGCAAAAACGAAGCCAAGCAAAAGGCCAGCGGGAAGCTCAACCGGCTCAAGCGAAGCAAGCGCATGTGGTTCGAACAACACCGATGGGGCATGGTGGAGGGCGGTCATCTCATCGTGGGCGGCAAGGACGCCAAAGGCAACGATGCCGTGGTGAAGAAGCACCTGTCGGGCGATGACATGTACCTGCACGCCGACCTTCACGGTGCACCGTCGTGCAGCCTTCGTGCCGCTCAGGGCTTTGCCTTGGAAGAACGACGGCCGGCCCACCTTCCCGCCGACATCCCCGCTTACCGTCTCGTGGACAAGTTGGAAGATACCAGCCTCTCACAGGCTAAACTTGAGCAGGCCGCTGTGCTGGCGCTTTCCTGGAGTCGTGCATGGAACGGAGGGGGCGCCCATGGCACGGTCTATAGCGTCAAACCCGCCCAAGTCTCAAAGTCAGCCCAAACCGGTGAGTTCGTCGGCAAGGGGGCCTTTGTGATTCGTGGCCAGCGCACCTGGTACAAGGACATGGACGTGCGCATCGGCATCGGCATCATCGCTGTGAACGGTGTTCCGATGGTCGTCAGCGGCACCCCGGACCATATCCAAGCCGTGTGCCCGCGCTACGCCATCCTCTCGCCGGGCATGACCAAGAAAGACCAACTGGCCAACGCCATCTACCGGAACACCGGCCTCTCAACCGACGATTTGCTTGCAGCCCTCCCGGGCGCCAGCGACGTCATCGACGAACACGGCATGCTCACGCCACCCGCTACGGAGGAAGAATGATGCACGAAGACCAACGTTCGGACGGCTCCATGTGGGACCGTCGCTTTGCAGAAACCGTTTACGCCTACGGGAAGGAACCCAATGCATGGCTCAAAGCCTGCATCGGTGAACTCGCCCCCGAGCCCAACCCGGCGGCGCTCTTTCCGGCCGACGGCGAGGGACGAAATGCGGTGTGGGCGGCCAGCGAAGGCTGGTCTGCCTCGGTGTTTGACCTGTCGGTGGAGGGCAAGAAAAAGTGTGAGCAACTTGCTGGCGAGCACGGAGTATCGGTCAACTATGACGTGGACGATCTCGTGGCTCGAGACTTCCCCGACAGCCACTACGGGCTCATCGCCTGCTCGTGGTTTCACACGCCTTCTCTCATCAGAAAAAAGCACATGCCGAGAATGTTGCACGCCCTTGCACCTGGCGGCCACTTTGTGATGGAAGGCTACCACAAAACCCAGCTTCCGCTCACGAGCGGAGGGCCAAAATCACTGGACTTGCTGTTCGACCTCGACGAGGTTCTCGCAGAACTGACCGGGCCGCTCGCGCCGCCCATGCGCATCATCCGAGCCAGCGTGGAGGAAACCGAACTGGATGAATCCGATCTTCATCGAGGCTATGCCAAGGTGGTCCGGTTTCATCTTCAGCGCATCTGAAAACATAAGCCAGCCACTCAATCAAAGGGTACGGACGCACCAGGCATCTCACATACGGGTGTCGATTGGTTAGGAATCAGTTTACAGCTTAGGAATTCATTATGAAGGTCTGAGTTGAATTCTGCATTAATTTAATTATAGTTCAAAGTTGACAGGGACTACG
>CAXGZM010000098.1:0-6053 GCA_964014165.1 uncultured euryarchaeote | reverse complement strand
TCTTGGATGATTTGCGGACCGGAGAGCATGTCGGTCGTGAAGTAATCCACAGCCAGCCCGATGGCGACGAACGGCATCAGGTCGAAGAACCGGGCTGCAGCGTTGGCAAAAACGCCCGCGAAGACCCGCTTGGGGTACTTTTTGGCGTACGGAACGATTCGCCAAATCTGCTTGCCGAGCACGTCAGCACGTTCGTTGATGTCCTCGGGTGACATCTTGTCGCTCTTGGCTTTCGCTGCGTGCGCTGCGGTCATGTTCTTCTGCCAAGGACCGAGACTCTTGAACCCTCGCCATGCGGGCAGGGGACCTGACACCGCAACCAATCTTTGATGAGGTTCCCCCATGTGGAAAGGGTATGCAGAGGCAACGCCGCCGAACATCGTTCCTGTTCATCGCTCTCCTCCTCGTCCATGTTCTTTCGCCCGCAGCGTTTGCTCAAACGCCCGAGGGTGAACCGGTGAACGAAACCGATGCTTCGCTTGAACTCCTCCAACAACTCAACCTCGCTCCCTCCGGACAGGCCCAACACGGCTGGATTGACACCGGTCAAGCAGCGAGCATCACGCACCTTCTCTACCGAGACGTGGCGCTCGTTTCGCCAAGTGAATGGACGGCCGAGACCGGGCAGCAGCAGGTGCAGGGTTTCCACATCCTCGGTCACACCTTCCCTGTACCCAGCGATTGGTTCCACGACCTTGCCAGGGCTGGCATCGACTGTTTCTCGTTCATGCCACCGGCCAGTTTCCACTGCGACGTGGCGTTGACGACGCCCGCCGCTTTGGCTCAACTCAACGTCGTGGGCCTGGCTGCCATGGACGCAACGGACAAGGTCCAAACCGACCTCGCTCGCGGCTTGCTCGGCTTGGACATGGTCGCCCCCAACCCCTTCGTCAACCAAGAGGGGGCCGTGGTGAACGTGGTCCTCTCCGGCGAAACACTGCCCGAAGGGTTGAGCCAACGGGACGGCATCGCGTTGGATTCCCACAGCGGGCGGTTTGCCACCATGGCGCTCACGCCCGACAACCTCGCCTGGCTGGTTCAGCAAGACGAAGTGGAATGGGTGGAGCCGCGCCCGTTCTTTGAGATCATGAACTCTGTCGGCATCGAAGTGATGCACGTTGACGACACGTGGGACACGACCAACATGGCCAACATCGACGCTTCATGGTCGGGCCTGGACGGGAGTGGCATCATCGTCACCGTGGCCGACACCGGCCTCGACAACGGCGTCAACAATTCCAACATGCACCCGGATTTCCGAGACCATATCACCGGTATTCTGTCCTTCCCACCGCCCGTCTCCACCTGCACCTCCCTCAGTCTGAGCCCGTGCGGCGACGATGCGGAAGACCTTCACGGCCATGGGACCCACGTGGCCGGTTCGGTGCTCGGGGACGGCACCCACAGCAACGGCGACATCATCGGTGCGGCGCCGGAGGCTCATCTGCTGGTGCACTCCATCGCCACGACGCACAACAGCGAAGAGAAACTGCTGGGCATCCCCAACGACCTCGATGACCTGTTCAAGCTCGCCTGGGCCAACGGCAGCCGAGTCCACACCAATTCGTGGGGTTCAGCCGTCGCAGGTGTCTACACCTCGTCCTCGATGCAGGCCGATGCGAGTGCGAGAACCCACGACGAGATGGTCATCCTTTTCGCTGCTGCCAACGAAGGTGCCGACGCTGACCGAAACGGCGAGATTGACCTTGATTCAATGGGCAGCCCTGCAACGGCCAAGAACGTCCTGACGGTGGGGGCAAGCGAGAACGACCGCAGCAACATGACCTACCTATGGGGCAGCACCGACTACGGCTCACCCATTTCCACCGACCGTCTGGCGGACAACCCCGAAGGCATGGCGGCGTTTTCCTCACGCGGCCCTACCGACGACGGCCGCTTGAAGCCCGACTTTTCCGCCCCCGGCACCATGATCCTCTCCGCCAAATCACGCAGCACCTCCTCGGTGGGATGGTTGGCGCACAACGCCAGCTACACCTACATGGGAGGAACGAGCATGGCCACGCCGCTCACCGCTGGTGCCTCAGCGCTTTTGCTCGAACACCTGATGGAAAACCTCGGCGAAAGCAATCCGACCTCGGCGCTGGTGAAGGCCATCTTCACCGCCAGCGCCCACGACATGGCCGGGCAATATTCCTCCAGCACCAACGGGGCAGGGGAAGCCGCACCCAACAACCACGAAGGCTGGGGCAGGATCAACATGTCCCAAGCCATCAACACCTCCTACCTCTACGGGCATTCGGTGACCACCAACGCCGATTCTGGTTGGTCGTTCAACGTTCCATCGGGCGCCGACGACATCAACGTCGCCTTAACGTGGACCGACCCTGCCTCAACGCCTGCGGCCTCAACCAACCTCGTCAACGACGTTGACCTGGCACTCAAGAGCCCGTCCGGCACGTGGACCAACGTCAGCAACAACCTCGACAACCTGCGAGGCGTGACGCTTGCCAGCCCCGCCCAAGGCACGTGGGAAGTGCACGTGCTCGGCTCCAACATCCCCACCGGCCCGCAGTTCTACGCGCTGGCCATGACCGGCGACTACAGCTTCACCAACCTCACACAAGATGCCGATTTTGACGGTTATGAGGACGACGATGACGACTGCAACACGACCGCTGGCACCTCCACCGTTGACCGTACGGGCTGCCCTGACACGGACGGAGACGGCTATTCCAACCCTGACGGCAACTGGACGGTGAACAACGGCGCCGACGCCTTCCCGAGTGAAACCACGCAGTGGGCAGACCAAGACTACGACGGCTACGGAGACAACGCAGCCGGCGTTCAACCCGACGCCTGCATGGCCACGGCTGGCAATTCGACGGGCGACCGGTTCGGTTGCACCGACACCGACGGTGACGGCTTCTCCGACCCGGACAGCTCGTGGACCACGGCCAACGGCGCCGATGCTTGCGCAAGCGTATCGGGCGCCTCAAACCAAGACCGAAACGGCTGCGCCGATCAGGACGGCGATGGCTACTCCGACCCGGACGGTTCGTGGGGCACCACCAACGGTGCAGATGCCTTCCCGACCGACGACACCCAGTGGGCCGACACGGACGGGGACGGCTACGGCGACAACCCGCCGCCGGCCACCACCGGCGATGCTTGCCCGAACACCAACGGCGATTCGACACACGACCGATTTGGCTGCACGGACACCGACGGGGACGGGTATTCCGACCCTGACAGCGGATGGACCACGGCCAACGGCGCTGATGCGTTCACTTCCGACAACACACAGTGGGCCGACGGCGACAGCGACGGATACGGTGACAATGCATCGGGCAACAGCCCCGATGCCTGCCCGTCCCAATTCGGTACCTCCACGGAATTGGGTCGCTTGGGATGCGCCGACAGCGACAATGACGGTTACGCCGACATCGACGATGCCTTCCCCAGCGAATCAACCCAGTGGAGCGACAGTGACGGCGACGGGTACGGCGACGAACCCACCGGTTTCGAAGGCGACGACTGCCCTGCCACCAGCGGCACATCGACCCGTGACCGCTTTGGTTGCACCGACACGGACGGCGACGGCTCATCCGACGGGGACGCCAACTGGACAACGGCCAACGGTGCTGACATTGACCCATCCGATGCCACGCAGTGGGTGGACAGCGACGGCGACGGCTACGGCGACAACCCGACCGGAACCAACGGAGACGCGTGCCCGTCGACGGCAGGCAATTCAACCGCTGACCGCCGAGGGTGCCCTGACACGGACGGGGACGGCTATTCGGACCCCGACAGCGGATGGACCGTGGACAACGGTGCGGATGCTTACCCAAACGACCCCACACGGTGGGGTGACAGCGACGGCGACGGCTACGATGACGGTCTGGATGACGACTGCCCCGCCTTCTTTGGGACTTCAATGCACGACCGCAAAGGCTGCCCCGACCAAGACGGCGACGGATATTCCGACCCCGACAGCGGGTGGACCACGGCCAACGGCGCTGATGCCTTCATGACGGATTCCACCCAGTGGAACGACACCGACGGCGACGGCTATGGCGACAACCCCGCTGGCTCGCTCCCCGATGCGTGCCTGAGCACGTACGGCGAATCATGGCAAAACGGCACCTACGGTTGCCCGGACGCCGACCAAGACGGCTGGAGTGACGACCAAGACACCCACCCCGGCGACCAAACCCAGTGGGCGGACAGCGACGGGGATGGCTACGGCGACAACCCCGGTGGCACACAACCCGATGCGTGTCCGACCGTGTGGGGCAACTCCACCCAAGGCAACCGGTTGGGTTGCCTTGATACCGACGGCGACGGCTGGGACGACACCATCGATGCCCTTCCCAACCTCGAGACCCAGTGGCTCGACCAGGACGGGGACGGCTATGGCGACAACGCAACGGGCATCCAACCCGATGCCTGCCCCGGAGAGGCGGGAACCTCCACCGTTCCCTACGGATGCGTTGACGACGACGGGGACGGCTACGCCAACTCCACCGATGATTTCCCCAACGACCCGACGCGATGGAACGACAGCGACGGCGACGGCTACGACGACGTGGAAGACGCCTGCCCGCTGATCAGCGGCAATTCAAGTCAAGACCGGCTCGGCTGCCTCGACAGCGACGGGGACGGATTCTCGAACCCGACCCTGCCGGTGGGCAACACCAGCGGTTGGAACGTTTCGGACGGCGCCGATGCATTCCCCGACGAACCCAGTCAGATCGTTGACAGCGACGGCGACGGCTACGGCGACAACGCCACCGGCGTCCAGCCCGATGCATGCCCCACCGATGCGGGCTTTTCCACTGTTGACCGCTTCGGCTGCACGGACGAAGACGGCGATGGAACCTCGGACGCCAACGACGCCTTCCTCGGCGAACCGTCGCAATGGACGGACAGCGACGGCGACGGCTACGGCGACAACCCCAACGGCACGCAGCCCGATGCTTGCGTCGCGACGGTGGGTGCGTCAACGTTGGACGTGTACGGTTGTCCCGACGGCGACGGCGACGGTGCTGGCGACACCAACGATCTGTGGCCAAACGACCCAACCCAGTGGTTTGACAGCGACGGCGACGGCTACGGCGACGAAGTTCAAGGAACGGACGGGGATGCGTGCCCCAACGATTTCGGAACGTCAACGGCGGGCAGCACCTTCGGTTGCCCGGATGCTGACGGGGACCGATGGGCGGACCAACAAGACGCCTTCCCCGACCAGCGCAGTCAATACCTTGACAGCGACGGGGACGGCTACGGCGACAACGCCACGTTGGGTGCCTTCAAACCGGACCACTGGCCCAACGACTCCTCTCGCAGCTCAGCAGAAGCAACCATGACGTGTACGCCCCTTACGATCGGCGTGGACTTGGCCGCCAGCGGTTGGTTCACCTTCACCTGCACCGTCTCAACGACCATGAGTTCAGCCTTTGCGGCCGAGGTTGCATGGCAGGCGACATCAAACATCGTTGGTGAGTCCTCCGAGCATTTCTTGACCTTCACCACGGCGAGCGGAAACTCGCAAACGGTCACCTTCTCGGGAACGGCGGCCGCCGTGGGTCAACACCAACTGCTTCTCTCAGCTGCCGAACCCGGTGCGGAGTACCCCATGGACACGGTCACGGTTGTGATCGACGCCTCGGATTCCAACGCCCCCGTTGAGGTCGCAGACGAGGCCGAGGGTTCCCTCCTCGAGACCGTGAAAGACAACACGCTCTTGCAGGCGGCCCTCGCTGGCATGGTGCTCTTCGTGCTGATGGGAACCCTGATGATTCGGGGTCAAAGCCGTCGTCATCGAGACCAAGAACGACGGATGATGCGGGCTGCTGAACTCCGTCAATCGCGCGGTTTGGGCGAACTCCCACGGCGTGAACTCATGACCCAACAAACGAGCGCACGAAAGGAACGAAGCAATTCGATGTTCGACGATTTCCGCCGCAAACGGTGAGCCACGCCACGCAACCGATTCCCTCAAAGAGGAGAGGCTTGTCGTCCGGCCTACCACACTGCGGATATGGTGAAGTGGTTATCATCTGAGGTTTCCAACCTTATGTCGTGGGTTC
>CAXGZM010000097.1:0-6179 GCA_964014165.1 uncultured euryarchaeote | reverse complement strand
GGCTTGATGTTGGGGGTGGAGAACGTGGAACCATGGCGGACGAAGAGAACGGCATTGCGAGAGGCGATGTTCTTGCTTATCTCCTCGCCAAGGACGAGAAACAGCCTCAGGATGAGCCGCTGATCGCTGCTAACATCCACGAGCAACTCCAGCACATGGGGCTCTCAACATGGTCCATCTCGGTGCTTCGTCGCTTACGAGATGCCATCGGGCGCCTCTCGCCCGACCGTGTGTTGGAGGTCGGTGCGAGCATCGGGCACCGCACGGCATGGTTGCTGGATGATTTCGAACGGAAGGAACGTTCGCCAAAAGCCCTCACGCTGGTCGAACAGGGAGGGAAATTTGGTGTGATTCTTCAGCGCCTCCTTCAACGCTACGACGCCCTGGCTTGGGCGTCGGTGGTTGTGGGGAAGCCAGAGCAACTCGCAGCCGAACATCAAGCATGGGCGCTGGCGTCGGCGACCGGTGCAGAGTTGTCTCAGACACCGTTTGAATCGGGATACGATGCCATTGTGGTCGACGGCCCTTCCTCCGGTCGGGCGGATTTGGTGGCGACCTATCTTTCGATGCTCAACGACAACGGGGTTCTGTTTACTGTTGAACCGGACATGCCAACAGGCGACGTTGCCGAGGATGATGTGGAAGGCATGGCCATGGTGAACGGCTTCAATCGTTGGATTGAAGTTGTGGGTGAGACGCAAGCCACCCACCACGTGGCGTTCATGCCCCTGTTTGGCGGCACGCTCGTTGCTTGGCTTCCTCATGCTTGAATGGCCAAATCGATGAGCCCCGACACATTGAGCAAGCCGTATCCGTAGTAATCATCGTGCGTTGTTTGACCTTCCTCCGGTACTGCGCTTTCCATGAGCCATCGCTTGACGGCATCAACGTTGTCGGCGCCGCCTTCCGAAACATCGGCTTTCAAGTCGGGTTTCTCCTCCAACAGCAGACAGAGCGCTCCCGTTACGTAAACCGTGGCCGCACTCGTTCCGTCAGCGATTCCCCACGCCCCGTCTTCGGTGAGGACCGGGACCCCTTCTGCGGGGGCGACAATTTCGGGCTTTTTGTTGGGGTCACCCCGTGGCATGAGGATGGGAAGCGGGAGGAGTCGTCCGTTGTTGTCCCCCTTGGATGACCCGGACCAATGCGTTCCCTTGATGGTCACGCCACCCACAGAGATGACACCCGCTTCACTGGACGGGTGTGCCACATCGCCGTCATCGTCCTCGCCGTCGTTTCCAGCGGCTGCGACAACGTACACGCCCGCATCGATGGCTTCGTTGGCTGCGTCCCCCGATGTTCGTCCCGAACCAATGGAAAACGGAAGGATGTTGGGTGCACCACCCAACGACAGTGAAATGACGTGCGCACCGTTCTGAACGCACCAATCGACTGCATCAGCAACGATGGCGTCGCTGCCGCTACCGTCCGAGCCAAGGGCTTTGGCCACCAGCAAATCAACATCCTTTGCGACCCCTTTGAGCCAACCGTTGGCTACCAGGAGCCCCGCCATCGACGTACCATGTCCGTGGTCGTCGTAGGGGTCACCGTTGCCGTTGATGAAATCCTTCCATCCGACGAGGTTGACGCCCTCCAAATCGGCGTGATCCATCGCAATGCCAGAATCCACGATGCAGGCGACAACACCGCTTCCGGTCAATGAATCGGGCGCTGGCTGAATCAGTTCGTTGTAGGTCGCGTGCCGTTGAAGTGCGACCTCGCTGGGCCGAAGCAGGATGGCACCATCGCTGAGCACCACGGCTGCAAGGTAGCCACCGGCGAGGACGAGGGTGAGACCGAGCGTGATGCTGACGATGAGCCGGATGGTACGCACGTCGCTGCCTTCATGGTCAAGTTCAGCCTGATACGGGGGAGGTTGAGACCAAAATTGCGTCCGCTGTTCAACGGAATCGTTGACGGAGTCTAACGGTTCCATGTGCTCAACTCAGCGTGTGAACTATTTCAGTCAGTGTATCAACAAACTTGCGCACATCCTCCTCGTTGTTGTACAGGTAGGCCGAAGCACGAAGAGACCCCTGGGGGTGGCCGCGATCGGCGAACCAGGAGTGAACGCAGTGTTGGCCGCTGCGGACCATGACACCGGCTGCCTCATCGAGCAAGAGAGCGACGTCGTGTGCAGGAAGTGTGTCCATCAAAATGGAGCAGATACCTCCTCGCTTCGAGGCATCTTCTGGGCCGATGATGGAAAGGCCGGGCAGGTCTTTGACGCCGTTGGTCATGATGCGATTCAGAGCCACTTCATGCTCGTGGACGGCGTTCATGTCGAGCTTTGCGAGGTAGTCAATGGCTGCACCCGTAGCGATGAGGCCAGAGAAATTCCCCAGGCCGCCTTCAAAACGTGCCGGAGGCGGTGCCCACGTCGCGTTGGTGTACGAGGAGGTTTTCACGGTTTGTCCTCCGGATTGAATGGTCCGCAAATCGTCCAGCAGTTCGTACCTGCCCCACAAGCCTCCCATGCCGGATGGCCCGCACATTTTGTGGATGGAAAACGAGAGGAAGTCGATGTCGAGTGCTTGCACGTCAACGTTCATGTGAGGGGTTGATTGGGCACCGTCAACCGCCACCAGCGCACCGTGATCGTGTGCAACTTTCGTGATCTCAGCGATCGGGATTTCAACGCCGTCCAAATTTCCAACGTGGCTCATGGCGACCATTCTGAGGTTCTTTCCCGCATCGGCGCATGCAGCCTCAAAGGCTTCCATGTCAAACGTGTTGTCGGGATGGCTGTTGACCACTCGATGGTCAATGCCTTGCTCTTGCTCGAGTTGGAGCCATGGCACGAGGTTTGAGTTGTGCTCCCGGTCCGTCGTCAAAACGACGTCGCCCTTCTTCCAGGAAAGACCGTGTGCAATTTGGTTGATGGAATGGGTTGCATTTCGGGTAAAGACGATTTCATTTGGACTGGGCGCGTTGAGGAATTGACTCAGCTTGTTTCGAGCATCGGCCACGGATTTCGAAACGGCTGTTCCGTACCGATGGACCGAACGACCGCCGCACCCCGGTGTTTCGGTGTAGTAGCGATGAATGGTGTCGATGACGGACTGCGGCTTGAGCGTGACGCAGGCGTTGTCAAGGTAGGCAGGGGGGTGGTCGCCCCTCAGGGTTGGAAAATCTTCTCGGTGTTGGCTGAACATCTTACCACGCTTCCTGGTCTGGCATGAAATCAAGGGCCGGAGCATTGACGCCACATGCAGAACAATCGATTCGACTTGGCATGGGTGTGCCGCATGAGGTGCACGTCGTGCCCACAACCACCATGGCGCCACAGCCGGGGGCGACGCACGGGTGTGTCAGTTCACCTTTGGTGTTCAGGGCGAGCGGGGAGGGTGCATCGCATTCCGGGCAAGCGGCCGCTGTGGTCCTACGCCCCCCTGTCTCCCCAGCCATTTCGAGTGCAGCATCGACGGCTGCCCTCGTGCGGACGCTGGCTTGGCTGCCAAGCATTCGCTGCGGGTACCATAACACGAAGATGAGCAGTGGAATCGCCGGGAGTCCGGTGAGGAGATGCAGGGCTAGGAATCCGAAGTCGTTGTCGCCGTACGTGGCAACGTGTTGCAGGCCGGCCCAGGATGAAAGAATGACGAGGAACAGCCAGATGCCGAGCATGGCGGTCCAGCCACGGAGCGAATGTTCGGCAAGGGCCTCCTCCATCACCCGTACGTCCTGGTGCAGATGGTTGACTTCGACGTGCAGGTCGCGAGTCTCAACAACGGCTTTCCAAAAGAAAAAGAGGAAGAAAAACACGACCAACAGAATCAACGTGCCCTCCATCATGCCCGCCAAATCGAAACCCGCTGGGAATGCCGGGTTGGTCCGGTGAAAGAACACCTGCGCCCACACCAATCCGTTCCACATCACCAGCAACGATATGGCGTGAATCCGCATGATAGGAAACAACATCCATGCTTGGTAGGCAAACCACCCCCAACAGATGAGGGAGACCAACATCTGGAAGAATTGGAAACCGTTGATGGCAAGGACGCCGTCCACCCCGGCGATTTTTGCGTCGCCGCCGCTCCACAACTCGGTCGATACAGATCCCAACACGAGTGCCAATAGACCAAAGGCGACGGTGACGTAATGCGTCCTTGTCCACTCGTCCGAAAGCAATTTCCAGTGAAATACCCACTCCTTGCGGATGGTGTTCAACGCTTCAGCCATCGGGAGGTGATCCGGTATAGGGTTGCGCAGGGTCATCTCGGCCATTCGAAACGGAAGGGTGGTAGCAGCGGTATCTGCCCCCATCTCAGCACCCGCCCCATCGGCCATGGTAGGTGCTGGAGGTCGTCCCTTTGAGTCCTTTCGCTCCGCCTTGCAGCAGGCTTGATTTCAGAGGGTGATGGTTAAACGAGAAAGGGGGGTCGGGAGGTTAGAGCCGAGATCGCATAGCCTGGTAGTGCGCGCGACTGGAAATCGCGTGGGCCCGTTCCCTCGGGAGTTCAAATCTCTCTCTCGGCGCCACACCCCACCAAACCACAACCTCCATGGCGGATACAAACCAGCCACCACCGTGGGCGACGATCGTGGACCTCGGCGGCGCTGGTATGCGCTCATGGCAGTCGCCGTCCTCCTCCACGTCCTTGCCATGTCGAACAGCGATCTGGGCCTCGACGCCCACGTGCGGTTAAACGCTGCAATGGACAACGGCGAGCAAGGCCAGGATTTGGCCTGGGGAAAACTCCGTGTTGCTAACAGCACCGAGCAAGCGCCCACCGACCTCCACCAGTACGACGGGTACATTGCTCCGTGGTCCACATCCGAAACATCGGTCAAAACGACAGCGTTCGTCGGTGTTCTCGCCGTGGCGTGTTTGGCAGCCCTTTCACCTCGCTGGGTGGCCGGTGGGTTCGTGTTCAACCCCATGCGAGCCGCCCTGGTGCTCTTCAGCCCCATCTTCCTCTTCGTCAGCGCTCGTGGCTACGATGAGGGCATGTTGGCGTTGATCGCAAGCCTTGGAGCCGTCGGTTTTCTGTTCAATCAAGGCAACCAGCGACACGAACGTTTGCTGCACGTCGTCATGATGGCCACATCGGTTCTGCTGTTGTTGGGATGGAAAGGTTTCGAAGGAACCTTCGGTCTCGGTGCGTTTGTCGTGACGCTGATTGCGGGCGTTTCATGGACGGTGCTGGAGGACGGTCGCACCGGTTCGTTTGGCGATTGGCTTCGCCATCCATGGAAAATGGCCCTCACGGCAGCGCTGGTGGTCATGCTGGCTGTGGTCGTGGTCGGTTTTGCGATGCAGGCCGGAACCTTCGGTATCATTGCAGAGCGTCCATTGGTCTTCGCTGTTGCAACGACGGTTGCGTCCGTCCACGCCATCGGGTTGTTTTTGTTGGTAGGGTTTGTCCTTTGGCCGCTTCTCGCCGAGCGTTGGCCCGGGTTGGCGAAGCTGCGCGGTGCCGGCCCCACCATGCTCGCAGTCTACACGGCTGTGCTGCTGACGGGCGTGGTCGCTTACATTGGTGCGCTGTGGACGCTTGAATCTGACCTCTGGAACCGGACGCTGTTCGAAACCGTTCTCGTGCTTGGGAACAACGGCAGGTACGCCACGGTTGTCTTGGTTCCGTTGGTGCTTCTGTTGTCATGGCCCAGCAAAGACGTGGACGCTCCATCGCATTCCGGCGGCAAACCGGTCGCCTTCGGTTTGTCGCTGTTGGTGCCGTTGATGCTCTTCGTTGCTTTCCACGGACAGCAACTGTGGTCCGATGATGCCGGTGCGTGGCTGACCGACTCCATGGATGAGGATGAATCATGTTTCGTGATGGTTGCGCCGGAAACCCTGGCCATGCATCATTTGTACGTCATCAAATCCAGTGTTGATTTGACGGGAGACCGTGGAATTGACGCTTACTGGCGAACGGCTGAGCACGTTGATGCGTTCCTTGGCACTCAAAACGAATGCAGCGGTCTTCTTTTGGTGGCCCCCAATGAAGCGTACTCGCCCGGCAACGGCTGGCTGTTGGTCCACGAAGAATCAGCACCCTTCACACTCAGCGGTGGCGGTGATACGGGGAGTTGGAAGGTATTCCGGGCTCTGGCATGATGCCCCTTCCACGAAGCGATTATATCCATTTGTCCGGTGGGCGGACCACTGCCACCGTGGCTTAGGGGTATAGCACCTCATTGGTAATGAGGAGGTCGCGAGTTCAAATCTCGCC
>CAXGZM010000096.1:0-6197 GCA_964014165.1 uncultured euryarchaeote | reverse complement strand
CACTCTTGCTCTACGCCATGTGCCTGTACGTTTCCATTCGGATGTTCCCTGCATTTGCTCGTCGCTACATCACCCTCGCTTCGTTGGGCAGGAAGTTTCTCGGCAACACCCTTCGTATTTCATGGGCGTTCCCGGTGTTTTTGCTCTGGTCCATGGGTCAACTGTCGTCCTACATTGTTCAGCGAGCGCTCGGTGATGAAGTCGCCCTCAACATCGCCTTTGAGAAGCAGTTGTTCGAGTCGCTCATCTCGGCCGGTTCAACACCGGAAACCTCCTTCCTGAACCTGCTCACCGCACTGGCCGTCATGCCCATGGCCGCGTTTACGACCCTGGCGGTGTTGGGGGGCGGTGCGGGTGAGCCACCTTCCTGGATGCGGCCCGATGCGAGTTCGTCTTCCGACGATACGCAGGAACAACTGGACATCTTATCGGCGGGGTTGGATCATCTCGCAGCAGAGGTCGCACAAGCCTCGCCTGCCCAAGCCGCACCAGCCTACGCCCCCGCTGTTGTCCAACAGGTCGTTGTCCCGGTAAGCCAGCCCGAACCGACCCCTTCCCCTCCCATGCAACAGGCCACCGAATCCATGGTTGATGATTTGGATTTTGACCGGCTGGCCCAACAGATCACTTCGAGGAGCGAAACGGACGGTCAACGCAAGCCCGCCCATGACGAGCCTGTGATTCGTGGTTTTGACTTGCAGCCACATGAAAAACCGTGATTTTTGGCCCTGCGGTTCGGCCCATCAAAAGGCGACCTTCTTATGCTCAATCGTGTTGGGCGAGGTTGCTGATGTCCATGCGCCGAATGATGCCCTTCACCATTGTTGTGCTGCTGTTGATGCAAACCCTCGCCATGAACATGGTTGTCCCCGCCCAAGCCGCTTCCGGGCGCGGCGGAACCAACGATGATTTCACCGTGAAATCCATCTCGCTGGGTAACGCTACGGTCGAGGCCGACCAATGGGTTCAGTCCGATGGAACCGTGGTGGATTACATTTTCATGGACGAGACCATTGAGGTCACGGTCGTCGTCCAGCGCTTCGGCGCCTCCGGTATCGGTGATGCAGCTCCCGTCTCCGTGGACATCGTTCACCCCGTTGGTTTCATCATGGAATCCTTTGACTTTACCACCAACCCGCTGACCGGGGGCCAATCCTACAACCAGGTGTTCACCTGGTCGCCTTCGGCAGCACATTCTGTTCTCAACACTTCGACCAACGACTTGTCCGGTGGCCTCATCATCCGTGCCACGGTGAACTTTGCAGACGACGACAAAAACGCCAACGATGCGCGCGACAAGACCGTGCCCGTGGCCGTCGGCGCTGACAACATGGACGACTTCCAAGCCCCCGGTCCCGGCTTCCTCTCTGCCAAGTACCCTGCAGACGGCGGCGACGCCACCGGCGGTGGCTCGTGGCAAACCGACGCCACGTCCAGTGCGGCCGGCTCCAAGCACTTCCGTCATTCCGCCCCCGGAAGCAACTATCCGTCCAGTGCAGAAGCCACCCGTCTCGTTCACGCACGCCAAGGCGCAGGCGGCGGTCAGTGTGACACCGACGTGCTGGACCCTGGCATGACCCAGGTCTACCAAACGTGGCTGTGCAGGATCCTCTTCTATTCCAACGAATTCGTCTCGAGCCAGTTCCACATCCAAGCATGGGGCAGCATGGCTGCAGGCGACAGCGTTTCGATGGAGCTCTGGCGAGGATCGGGCAACATCGACGATCCGTTCGAATCCATTTCTTGGGACATCTCGCAAGGTAACCCCAGCGCTGCGCCGGGTCAGTGGACCAACCTCTCATGGGACCCCCAGGTCACCTGGGAGCAAATCCCCAACCTCGCCAATCCTGAGGTCTTCCTCGGCGGTAGTTCCTACACGTTTTCCATGCTCTTCACGTCCGACAGCAGCGTTGCAAGCGAAGGCTTCCACGTGGATGACTTCGTTCACTTCGGTGTGAGCCGTGTCACCGACTACACCGTCGACATGCAGTGCGATAACCCGCTCAACGGCTACACCATCGCTCCCAATCAGATGGCCACCCTCTACTGCACCGTCACCAACAACGGCTACGCACCGGCCACCATCCGTCTTCAAACCAACGTCACCAACGACTCGTGGATGGTCCCGTTCCCGATCATTCGCATGGACATTGAGGGCAGCAGCAACCACGGAACCAACGTCATCATGCCCCCGCTTGGTGCTGGAAAAACGGTGGAATTCTGGGCCAACCTGACCGTGCCGGCCGGTGCTGAGGTCCAGCAACAGGACTGGAACCTGTGGCTGACCGACGCCAGCAGTGCCCAACTCGGTGAGAAAGCACGACTGGGCATGGATTTGGCCGTGAGTGAGCAATTCAGCGTGGCGTTGACCTCGTCGGTTCCGCTCGTTGCAGCCACCATTGGACCCGACGATCACGGCCTCGTGAACTTCCGTCTGCAGAACACCGGGAACCGGGACGCAGCGTTCAACCTCGCCACCACGTTCTCCGAAAACACGGGTTGGGTTGGCATCATCCAAAACGAAACGGGCGTCATCCAACCCAATCCGCTCACGCTGTACAAAGGTGAGCGTGTGGACCTCGTGCTGAACATCTCTTCTCCCGAACTCGCCAATCCAGGCACGGTGTCGTTCAACCTGCGAGCGACGTGCCCTTCGTGCAGCACGGCGCTGTTCGGTAACGATGTCCTCGTCCGCAACGTCGAGGTGCCCGTGCTTCGCCAAGTTGACCTCGTCGCTGAAGAAAACACCTTCACCGGTGCGGCCAACGGTATTTCGAAGGCGCTGTACCTCAACCTCTACAACCTCGGCAACGACGACGAGCAATACAACCTGAGCATCGGCCAGAGCAATTGGCGCCTCCAAGCCTCGCTTCCCGCCGACCAGTCCCCCGTCCTCGACGCTTGGGACGGCGAATCCACCATCGTGGTGCAACTCGCCATGCCCATTGGCTTGAACCCGGGGTACTACTCGGTGACTGTCACCGCAACCAGCGTGGACGACGAGAGCGTGTTCGCTCAGGTCGAACTCATCATCGAGATTTTGGAAACGGCCGCGGTGTTTGTCTCCGACGAGGAGACTGGCCAGTCGTACATTCCCGGCGATCTGCCCCAAACGATGTCGTTCGAGGTCCGAAACGATGGCAACAGCCCGGACAGTTTCACCATGACACTGAACGCCCCCAACGGCATGAACGCTGCGTTTACCAACCTCATCAACGGCAACACGCCCGAAATTGACATCGGTGCCAGCTACAACGTCTCGGTTGAGTTTTCCTTTGTTCAAGGAACCGAGGGCAGCCTTGACCTCGAGGTCACCGCCACCAGCGTAGCTGACAGCAGCATCAGCGCTTCCGGTCAAGCCACCTACTTGGTCGGGTCCCAAGACTGGCTCCGCATCTTTGCCATCCCGCCGGTGGAAATCACTGAAGAGGGTGAGGTCGAAGTCGCCGTTCGCATCGTCAACCAATACACCACAGGCCAACGTGTGGTGATGGATTTGGACACCGGCGAATCGAATGCATGGTTCCGCTCTTCCATCGCTCGCCTCGACAAGGACTACACCTTGAGCACCGGTGAGACCAAGGAAATCACCATCACCTTGGACGTCACGGAAACCACGCTCAAGAACCTGAACAACGACAGACTGACCGTCAACCTGACTGTATGGGCTCGCTCAGAAACCGTCAGCGATGCAGCCAACGCTGTTCTGGAAGTCACCCTGGTACGGATGGACAGCGATGCTTCTGCTGCTGTTGACGAGGCAGGTTTGCAACTCGACGTGATCGCCATGTGGGGCGTGTTTATTCTCATCCTCGTGGGTGGTGTTGTGATCCTGCTCTCCATTCTGCGAACCGAAGAGGAGGAAGACGAATACGCCAAGTGGGGTGAAGACGGGTACGAAGACAGCTTGACGGCCACGTACGGTGCCGTTGCTGCCGCTCCATCGGTTCCCACGTCGATGCCCACGCCTGCACCCGCACCTGCACCCGCTGCAGCCCCCGCCCCTGCTCCAGCCCCTGCTGAGGACAACACCCCACCTTTGCCAGCAGGTGGATTGCCTGCTGGATGGACCATGGAACAATGGAAGCACTACGGCCAGCAGTGGCTCGAGCAAAACCAGCAGTGAACCGTGTTTTTTCGCCCACGCTGAACAAGCGTAGGGTTCAAGGCGCAGGCAACCTCGCCAACCATGCCGGAGGGCACCACCATGTACGGAAACGGACAAGCACCCATCTTCATCCTGAAAGACGGTACACAACGAACTCGAGGTCGAACGGCCCAATCCAACAACATTGCAGCGGCCAAGGCCGTGGCCGATGCCGTCCGTTCCACCCTTGGCCCCAAAGGCATGGACAAGATGCTGGTTGACTCCATGGGTGATGTGGTCATCACCAACGACGGGGCCACCATTCTCAAGGAGATGGACATCGAACACCCGGCTGCTAAGATGATCATCGAGGTCGCGAAAACCCAAGAGCAGCATTGCTTCGACGGGACCACCTCGGCCGTGATTCTCTCCGGTGAATTGCTCAAGCGAAGCGAGGACCTCATTGAACAGAACGTCCATCCAACCGTGATCTGTGAAGGGTTCCGTCTGGCTGCAGAGCGCGCCATCGGTTTGATGGAAGGCCATGGCATCTCAACTGAAAACGACGACGGCGTGCTTCAAGAAGTCGCCAAAACGGCCCTGACTGGGAAATCCGCTGGAGCGGTGAAATCCTTCATGGCTGACATCTGCGTTCGTGCCGTCAACGCCGTTGGTGTGATTGAAGACGACGAGCGTTTGGTCGACCTCTCCGATATCAAGGTCGAAAAGCGCCAGGGCGGTTCCATCAAGGATTCATCGTTGATCGACGGTATTCTCCTTGACAAGGAGCGCGTTCATGCTGGCATGCCACGGAGCGTCTCAGGAGCTAAAATTGCGCTGGTTAACTCCGCCATTGAAGTGAAAAAGACCGAAGTTGACGCCAAGATTCAGATCACGGACCCCAACCAACTCGCCCTGTTCCTCGAGGAAGAGGAGAACTACATTCGCAACCTGGTGAACACCATTGAAAACGCCGGCGCCAACGTGCTCGTTTGCCAGAAAGGCATCGATGAACTTGCGCAGCACTACCTCTCAAAGAAGGGAATTTTCGCTATCCGCCGCGCCAAAAAATCGGACATGGAAGCACTCGCCAAGGCAACCGGCGGGACCATCATCACCAACCTTGAGGACATGAGCGGCGATGACCTCGGTGAAGCCTCCCGCGTGGAAGAAAAGAAAATCGGTGATTCGGACATGACCTTCATCACCGGTTGCCCGGAAGCCAAGTCGGTTTCCGTTCTTCTTCGCGGCGGCACGGAACACGTCGTCGATGAGATTCGTCGAGCGTTTGATGACGCCGTCGGTGTCGTCTCTGTGGCTTGGGAAGATGGCGCCGTCCTCACTGGAGGCGGAAGCGTCCTCGCAGCGGTTTCCCGCGACCTGAGGACTTATGCCGAAACTGTCGGAGGACGTGAACAAATGGCCATTGAGGCTTTTGCATCCGCTCTTGAAATCATCCCCCGGACGCTTGCAGAGAACGCCGGTCTCGACCCGGTCACCACGCTCATCGAACTTCGAAAAGCGCACGCTGACGGGCAGGCTCACGCCGGCATCAACGTGTACGAAGGCGGTGTGGTTGACATGAAGGAAGCCAACGTGGTTGAACCCCTTCGTGTCGTGGAACAAGCCATTCAATCCGCAACGGAAACGGCCATCATGATCCTGCGCATCGACGACGTCATCTCGTCAAAGGGCGTGCCCATGGACGAAGGCATGGGCGACATGGGCGACTTCCACATGTGAGGTCCAAAATCTGCTAAAAAATAAGGTCAAAAACGAACCACTGGAAGCCTTTCGGCTCAAGGTTTGATAATAACCTTCAAAGGCCAGTCAAGGCTGGGAGAGATTGCCCACAGAGCGTGAGCAAGAGGTCATCCCATGGCATCGGTCGCAAAAGTTTGGATTGACGAAGACTGTATCACCTGCGATGCCTGTCAGGACATCTGTCCCGAGGTCTTCGAGGTCACCGATGACTCTTCGTTCATCTTGGCGGCCGTTCGCACCGACGGCAACTTTGACCGAAACGTGGGTGGATCGCCGTTGGTGGGAACGCTGGGTGCCGAACTCGGCGACATCATCATCGAAGCTGCCGAGGCCTGTCCGGTTGAAG
>CAXGZM010000095.1:0-6303 GCA_964014165.1 uncultured euryarchaeote | reverse complement strand
TCGGAGATGTGTATAAGAGACAGGTCCATGGAACCACGAGCGCCGGAAATGGCCATGTTGACCGCAGCGTTGGTGGAGCCCGACTTGTTGAGTTCGTCCTTTGCGATGTCACCGGCTTCCTGCTTTCCTTTGTCGAGCATCAGCATGATGTCCTCTTCAAGGGTCTCGCGGGGCGTACGTCCCGGGCGAGCATCGTACTTCTTTCCGTCCTTGCCGAACTTTTCGAGGGCTTCTTCGACGCCTTCGCTGGCCAGCGCGTTGGCAGCCATGATGGCGTCAACGGCTTCCTCTGAGAGGTCCTCGTCGTCGATTCCGGTGGTGAAACCAAGCGACGTACAGGCCGCGATGGAGAGGCGTGTGAACTCATCAAGGAAACGAGCACCCTGCTCCGGTCCGTTGGTCTGAACGATGGCGTCGAGGAGACGTCCGTCTTCAGCACCGATGGCTCGCTTGTCAAGGGTTCCGTCGACCTGACCGTTCTTCACGTTGACCATGTCGTTGGATCGGCTTCGGAACCGCAGGTGGATGTTGTCAGGGATGATCAGCGAAATGATGTCTTGACCTCGGTAGGCCGGTTCACCGTTCGCATCCTTCACCAATTCCGGCAGTGCACCGGTGTAGCCGATGTTGCCCAGCATCTCCAAGCCGTGAGCCTGGCGAATCATGGTCCCGGGTCGAGACAGCAGGTAGGCACCCGAAATGTGGTCGTGAATACCACCGATGACAGCACCGCCGTAGCGTGGTGTGAGGATGTGTTCTTGAACACGCATCAGAATCTTGGCTTCGGCGCGCGCTTCTTCGGACTGAATGACGTGAAGGTTCATTTCGTCGCCGTCAAAGTCAGCGTTGTAGGGTGTACACACGGCCAGGTTGAACCGGAAGGTGTGGCCCTTCATGACACGAACTTCGTGCACCATCATTGACATGCGGTGGAGCGATGGTTGTCGGTTGAAGATGACAACATCGCCATCGATCAGGTGGCGCTCCACTTGCAGACCGGGCTTGGGGTTGCCGTAGCGGTCCAACGTGGACAGGCGGTCTTCAACGCCGGTGCGCTCCTCGCCCCACTCGTCGTACGGGCTGCCACAGTGTGGACAGGACACCTCAAGGTGTTCGGGGAAGGGATCCGGGTTCGGGTTGTCAGCCTGAGCCAACTCGTGCATCCATCGGTAGTGGAGGATGGCTCGTGGGTCGTCCTCAGGCAACTTCTTTCCGTTTTCATCGAGACCCTGCAGGTTGTTGAGGGTGGCGTTGTCGTTCACGACGTAGCTGACTTCTTCTTGTTGGTCCATGCCGCTGAGCGAGATTTGCTTCTGGATGACCAGACCGGGCAGGAAGTTGGGCGCTGGCATGACCGAATGAAGGTCGGGACGCGTGGTGGTCTCCTCATTACACTCGGGGTTGTGGCAGCGGAATCCTGCGTTGATCAGGCGGCTTCGGGCGTTGATTTTCACTCGGCGACCGTCGCCACGCACGATGTAGTTCACACCGGGGTGAACGTCGGGACCGCGCAGGATCATCTGTCGCATCTGTTCGCGGTTTCGAGTCGTCACGCGAATGGGTACGGTGAGTTCCTTGGCAATCTTGGTCGGCACACCGACCTCGTTCACGCTGAGGTAGGGGTCGGGTGAAATCACGGAGCGAGCACAGAAGTTGACACGCTTACCGGAAAGGTTGCTTCGGAAGCGCCCTTCCTTTCCTTTGAGGCGCTGCGTGAGCGTCTTGAGGGTTCGGCCGGAGCGGTGGCGAGCGGGCGGGATGCCGGACGTTTGGTTGTCGAAGTAGGTGGTGATGTGGTATTGCAACAGTTCCCAAAGATCCTCAACGATGAGCTGAGGTGCGCCGGAGTCTCGGTTCTCGCGCAGGCGCTGGTTGATTCGCAGCACGTCAACGAGTTTGTGCGTCAGGTCGTCTTCCGAGCGGTCGCCGCTGTCCAAGGTGATGGACGGTCGAACGGTGATCGGAGGCACGGGGAGCACCTTGAGCACGACCCATTCGGGTCGATTTTGCTTGTCCATGCCGATGAAGATGAGGTGCTCGGGCGGGATGCTGCTGAGCCACTCGCGGACATCACGAGGGTTGAGTTTTCGCTCGGTGTTGTCGTGCTTCTCCTTGAAGGTCGTTGGCTTGTCAAGGATGATCTTGCCCTGGGTTGAGCCGCAGTGCATGCAGACCTTTCGCTTGGTGCCGGAGGTGACCTTTTCGACTTCCTTGATGATCTTCGAGAATTCGGTTGAACCAACACCGTGCTTCGTGATGACGTCACGAATGCGGTTTCGGTAGTAGTCCTGCTCGCTCTGTTCGGGGTTGGAACCGGGCGATGTTCCGGGCTCACTGTGAAGCAGAATGTTGCTGCAGTCGTTACAGGTTGCCTTCAATGCCGTCTTGATCAGGTTCACGAACCCGATGTGAATGACCGGGAGTTCCAACTGAATGTGGCCGAAGTGGCCAGGCGAATCCTGGTACTGACAGTTGTCGGTTGGGCAGAGCAAACCGGGCTCAATCACACCCATGTGCGGGTCCATCAGGCCTTGCTTGTAGGCGTGGCCGTCGTCCTTGTAGGTGTCAGCAGTCTTGACTTCAACAGCCGACATCTTTCGGATTTCGCTCGGGTCCATCAGACCAAATCGAATCTGGGCGATTCGCTTGGGGATCATTGTGCTTTTTCGACTCATCTTCGGTCCTCCAGTTCAAGACGCATGGCCACACCTAAACTCTTCATTTCGTCCAGGAGCAGTTTGAATGCATACGAAGTTTGTACCTTGTAGACCTCAGCACCGTCGCCGTGAATGGGGCTGACGTAGGTGCCGCGCTTGGGATCGTACCATGCGATGTGGCCGGACTGGGCGCAGACGTACATGTCAATACCGTCCGATTCATCGAGCAGTCGGTCCTTGATGACCATCGAAGCGCCGTGGGCGATGAGGCAATCACGTTCCATCTCACCAAATCGCAGACCACCTTGGCGAGCACGACCTTCGGTCGGCTGACGGGTGAGGATTTGGACACGGCCACGGGACCGAGCGTGAATCTTTGAGCTGACAAGGTGGTGGAGGCGCTGGTAGAAGATGCAGCCCACGAAGATGTCGGCTGGGTAGGATTCACCGGTCTCACCGTTGATCATGGTTTCACGGCCGGTGTGAGCCAAGCCGTTGCGGACGAGGCCGTCTCGCAAACTCGATTCCTTTTCTCCTCGGAAAGCGGTGCCGTCAATGCGGCGGCCTTCCATGGCGCCGACCTTGCCACCGATCATCTCCAACACGTGAGCGACCGTCATTCGAGACGGAATAGCGTGCGGGTTGATGATGAGATCGGGGACGACACCGTCTTCGGTGAACGGCATGTCTTCGGGTTCAACGAGGCGTCCAATCACACCCTTTTGTCCGTGGCGAGAAGCGAACTTGTCCCCGACTTCGGGAACCTTGTGGCTTCGGACCATGACACGAACGAGTCGGCCGGAGTCAAGGGACTCGGTGACGTAGACGTTGTCAACCCAGCCCTTTTCGCCGTGGCGCACGAGCATGGACGACTCACGTCGCTCCTGAGCCATCAGGAAGGAGCCACCGGAAGATTCCTCAAGGAATCGAGGTGGGCTGGTCTTTCCGACGAGGACGTTGCCGCCCTCAAGGGAGGTTTCGGGAACGGGGAGCCCGTCTGCTTCGAGGTGGACGTACGCATCGGGAGCCTTGAGGCCCTTGATCTCCTGCTTGGAGGTGCCGGGCTTCTCAATTTCTTCCACCTGTCCGCCAGGGAATCGACGTCGCTCGGCGTTGTAGGTTCGGTTGAAGGTCGATCGACCGAGGGCTCGGTCAATGGACCCCTTGTTCATGATGACAGCGTCTTGCATGTTGTAGCCGTGAAGCGACATGATGGCCACGATGAAGTTCTGGCCTCCCGGTCGGTCGTCGAAGTTGGTGGTTTCCATGGCACGGGTGCGGGTAATGGAGCGCTGTGGGTAGTGCAGGATGTGCGCACGGGTGTCGGGGCGCATCCGGTAGTTGGCACTGGGCAGACCCAGGGACTGCTTGACCATGGCCGTACCACCGGTGACACGGGGTGTTGAGTTGTGCTCGGGGTAGGGGATGAGGGATGCGCAGACACCCAAGACGAGTTGCGGGTCAATTTCACAGTGGGTGTGCTCGGCGGTGTACTGGAGCGGCACGTCAAATTCCGTGGTTGCGATCTCGCCGTTTGGCATGGAGACGTTGGCCTTCAGGTGGGCCACTTCAGCACGGGGCTCACCGAGGTTGGTCCACTCGACGTCCTCGTACTTGACAACACGGCCAGCGAGGCCTGCGCTGTCGCCCTCAGGAATGGTTTCAGGAAGCACGAAGGGCCGGGGTGCGATGTAGAGGTCCTCTTCTTCTTCGGCATCGACCCATTCCACAACGCCCTCAATGATGAGAGAGCGGAAGTTGATCTCGCCGTTGGCGAGCTTCGTGAGGTGGTCTTGCGTGAGACGCGGTGCACCGTCGTAGAGGATGAGCAAGGGTCGCAGGATACGCCCCTTGTCCGTGTTGATGAAGATGTCCTTGTTCTCCACGTCGTGGCGAATGGAAACTTCGGAAGGAATCACGCCACGGCGGCGAGATGACTTGAAGTGGTCCACGAGTTTCTTTCCTCGCTTGTGAATCCCGTAAATGTCGCCGTTGACGTGGACGCGGTCGCCGTCCGTCCAGTCGTCTGGCTGGTAGACGTCAAGTTCGTCGAGGCGTTCGCGAATCTCGATTTCGTTGATGTCTTCGGAGATGTCGATCATTTGGGCGGCGTTCTTCACGAGGCCACAGTTCTGACCTTCCGGGGTCTCGTTGGGGCACAATCGGCCCCATTGGGTGGGGTGAAGGTCCCGTGCTTCGAAGTGCGGTTGACTTCGGACCAGCGGCGAGGTTACACGACGCATGTGGGAGAGAGCAGCAAGGTAGGTGGTTCGGTCGAGCAATTGGCTCACACCGGAGCGGCCGCCGACCCAGTTGCCCGTCGCAAGAGCGTGCATGATTTTGCTGGTCAGCACGTCGGGTCGAAGGCACGAGGTGATTTTCAGCTCACGCTTGCGGTTGTGATGTCGCTCGAGTTGGTACTTGAGATCACGGGCGAGTTGTCCGGCAGAAACACGGAACAGGTCCTCGACGAGGTCGCCGGCCAAGCGCACGCGCTTGTTGGCGTAGTGGTCCTTATCGTTGGGGTCTCGGCCTTCGATGGCCATTTCCAAGACTTGGCGAACGATTCGGCCCATGTAAATGGCCTTCTTTTCTCGGTCTTCCGCCTGGTCGCCCAGGTGAGGGAGCAATTCACGGTCGAGGAGTTGGCTCACACGGGCCTCACGGTATTCCTTTTGCTGGCCAGCAGCGAATTTCTTCTCGAGCCACTGGTGGCTTTCTTCCATGGTTTCAACGCTGTATTCCTCGTTGTCTTTCACTTCGTTGATGTTGGCAACGATGTACTTGAACGAGTCCGTGTTGCCGGCGATGGCTTGGAAGATGTGCTGGTCGTTTTCAACGCCGAGGGCTCGCATCAGCAACACGACGGGGATGGCCGTGGTGCCTGCGGTTGAGATTTTGACCATCAGCATACCGTCTCGTCGCTTCTCAACGGTGAGCGGCTTGCGCATGCCGTCTTTCTGAGAGAAGATCTTGGCGACCTCGGTTTGCTTTGCATAGCGCTTGTTGATTTCGACGGTGACACGGTTCGGGGCGAGATCCTCCATCGAGATGAGCACGCGCTCGGTGCCGTTGATGATGAAGTAGCCACCGGGGTCCAGCGGGTCTTCGCCTTTCTTCTGAAGCAACTCGTGCCAGGTGGCCTTGTCTTCCGCAGAGGTGGTCGGAGTGAGCACGCGGTCTCCGGCGATGTGCTTGGGGTGCAGGTTGCACCGCTCAGAGCGGACCATGATGGGCATGTTGCCCACGGCCACACCGGATTCGGTTGGGGATGGGACACCGTTGCGCTTGATGGTGAAGTCGATGGTGACCGGTGACATGTAGGTCAGTTTGCGGAGACGGCATTCCATCGGCGTCGAGGGGTTGAGGGCGCCGTTGGCTTCCTTGACGGTGGGCTGGCCCAACTTGACGTTCTTGAGTCGAATGACGATGTCTTGGTCGTGGACGTCAAGTTTGATGTAGCCGCCCTCGTCATCGTTGAAGTCCTCGTCGGTACCGACTCGGATGTTTCGAATGATGCGCTCCATGCGGGAGAGGGAACTTTCCGAGGCGGGGATGCAGTCGTTGTAAGATGCGAGTTGGTGGTTGACCAGGCTGCGTTCTTTGAAAAATGCTTGAATGATTTCCTGCATGATGTTCTCCTCCT
>CAXGZM010000094.1:0-6374 GCA_964014165.1 uncultured euryarchaeote | reverse complement strand
TAGGTGATGTGGATGTCATCATCGCTGTCAAGGATGATGAAACAATCACCACCGACGTTTCCACCCCAGTCCACGGTCGCCGACTGCCAGCTCCCCGAGGCATTTGTTGTGTAGTAGAGGTCAGCCGAATTGTCGGTCTTCGAACAGATGTGGACGGCTCCGTTGGAATCGAGAGCGAGGTTTGGACCCTGCCCAACCGCACCGGACGAGGCGGCTGTCTGCTTGTCATCGGCAAGGAACGGCGTACTGTAGGTCAGCGTATAGGGTGTCATGGGCACGCCGACCTCGAGCGAAAGGGTGGAGGAGGAAGAGGCAAGGGTCGTGTAAATGCAGGAACCGTCGGAAAAGACGGCGTTGCTGTTGTAATTGATGGCCATGGCGTCCATGCAACCAGATACTGGATTGCTCATTGGACTGTAGGTCCAAGAGACGCCAGCCGTCCAAGGATCAGTATCACCAGCTTGGTAGGCACCTGCATTTAGAACGTGAAGTTGTGAACCCCATTTCGGTCGGAAATCCTTGTTTGCTGGATCGACAAGCATCTCATGGATGTATGTTGAGGATAGCGTACTCAACGAGGACAAGATGACTGGCGTATTCGCCCAAGAATCTGAGTTTTGTGGTGTTGATGAAGAATTACCAAGTCCCAGTTCTCCCTTGTTGTTGCGTCCCCAACATGCAACAGAGCCGTTATCGAGACTTGCACATGTATGACCGTACCCTCCAGCAAGGTCGATGACGAACCGACTCGAGTCTACGTTAGCAAAGTTAACGGGTGAAGTTGAATCGGTGGTGTTTCCTGTACCATGTGTTCCGTAATCGTTGTTCCCCCAACAAACTACTGAACCGTTTGCGATCAAAGCACATCCGTGAAATTTACCGCCTGATACAAGAACTGCATTTGCACCAATCGGAGATGTGTATTGTAGAGTATTGTGCATACCGCCGCCGGGGCCGTCTCCGATTTGTCCATCAGCATCTCTACCAGCACACGCAACTGAGCCGTTGTCGAATGTGACGCATATTGCGTAAAATTGAATCCCTACTGAGGTAACTGTTCTGTCTGCCGGCAGAATCATCTGTTGTGGGGTATTTTTGTCACCGGTAGTTCCAATTCCGAGTTGTCCGTAGTCGTTTCTCCCCCAACAAGAAACAGAGCCGTTATCCAAGATTACACAAGTGTTGGAAGCTGATGCCTCTACTGCAACGGCTGTTCTCCCGACTCCAAGATCAACATAGGTAGGAGTCAAAATATTGGTGGTTGAAGTCGTTCCTATACCAATTTGACCTATACCATTTTTACCCCAGCACATCAGAGAACCGTTGTCCAAAATAGCGCATGTATGTACAACGCCTACTGCAAAATCAACGACCTTACGAGTTGTTCCCAAATTAACCGTATTGGGAGAATATCGCCAACTTTCATCTGCGGTTGTTGCATTTCCAACACCAAGTTGTCCGAATTCATTATTTCCCCAACAGACGAGAGATCCATCATCCAAAAGAGCACAATTGTGCGAAGAAGTCCCACTTATCCAAGAGGCCCCAGCTACGTTCGAATCTATCTTGGCGACAGTCCTACCGGTTCCAACATCCACGAAAGTAGGCGTAAGTTGAACAGCGTTCGATGCAAACCCAATGCCTAACTGTCCCTGGTTATTCCTTCCCCAGCAGTACAATGAGTCGTTGGAATAAACTGCGCATGTATGAGCATTACCGACCATAATCGATCCTTTACCACCATCCACGTATCCGTTCCAGTTCATCCAATCCGTGCCTTCAGGTAATGGGTTTGAGTAGATATCACCTGACCGATGGTCTGCCATTGCATCGACTGCGTTGTAATGAAGGGTTGAATTCTCGTTGTTGACGCCACCATCGGTGAGGAAGATGATGTCGTTCTTGCCGGTTGAATTGAACACCGTGTTGTTGTGAATATCGTGGTAGTCGCCTTTGACCATCAATCCACCTGCAGCGTTCCAGATGACGTTGTGATGCATTGTACCGTTACGGCCTTCTCCTGCTTCTCCTATCGGTGCATCAAATCGAGCACCGTACTTGATGACGTCGTGAATCCAATTGTAGGCAATTTCAGAACCCGGTGCCTCACCTTGCATGACTTGCACAACAGCACCATCGGTTTGCAGATGGCCAACGTCCCACACTTCGTTGTAGAAGACCTTGGGTGCGTCACCGATGGAAAGAACGGAGGAAGCACCCGTCAAGTGGACGGTGTTGTTCGTGAAGTACATGTCTCGACCCCCCTCGTAAATCGTGACCATCAGTCCTTTCTGGTCCGCTGCGGACCAATCGATGGCGTGGAAGTAGGAATTGTTCACCGTATTGTTGTGCGATTGACCCGGAGAGCCTTGGAATTCGATGGCACCACCGTCGGTGTTGGTGATGGAGATGTTGTCGACAAAGGAGTTCTTTGAACGGTAGAAGCGGGTCATCCAGCGGTCGTCTTCAGACTCACCTGCAATCCCCAGTCCACGTTTGGACGTGCTCGGATATTCGAGGGTGGCGTTGGTAAACGAACATCCGTCACAGTTGTTGAAATTCACCGTGGTGCCGAAGAAATCGATGCCCTGAATCGTCACGCCGTCCGAGCCGTCGACGCTGATGGCAAAGGGTTGGACTTTCACGCGAAGGCCCAAATTGTTGGCGTCTTGACCGGAGGGCGTCTTGTAGTGCAGGCGGTTGTTCGTGTTGTTGAACCACCATTCACCGTCCTCGTCGATGAGTTCACGCTTCCCCTCCAAGATGTACGCATGGTGCTTGGTTTTCCATCCCACGCCGTTGCCGTCGTAGGCGAAGGTCCCGTTGCTGGCGTTCCAGTCGGTGATGACGCGGCTGTTGCTGCGGAAGGAACCCAAGTTCATGACCGCAATGGCGCCGACGGGGTTGAGTCCAGTGGCGTTCACCGTCTCGTTCAGTCCGGTGTGAACGCCCGTTTCGGGCCCTGCATCGGTCAACCAGCCTTTGGTGTAGGCGTTGTTGGAACCGGTCAGTGTACCCTCGGCCCAGTAGGAGCGATTGAACACCGTTTCGTCATCGAATCCGGCGTTTGGCCAGCGAGCAGGCACCTGTTCGTCGTAGGAGAGGAAGAGTTGCCAACCGTCGATCGGGAGGGTGACTTCCTGAATGCCGTCGCTGTCCGCAGCACCCCAGGAAACGTTCAGGTCGTCCGTGATGCTTTGGGTTCCGTCAAACACGACTCGGGCTCCATCCGCAGCCCGAATCAGCAGGTCGTCCTTGCCGTTCACGGTCACGTTTTCGTGATACAGCCCGGCCGCCAGAATGATTTCGTCACCTGAAGATGATGCGTTGACCGCTCCAAAGAGCGTCGCTTTTGGACAAGACCACGTGCCGTCCCAGTCGTCTGAACCTTGGGCGGCGTCGACGTAAATCGGTGTGCCTGAGACCCGCGTGATGCTGTCGCAAGCAGCGTTGAGCAACGAAGGATTCGTTTGGTCGGTCAACGTCCAACCCCGATAGGATTCGACGTAAGCGGTTTGGGCCAACATGACCATCAACACGGACAGGACCAGCGCCTTCCGTTGTTGAGAATCCTTCAGCATAACGCCACCCTAACGGGTTTTGCTGAGGAGAGGCTGTTTTAAAGACCCACCCGATATATCTGACGCCTCCCCCTAAGGGGGAGGCGATTTCCCTCACTCTTCTTCTCGAGTTTCTTTTGCGGGCAACACCGGATCGGAGTCTACCTCGATGCGTGCTTCACCGGGCCAGGCTCCTTGCGCAACGACCGGCCAGCCGCTCTTTTTGGTGTTGAAGCCAAGGGTGGAAAAGCGGCGACGGGCCTGCCGCCAAACGGGCAACAGATAGCCGACCTTGGAGCGTTCACCAAAGGTCCATCGCCACGGACAACGGTCCATTCGAGCAACCCAGTGGTGAACCAACGTCCGAAATTGGGGCTCGTCCGGTCCACCTGGGACCAGCCACGAGGCGATGTTGACGGCCCCCGATGAGCCCCGAGTTTCCGACCAGCATGTCAATTCCATGCCGCGCATCGGCCCGTCCAAGACTTTCAGCCCCAGTGTTCGAGCTGATTGAGCCATGGGCATGATGATGGCAAAACGGTCGACCAAACGCGAGCCTTCGTGCCGTTCAAGCGACCAGCCCGCTTCCTCAGCGAGTTCGCGAAAAATCCGGATGGCCTGAATGCTTGACACGCTGACCTCAAGGTCGAGCGTCGCCTTTCTGACCATGGACGTTCGAGCGGACGGGCAGGGATGAACCCTTTCGTCGCCTGGCTTTCGCTCACGGGTTTGGGCGAGGGTATCGTGCGTGCGATAGCGGCGCTTTCACGGTCGTCGCCCCTCAAGGGCGAGGTGTTCCCGTGGACAAGGACCGATGGACAGGCCGCGCTCACACGAAAACCGGCTTCAGCCGGCGTGCGAATCGGCAGCGATCGGACCTTGCTCAACCAAAGAGCGAGCCAAGACCGTCGAAGCCGCCTTCCTCTTCTTCCTCTTCCTCTTCTGCTTCTTCAGCAGCAGGGGCGTCGGCACCGCCAGCGGCGGCAGGGGCAGCAGCGGCTGCTGCAGGAGCAGCAACAGCTTGGGTCATGGCTTCGGCGATGTCAACGCCAGCGAGGGAGGCCACGAGAGCCTTCACTCGAGCGTCGTCTGCGTCGATGCCAGCGCCCTTCAGGACAGCCTTCACCGACTTCTCGTCGATCTCTTTTTCAGCAGCGTGCAACAGCATAGCAGCGTATACGTATTCCATGTTTTTTCACCTCAATGTGTTTGTTTGTTCAGCCGAACAGGCTCCCGAGGCCGTCAAAGCCGCCCTCTTCTTCCTCTTCTTCCTCTTCTTCAGCCTCGGCTGGGGCTTCAGAAGCGCTCGTGTCAACAGCGGCTGCAGCGGAGGCAGCTGCGGAAGCAGCAGCGCCCATCATGGCAGCCAGTTCGTCGTCGAGTGCGTCGGGGCTCAGCGTGCCAGCCACGCCAAGTGCGCTGGCGTGGGCACGGGCCACCAGGTGGGGCAGCGTATCGGCGGTTGCGATCGCTGCTTCCATAGCGACAGCCAGCGCTTCTCCGCTGGCCTTGGACAGGAGGGTCGGCATCGTTTGTGGGGTAAACCACGTGATGTTGCAGGCGAGGTTGAAGGCGCCAGCAGCCATGCCGATGAGGTCCTGTTCGAATTGCTCGTAGTCGATGTCGAGGGTGGAGGGCTCAAAGAGCGTCCCGTCCTCAAGGGTGCCGCAAAGGCGCAGACCCGTGACCATGGGGTTGATGCCAATCTTCGAGAGCATCATACCGAGTTCGCCTTCGAAGACTTCGCCTTCTTCCAGCACGACGGTGCGCTTCTGAATCTGGACGCTACCGCCCATGATCTTGGCAGGAATACCGACGGAGTTCAGGTCACCAACAATGGGACCGGGGGGCATGCCGGTGTCTTGCTTCTCCACCACGATTTGGTGAGGTGCAACGTCGCCGGGCTTGGCAGCTCGACCGGCCTCGGTTTTCTTGAGCTCCGTGAACATCTCAAACGAGTTGAGTTTGGACGTGGAAACCAAAGCGGGTTGGACGGCTGAGGCATAGAGCTTCTCGAGGTCGTCGAAGTCAAATCCAGCGCGTTCCCAAGCGATTTTCATCAAGCGCTTCTTGGCGACCTGAATCTTCATGTTTTCACGAAGTTCGGCGCGCATGCCAAACATGGCCGAGGCGGGAACGCCGTGAATGTCGATGACGGCGATGGTTTCGCCGCTGGTCAACAACGCATGGAGATCGCTGACCGTGTCCTTCTTCCAGGACATGACCTTTGGAATCAATTGATCACCTCGATGCGCTGTGATGGACCCATGGAGGTCTTGATGAACAGGGAACGAATGTTGCCAATGCCACGCTCCAGTTTGCTGGTGACACGGTTGTAGACTTCCATGGCGTTGGCCAGGAGTTCATCGTGAGACTGCTTCACCGTACCGAAGGAGGCGTGGAAGGTCATCTTGTCCCCTGACTTGACGACCACGGTGCTGGAGAGCCCAGCTGCGAGGACGGCAGGGTCAAGGGTGGGTGGAACCGGGCGAGGCATCTTGCCGCGGGGACCAAGCACGACACCCAAGTAGCGGCCGATGAGGCCCATGTGAGGCACTTCAGAGAGGAAGAAGTCGTACTCGTTGGCGACCTTCTTGGCCTGCCCCTTCTTTCCACCGAAATCTTCGATGTCTTGAGGAGAGAACACGGTCAGACCGGCGGCCTTGGCCTTGGTGGCGGCTTCGCCGGCAGCGAACATGGCGACCTTGAGTTCTCGACCGCGACCGGAGGGGAGACGAATCTCTTCCTTGATACGGTTGGTTGGGTTCTTCCTGTCTCTTATACACATCTCCGAGCCCACGAGACACCATGTCA
>CAXGZM010000093.1:0-6427 GCA_964014165.1 uncultured euryarchaeote | reverse complement strand
ATTCGCACTCCGCCGACATAGCGACTCTTTTTGAACCTACCTCACTCTTCTTCGGCGTTGAACGCCGTCGTTGTCTCCTTTCTTCGAAGGATTCGAACGTGGCTGACAACGGCGGGGAGGAGGGCCAACACCAGCAGCAGTCCCACCAACAACGGAAGGATCCTTTCACCGTTCTGCCGTTCCGTTCCTGTGGCCTCTCCACCGTCGTTGGGGTCCAGAGAACCGGTGGGTGCCAGCGATGCAACGGTGAGCGTGCGGACCCCCTCCCGCTCGAGCAGGACCACCACGGAGGTGTTGTCCATCATCCGTTCGTTGTCGAGGAGCAATTCCCCAACATCGGCGTCGGCGGAATAGCGCTGATAGGCCACCGAAGGGTGGATTTCTCCCGTTGTCTCGTGCGGTGTAGGTGCCACCAACCAAACGGTCAGGGTTTCATTGACGCTGGCGTTCCAACGAAGGGTGCCGTTTGTGGACACGACATCATCGAGACCGGTCCAGGATACGGTTTGATTTTCCATGACCGATTCCAAATCCATGGCTTGCCGTGTACCCGTCAAGAGGTGGTCACCGTCGACGACGATTGACGGGTAGAACATCAGCCTGTAATCCTCATCGTTTCGGAACTTCGAGTCCGTAAGGAACGTGGCGTCCTGAGGGGAGGGATGGTGCTGGAGAACGAACGCATCTCCGTCGGACATGTTTCGCAGTTGTTGACTGACCTGTTCGCAGGGCTCGCACCAATCGGCGCTGAAATATTCGATGAGGTGGCTTGGCCGGTGGGCCTCGCACGTTTCGTTGCTGATGCACGATGAAGGCAGAACCATCACGTCAAGCAGCGCACCCTGGGCCATCGACGACTGATTTTCGGGAGGTTCGGCCGAAGCAGGCAGAAGGCTGAGCACCATGACCGCAGCGAGCAGCAGCGGCCAAGGTTGGGAACCCATGTACAGGGGGGGAGGCATTTGTTCAAAAGGGGTCTCCTCTCACCTTACACCATGGAACCTCCGTGGTGGCGCCGTCCATCCACTCTTCCGCTGGTCCTCGCCGTCATGGCCCTCCTCATCGTGGTTGTTGGAGGCTCCATTCGTATCAACGACGCTGGGGAATCATGCCCGGAATGGCCCACCTGCTTCGGCACGTGGCATTTCGTGGTGTCCGAAGACGACCAAGCAGCGTATTGGGAGGCCAATCCGGACCAAATTGACTCGCGCGGTGAAGACCACCGATACACCGTGTTCCAAATCTTCGTGGAGTGGTTCCATCGGATGCTGGTCGGCGTGATCGCCGTCCCCATCGTCTACAACGTGGTTGCGATGAGAACACGGCGCGAACGGTACGGCTCGAGGGTGGAACGGGCTGCTCAATTTTCCGCCGTCATGTTGTTGATTCAAGCCACGGCGGGGTACGTCACCGTTCGCTTTGACAACGCCGATTGGACCGTCGCACTTCATCTCTCACTGGCCTGTATTTTCACGGCAGGTCTCCTCTGGCAGCACATGGCCATGCGCATCACGGAGGGGGCGCCGTGGGCCTTCCTGCAAGCTCCCGCTGAGTTTGTTGCCGCCCAATCAATGCGGGTTCATTCAATGACCGCAGCCGTCGGTCTCCTGCTCGTTTTGGGGGCTTGGGTGTCGTCCTCCGCAGGAGGCCAATACAACCAGAGCTGCTCGGTTGGCTTCCCCGACGGGTGGCCCAAATGTCAGGGCTCAATCTTGCCATCCTTGGACGGCCCAGGCATCTTCATCCAAATGATTCACAGGTTTGGTGCCCTGCTGGTTGGCCTCGTGCTGGTGTTGGGGTTGAGCAACCTCCGCATGGCCTCACGTCAAGAGCCCGGCAGCGCAGAACTTGTCCGGTTTGCAGAAATCACCACCGGTATTTGGATGCTCAACGTGATGGTGGGCGGTTCCTACATCGTGTTTGCCAAGGTCGGTGATTTCCCCGAGTGGCTCTCTCTTTTGCACTTGGTGGTGGGCGTGGGTGCGTTCCTCGCAGCGGTATTTTTGATGTTTGCACTTCGATTCACGGCTGCTCAACATGCCGAACAGACGCCTCTTTTTGTCCAACAACAACCGGGTGAGCAAGAATGAGCGAGACGGACGTGGCTCACACCCACGCCCATCCTGGAACGCTCAAGGTGATGATGCAACTCATGAAGTTGCGCGTCATCGTTCTCCTGCAAATCACGGCCCTGTGCGCCATCCTCGTGCACGATACCTTCGCCCGCTACGGTGTGATGGACATCGACCGCACGTGGGGGCAAACCCTCCAGGTGTCGCTCATCACCGTGATCGGCGGAACGTTGTCCGCAGGTGGTTCAAACGCGATCAACATGTGGTACGATGCCGACATTGACCCTCACATGCGGCGAACGATGAACCGACCCATCCCACTCGGTCATGCCACCCCCCGATTCGCATTGATCTTTGGAGCGATCATTGCGGTGGTCGGCTCCAGCCTTTTCCTCCTCGTGAGCCTGAAGGCAGCCTTTTGGTCAGCGTTTTCCGTGATGTTCTACGTCCTCGTGTACTCGATCTGGCTCAAACGGCGTACGCCTCAAAACATCGTGATCGGTGGGATAGCAGGCTCCACGCCACCGCTCATTGGTTGGGCGGCTGCAGCAGGAGATTCCATCGCCAACGCCAACATGCTCGACCTTGGCTCTCCCGTTCCGTGGATGCTGTTCTTCCTCATCTTCCTCTGGACCCCACCGCATTTCTGGGCGCTGGCGCTCTATCGGTCAGGGGAGTACGGCAAAGTCAACATCCCCATGCTCAACGAAGTCAAAGGCGCCGAGCACACCGTGTTCCAATCCAAGGTGTATTGCGTGCTGTTGTTGATGTTGGGATCCGTTCCTTGTTTTTGGCCTGAATCCGGTCTCCCCTTGCTTTGGGCCTTTGTCTCCGGCGGGCTTACGGTTTGGTATGCCGCCTCGGTATGGGCCATTGACCCTCACGAGCCATTTGATGAAAACGGCCGCATGCCCAAAGCTGCCAAGTCGTTTTTCAGAAGCCTGTTCTACTTGGGGTGGATGTTCCTCTCACTCGTCATTATCGCCTTCATTCCCCCGGAATGGCTTGGGTTCTTTGGTCCGCTGTGATGCGATTTCCATTCAGGCAGGACGAGTTCACGCTACCGTCATCTTGATGAGCGGTTCTTAGGTGGACGGCGTGCGAGCGGCAGTCGCATAGCCTGGCCATTGCGCTGGATTGCTAATCCAGTGGTGTCTCACCTCGGGAGTTCGAATCTCCCCTGCCGCGCCAATCTTCACTCGAAGAAATCGTCAAAGTCCATGGTGGCAGCGCTGTTTCGCTTGCGTGCTTCGATCACGCGCTTCAGTCGCTTCCGCTTTTTGAGCATGAGGGGCAGGAGGATGAAGTTCAGCACGATGGTGGCCAGAAGGGCCACGCCGGCCAGCCGGAATTCTTCCCCGCCCATGGCGTCGTTGAGTTTTTGCAGCCACGGGATGCCAAGCGGCGGTTCAGGCTCCTCCGGCGCAGGTGGAATGAGGTGCTGATTGTACGTCCACCAGTCATCGTCAATGTGAATTCGCTCGATGTTGTCCGAGGGGTAACTGACCAGCATCATCTCGTTGCCGACGCTGTCAATGGGTGCGAAGATGTAGTAGTAAGTACGCATGGGTTGGATGCCGTCTCGCTCGAGGCCGCTTTGCAAAAGCGAACCCTGCTCTCCGGGGGTTCCCGTCAAGCCGGAGATCATGGGCTCAATGAACCGCAGGTCGATGTCAACCGGGCGGGTTTCGACGCGGTACACGTTCCACGTGAGTTCGCCCTGCGCTTCGTGGGCAGGCCACGTCCACGACAGGGTGGCGTTGTAGCAGAGGGACCAATCTTGCTGTTGCTCAAAGCAGTCGGTATCGTTGGTAAATTCCCACGTGTGCTTCAGGTCGATGAGCGTCGTCGTCGGGGGAATGGCGTCGCCGCAAAGTTGTGCAGCGGCGCCGTCAACACGGGTGATGTTTGCTCGTTGGAGGTTGGCGTTCCCTTCCCGGTCGATGGGGATGATGGCGTAGGACGCACAGATGCCGGTCTCCAACGGTTCGGGGTCGAGCCAGTTCACGGTGTCGAGCGAAAGCGTGGTTGCCTTGGTGTCCAGCGTCAGCTCTTCCCAAATGTTTTCGTTGACGCCGCCGGTGGTGTCAGGGAACACCGTGGTGCCAGAAATGCCTGCAATCTTGTAAACGTTCCAACCGCCGACGTAGGGGTTGGTCAAGTCGCCTGTGCCGGTCCAGTTGAGTTCGATTTGTCCACCCTCGAGTTGGCTCCACTCCACGCCCGTGGCGGTGACGTCAGCCGTCGGGAGAATGCCGATGATGAGGATGACACCGTCCTTGGTCATCGAGACGTCCACCTCCGTGAAATCGGGGTCAAAGGTGTAGGTGTCAACGCCGTCGAGGAATTCCCAATCAACGCTGTCAATGTCGGAGAGGTATCGCAGGTCCACCGTGCTCAGGTCAATGTTCTCAGGGAGAATGTTGGTGAGGTTGAGGCTCAAATCCAAGCTTCGAAGACCGGGGTCGTCTTCGGAGGCTGCATCGATGGAGACGTCGACCATCATCAACGGCGAATCGCCGCCTCCGATGCCGTAATTCTTGCCCAGATGCGGCAGGAGCATGCTTGTGGAAGCCGTTGCTTCCTCTTCGGTGATGGCAAACCCTGTTGCGTAGGGTTCATCGATGGAAACCGAATTGAGCACGTCAAACTCGATGTAAGCGTATTCGGTCTCGCCCCAAGGGTCGGTTACCTGAAGCGTCAGGTTATGATGTCCCAGCCCGAAGGCCTCGCCTGTTCGGTTGAGAGTTTGGCCGTGACCCCACACATAGAACCCTTCCCGCCACGTGAAATTGAGCGGTTGAGAGGCGATGGGCCCGTACCGAGCCACGAGTTCAACGTCGTCGCTGGTGAGGTAGATGTCGTTGTCCGAGTTGGTCTGAACGTAGGGGTTGATGGGACCAACTTGCACGTCGACGGTCAGCTGGTACAAGTTGTCACTCATGCGAACGTCTTCGCCGTTTTGGTAGATGGTCGGCATCTGGACACGAATGAGGCGGTTGTTGCCCGTGGTGGTCATGTTGAAGTTGCAGGTCGCTGAGTCTCCGGGATGCATGACCGGGATAAGGCAGGTGCCGTCCACCTCAAGGTCGTACTGTGAGTTGTAGACTTGATAGGAGACCGAGATGTTCTCCACCGACATGTTGCCGAGGTTGGCGTAGGTTGAGATGACACGGTCGGTACCGTAGTAGAACTGCGAGGATTGTGCGCTGTGGCTGGGGTACACGTCAACCACCTTGAGATCGATGCTGTCGTTGAGGACGATCTCAAAAGAAGCAAGGTTGTTTGAGGGGTTCAAATCGGCGTAGGGATTGCCCGTGCTCGAGAACAGGCCGTACTTCAGCAGGAAACGTCCTTCTTGATCGAAATTAAACGCGGGGAGGTTGATGTTGTACGGGTCGGTTCCGCCCCAGGCGGGGAGGTTGGCGACCGTCTTGTATGCCTCTTTGAGCATCGTTGTATCGTCAGCGTCCCACAGTTGCCAGCCAAACTGACCGGAGAAGGTGCAGACGCCGCACAGGGTGGACTCACCCTTGGCCTTGAACACGTAATCCGTTCCGGTGTTGAGTACTTGCTCCCCGTCGTACACGGCCAGGTTTTGCACGTGGCTGATCGGATCGTGATTGATGTCCGCCACCACGTCCACGAAGTCCTCGGTGAGGTTGATGTTGAAGCGGAACTCGTCGTCGGATGCCATTTGGTCGTTCTGGCTGAAGGTGTAGACCACGGTGTAGATGCCCTCGGCGTTCGAGCCGGGACTCCACAGGTCGCTGGAGTCAACGGCAACGGAGGATTGGCCTGGAATGTTGCCGATGTTGAACTGGCCTGAATCGTCATACACGGACTTGCATTGTGCCACCGTCACGTCGCCTTCGCAGGCGTACCAGGTAAGCGTGCGCGTGGCGCCGGAGGCGGATGCATAGTTGTTGGTGACCTCGGCCGAGAACTCAAGGGTGTCAAAGGACGAGTACCAGGCGTCGGGCACCGGAGCATAGCTGTCCGTGATGCCGATGGAGCCCGGTACGGCGGCGCTCGAGACGGGGACGGTGGCCAACGCTCCGAGCGAGGAAAGCAGGAGCATCAATACAAACCCAAGACCCGCTCGTTGCTTGGAACCTTGACGTGGCTTGCGCTCGCTCATCGCCCTTTCCTCACATCCGTGATTCAAAGACTCATCGCTTGAAACCGGACCGTTCCTGCGAATCTGTCCGTTTCGGGGATGGACCAAACTTGGCCGATGCGGGCTCGGCTCACGGGAAAAAGCGGCAACCTCATGAATTGTGCAGGGCTGGTTCTACCATGCGCAGGACGTCCCTTCACACCGAACGGGACGAAGGTGGATTGACGGCTGTCAT
>CAXGZM010000092.1:0-6506 GCA_964014165.1 uncultured euryarchaeote | reverse complement strand
CTCTCCCTTGAATTCTTATGAGGCGGGCGTGTCGCCTGCTCCATGGGCGAAGGTGAAACGGTCCCCGTTTTGCTCAAAGAGGACGGCACGCCGTACACGACGGCCGTGCTGATTCCAACCATCAACAACGCCGACGAACTCGACATCGTGCTCGAGCGCCTGGGCAAGCAGACCTACCCGCATTTCGAAATTGTGATTTCCGACTCCAAATCCAAGGACCACACCAAAGCCGTGTGCGAGAAGCACGGCGCCACGTGGATCGACGATCCCTCCCGAAACCGAGCCGACGCCTGCAACTTTGCGCTTCGACAAATGGACCACGACCTCGTGCTCTTCACCGACGACGACACCGTCCCACCCCTCGATTGGGTGGCCAAACTCGTGCGCTGGTTCGACAACCCCGAAGTCGGTGCGGTGGGCGGCCCCAACTTTGCGCCTGACGACGACCCGTTCGGTGCCAAGTGCGCTGACGTGGCCTTCTGCACCAAATTCATGACCGCTGGCACCCGCTACGGCGCCCAACCCAAAGGCGAACTCGTCCCCATCACGCACAACCCGGGCGTGAACTGCGCCCACCGCATGGCCAACCTGCGAGAAGTGGATTTCTTCGAAGAGGGTTGCATTGGGGCCGAAGACGTTGTGTTGGATGCCAAAATTCAACGCAAGGGCCACAAGTTGTTCATCGACCCCTCCAACGTGATGCCGCACCGACGCCGGCGTCCGTTCAAGCCCTACATGAAGCAGATGCGCAACTACGGCTACACCCGCATGGTGGCCAACAAGCGCTGGCCTGAAATCGCCACCTGGTCTCACACCGCCATCGGGTTCTTCCCTCCTCTCGTGGTGCTCTCGCTCGCTGCCATCCTCTTCGGTGCCCTCTCGGGCGGCGCTGCGGACGAGTTCTGGTTGACCCTCAGCGGCGAGTGGACGCTGGCTCGCATTGCCTTCCACATCCCGGGCGGCTTCGTGGTGGCCTACATCGCCATCTCGTGGTTGGGTGCTGCCATCGGCACCTCACCTCACCGTTCCGTTGGCACCGTGTTCTTGGCGCCGCTGTTTGTGTTCCTCGCTCATTGGGCGTACGGCCAAGGCGTCATCAAGGCCTGGCGAGAAATCCGCCGTACGGGCGGTCGGGCCGGTGAGGGCTCGCAAATCGACGACCGGGTCCGCACCGCTTGAGGACGTCCCCAATCGCTGTGTTTCCGCAGCGAGGTTGGCCAACCTTCTTGATTCCATGACGGTCAAACACCGTCATGGCACGTCCAACGCTGGCCGAGCGGCTTTCTGCGCTGGACCAGCCCGACCATGCGACCGACGCCAGCGCCATGTGGAGTTCCGTCCGACCTTTGCTCGTGTTGGGGCGCATCGTCATGGTGGGGTTCATCATCATCGTCGGGGAAATTTTTGACGACGTACGCATGGGTGGGTTGACCATCGGTGTTTGGGCCCTCATCGTCGGTATTCCGCTGTTTTTGCTGATTTCCACCGTGATCACCTACATCGATCGCTTGGTTCGGGGCGAAGAGGAAACCTCAGCGTGAGGGATGCCGTACAGACGAAGAATGAAAAGGGCAAGGGACCAATCTCAAGCATGAACAGAAAGACGGGAGCCGTTGCGGTCCTCTTTCTGTTGCTGCTGTTGCCGCTGGGGCAAGTCAACGCCAACAGCGGTGGCAAATTCAACTCATCCAACGGGTGTGGCTGTCACGGTGGCAAGGGTGGCGTGACCGCACAGTTAACGGGCGTACCAACGGCATACGAAGCCCAAACAACCTACACCCTCACGATGGGGATGAGCACCACGCCCAGCATCGCCGGGTTCAACCTCGATGTCAACCGAGGCACGCTCAACAACGGCGACGCCAACACCCAAGTTTCCTCCAACGGTCGACAAGCCACCCACGGGTATTCGCCGGGAACAACCTCCTGGACCGTGGATTGGACGGCTCCTGCCTCCGGCTCCGGCAGCGTCTTGTTCAAACTCGCCGTGCTGTCTGGAAACGGCAACGGCGGTACGAGCGGCGACGACCACAACACCTACTCCATCAGCATCGCAGAGGAGGTTTCCACCAACGCCGACCCTGTGGCCAGCAACGTCCTCATCACGCCATCCACCCCCGATACCACCGACGACCTCACGGTGTCCTACACCTACAGCGACGATGACGGGGACGCAGAAAGCGGAACGACCGTGGCTTGGTTCAAGGACGGTGCGTCTCAACCAGCCTACACGACGCTGACGCTTCCGTCCACCGCCACCTCCAAGGGTGAAGCCTGGCACGCCGTCATCACGCCCTCGGACGGCGAAGACGACGGTGCTCCCGTTGCCTCGCCCACCGTCAGCGTGCTCAACCGAGCTCCCGACGTGCTCAATCTCGTCGTGAGCGACGAAGCACCGGACACCAACGACGATGTTTCGTTCAGTTTCCAAACCAACGACGAGGACGGCGACGCCATCGCCTTCACCGAATCACGCTGGCTGTTGGACGACGTCCACGTCGGCTCCTTGGACAATTCGAGCACCCTCCCGGCCATCGCCACGCGAGCGGGCGACACCTGGGTTGTTGAGGTCCGAGCCGCAGACGCAACGGACATCGGCGAATGGGTCTCCTCCGCCGACATCGTTGTGGGGACGAGCAACCAAGCTCCTGAAATCACCGCCCTGGCCGTCATGCCAACCGACCCGAACACCGGAGACAACCTCACCGTTTCGTGGACGGCAACCGACCCCGAAGGCGATAACATCGTCGACACGATGCTGACCTGGGCGTTGAACGGCGAGCATGTGCCTGCTGCTGACGGCCTGAACCCGCTTCCCTCGTCGTTCACGCAGCGAGGCGATGCGTGGACCGTCGACGTTCAAGCCAGCGACGGGCAAGCATGGGGGGCCTTAGCAACGAGCACCGTGAACATCGTCAACGCCGCACCTGTGGTCGATGCCCTCCTCGCATCGCCCACGTTCAGCGCTCTGCATGATGTGACGGTCGCTGCCAACATCACGGATGCTGATGGCGATCAAACGGCGGTGGAGCGCGTTGACTGGTATCGAAACGGCGAATTCGAGCCTGCCTCTACCAGCGAAACCCTTCCTGCGGAAAACCTGAACCGGGGTGAGGTCTGGCACGCCGTGGTGGTCGTGAGCGACGGCACCGATTCAACCGAATTCACCACCCCCGCCATCACGGTGGAAAATGCACGCCCGCAAGCGGTTGTGACCTGGCCGGAAAACCCAACCTCGCTGACCGACCTGATAGCCACCGTCGAGACAGAGGATGCCGACGGCGACGCCGTTGTGGTGTCCACAACGTGGTACAAGAATGGCTTCCGAGACGCCAGCCTCACCAACGCCACCGTCGTGCAAGCGGACCGACTCGCACCCGAGCAAACCTGGCGCCTGGTCGTGGTGGCCAGCGACGGCACCGAATCCAGCGACAGCATTGAATCCACCATCACCCTGGTGAACCTTGAGCCCACGGCGACCATCCAACTCCTCTCCTCAAACGTGTGGTACAACGAAACCACCGTGCTTTCTGGCGCCGATTCTTCGGACCCCGACGGCACGGACCTCCGCTACGATTGGACGTGGGCAACAGGAAGCAGCACGGGCGAAACCCTGGCGTTGGTGCTGATGGAGAACACGGTTGTCACGCTGACCATCACGGACGAACACGGTGCAACGCATCAAACCGACCTGTTGCTCGACATCGCCATCGGCCCCGATGTGCGAAACTTGCAGGTCATCAACGACGAACGAGGCAACGTTCGCCTTTCGTGGTCGTGGACGGGCGAAGAAGCCGGCTTCAACATCCTCCGCGACGGCGTATTGGTCGGCAGCACCAACGCAACGGATTACGAGGACCAACCGCCCATCAGCGGTACGGTTACCTACACCGTTCAACCGTTCGATGAAGAACGCACCTACCTCGGCGCGAGCGATTCTGTTAGCCCGATGCTCGACCCCATCAAAGCAGAAGAGCCCGGGCCCGCGACGGGGCTTGGACTTGGCCTCGGTGCGTTGCTGATCCTCGCCTTGCTCGTCCTTCCTTTGCTCGGTCGACGTGGAGGTGAACGCCGATGAAGCGCCTCGTGACGCTCGTCGTCGTGGCCATGCTCCTGGTGATGCCTTCCTTGGGTTCGGCCAACCCCAACGGCGTGGGGTCGGGAACGTTCGACGCACAGTGCGGTGGGGCGTGCCACGGCGACGCTGACATGAACCGCTCTTCGCCCGCCACCGTTGAGGTGACGGCGCCCGACGTTGCCTACGAGGGGTTGCTCACCAGTGCGTCCATCACCGTCACCAACATTGAGACCACCACCAGCGGCCTGCTCGGGTTCTTCCTTCTCTCCGACCTCTCCGGCGCTGACGATACTCCCGACGATGCAGGTTGGACCGTCATTTCCAACAGCGAAGGTGGGACGGAAAACTACGTCGAGGCGCACATCGAAGCGGGGCAAACTGAACACACGGTGGAGTGGACGCTTCGTGCGCCCAGCACCGGCCAGTACCCGCTGTACGGCGCCATCCACCACGGCACGGAAGACGGCAGCGAAGCCCCGTTCTTTGGCTCGTCCGCCACTGCCGCCCTCGTCGACGTCCGCCAGGTTCCAGAAGACTTGCCTCGCCTCGCTGCGGATTTTGAGCCGCCTGCCCTGAGGGCGGTTGGAGAAACCACCACCGTCATGATGACCACGGTGTTTGTTGACGACGTGCGAGTGGAATGGCGTTTGCCCGGTGGCGAAGCAACGATGGTCGATGTCCAATCCAACGGCGATGCGTGGTCGTTTGATTTGCCCGCCACCCTCCAGCCGGTTGCCGTCCAGTGGCGGGCCCACCTGACCGGCGAAGGACCCGAACAGACGACGCCGTGGTTTACGCTGCAAAGCGAAGAGCCTCGGTGGACGGTGGACGAAAACGCCGCCTACCTCCAATCCATTGCCATGACCTTGGCGTTCATGGCAGCCTTCCTTTCGCTGCAGCGCCGGCGAGCACCGTCGGACAGCGATGCGACAAGCAAATTCTTCGACAAGGAGGAGGCGTTCTGATGGTTTCAGCAGCGACCCTCCACGTGGTCAGCACCGAGCTGGCGGTCGGCTCGTTTGCCGTGGCCGGCGTGGCCTTCCTGATGGCAGGGTTGGCAAGCCACGGTTGGTTCCTCGGCGACCGACACCTCTCCCTGGCCGACAGCGTGGCGCATTTTGCGCTGGCTTTCGGGCTGGTGGCCATGCCGTTCACCATCATCACCGGCATTCAATCCAGTCCCGGTGAAGGCATTGACCATCCGGTGCTCATCAACAAAATGCTCCTCGCCTCGGCCTCGCTCGGCCTTGCACTGGGCGTTCTCCTCGCTCGACGTGCCGGGGGACCGGAACTCTGGCAGCATCCAGCCAGCAAGCGCTTCCAAGCGCTTGGCGGGCTCGGAGCGGTCGGTTTGGTGTTGCTCACGGCGTCGCTCGGTGGCACCTTCAGCCGCGGCGAATCGTTGCTGGACATCTTCCGTCTGCCCTACGACCAAGTTCCGCTGATGCCGATGTGGCTCTCGGGCACCGTGGCCGTCCTTGCCATCGTCAACCTGGTGTTGATGCGCCGAAGTCCATCGGTGTGATCACAGGCCAGCCATGTCGCCGGTTTGAATCGTCCACTGACTGGCGTACACGCCACCGGACGCAACCAGGTCGTCGTGAATACCTCGTTCCACGATGGCGCCGTCAACCATTGAGAGAATCTCGTTGGCGTTGCGAATCGTGCTGAGTCGGTGAGCGACGGCAATCGTGCCTCGCTCTTTCCCGGAAGAGAGCAAGTTCTCCTGAATCCGACGTTCGGTTTCGGCGTCCAGCGCACTGCTGGCTTCATCCAAAATGAGGAGACTGGGCGCCTTCAGCAGGGCCCGAGCGAGGGAGATGCGAGCACGTTGCCCGCCGCTCAACATCGCGCCCCGGTCGCCCACGAGGGTGTCAATGCCGTCTTCGAGTTCCTGAACGAACTCCCACGCCCCTGCCATCTTGAGAGCGGCTTCCAGCGAAGCGTCCGTGGCTTCTTGGTTGTAGATGACGTTGTCCTTGACCGAGCCGTAGAACAGGAAGGGGTCTTGACTGACGAAACCAATCGCTTCGCGAAGGGAGTGAAGCGTGTAGTCGGTGATGGGGCGGCCGTTGACCAGCACTTCACCGCTGTCGGGCGTGTAGTAGCGCATGAGCAACTTGAGAATCGTGGTTTTGCCCGCACCCGTGTGACCCATGACGCCGAGGAATTCGCCCTCGCTAACGGTGAACGAAATTCCGTTGAGGACCTTGATGGTGGTGTTGGGATAGGTGAAGTAGACGTCGTTGAATTCAACCGTTTTGATGCCGCCTTCGAGGGCCACAGCATCCTCGCTGTCAACGATGGTGGGTTCGAGGTCGACCGCTGCAAAGACTCGGCGTGCAGCGGCTTCGCCCCGCTGAAGTTGATTGACGAGGATGCCGAAGATGAACATCGGCATGGTCATTCGGGTGCTGATGAGCAGGAA
>CAXGZM010000091.1:0-6559 GCA_964014165.1 uncultured euryarchaeote | reverse complement strand
AGCGGGTTGAGGTACTCGATGACCTGAACTTCGAAGTCTTGCCGGACCCGTTCACCTCGCCAGGAAGAATACCCCCACCGGTAAGAAATTCCAACAATGGCTGCACCGTACAAGAGCGTGAGCACGACCGTTGCGAACAGGATGGGGTTTCCATCCACATCACGCGATTCCTCCAGCAGGTTTCGTCCCAACAAGAACAACAGCCCGATGCCAACCACGGGGTTGAGCACGCCCTCAAGCCACTGGTTGACCGGAACGAGCCGCCCTTTGGCAGGGTCAACAAAGACAAGGTCAGCCTCAAAGGCCGTGTTCAGGACAGAGAGAATGGACAGGAGCACCATGTAGAGCAGGGAGGAAACAATGAGTTCAACGGTCCATGAATCCAGGTCCAGCACCCAGTGAACGATGAGCCATGCAAACAAGCCCAAGAACGCTGCCTGTGGCACGTAATTGAAATGTTCAATGTGTTGGGAAAACTCTGTCAATGAGCGCCGCTGTTCTTTGTTCCCCCGGTGTGGTTTGGGGATGTGAATAACCTGCCAGTGCATCAAGCGTTCAATGGATTTGAGTGCCAAGATGAGAAAACGGCGCCGAATCAAGAGGTACTCCATGAACAGCATGAACGGAAATCCGATGAGGATCAGCGGAAGCGCCATGATGGCCGAAAGGGGGAGAATCAACAGCGCAGGGAGCAACAGAAAGTGGGACAGCGTGAGGGGGTGCAACAGCTCGGCTTCGATGAGCCGCTGTTTGGCGGGTGGAATCCGAAGGTTTCGTGCGATGTCGTCAAGGGTTTGAGAAAAAGAGGCGACTTGGTGGCCTGAATCCACGATCTGCCGCACGATCGTTCGGTACTCGGACACCTCGTGGCCGACCCCCACCCAAAACTGCCATGCCAGACGCATCGGCAGTGCCAGAAGCAACGGGAGGGCAAGAATGCCTGCGCCCCACATCAGTTCTTGCAGTTCGGACGCCATTGGCCTTCCTCGTCCCTGCCACCCCACGGGGGTTGTTGAAAACAGCGGTTCATTTCACCCGCCAACCCAATGTTCTAACACCTCCGGGCAAGCCACGGCCCATGGCAAGAATCGCCGTGACCGATGGGATGGACCAAAAGGCCGTTCAACGTCTTGAAAAGGCGGGTCACGATGTCGTTGTGGACCACATCGAGAAGGCTGAACTTCTCGGTGGCGCACTGGCTGAATTTGATGCCATCATCATTCGCAGTGCAACCAAACTTCCTGCCGAGGTCATCGACGCTTCCGGGGACCGTCTCAAGGTGATCGGTCGTGCCGGCGTCGGCGTTGACAACATCGACTTGGTGGCAGCTGGCGCCCGTGGTATCAGCGTCGTCAATGCGCCCCGAGCCAGCACCCAGTCGGTCGTTGAACTGACCCTTGGGCACCTCCTTGCGTCCATACGCCATCTCCCCCGTGCCGATCGTTCTCTCCGAGAAGGTCGCTGGGACAAGAAAGCCATGAAAGGCTCGGAACTCTCAGGAAAAGCACTCGGCCTCATCGGTTTTGGGCGAATCGCCCAGTCGGTTGGCCGTGTGGCGCAAGCCCTTGGCATGGAGGTTCACGCCTACGACCCGTACCTGCCCCCGAAGATAGCCAAATCCCAAGGCACTCGACTGCACAAGACCGTCGATGCGTTGTTTTCCAACTGCACCCATGTTTCGATTCACTGCAACCTGACCGAAGAAACCCACCACCTGGTGAACGCCCAACGACTGGCCTCCATGCCCCACATTGGCAACGACGGTGCTCCCTGCGGAAGCCACATCATCAACTGCGCTCGTGGGGGCATCGTTGACGAACAGGCCGTCCTCGAAGCGCTTCAGAGCGGTGTGCTCACCTCTGCCGCCCTTGATGTGTTTGAACAGGAGCCGGTTGATCCGAAACATCCGCTGCTCCAGATGGAGCATTTTCACGGCACGCCCCACATCGGGGCGTCCACGGTTGAAGCCCAAGCCCGCGTGGGAATGGACATTGCCACCAACGTCATGGCCGTGCTCAAGGGGCGGCCCTGCGACTTTGTGGTGAATCAGGCGCATCTCTAGCACTTTCACTTTCAATTCCTGGGTCTTGGATAAGCATCCCTTGCTCGTTGACTCACCCCGTTCCATGGGTCGAAGTGTACCGTCATGGCGAATACGCGTTGAGAACGAATTGCAGAACTTGGCGCCGTACCGTCGCGCATTGAATCCCACCGATCGCGAGGCGTTTGACGCGTTGCTCAATGACGTGCGTGAACGCAGGACAGCCGGAGGTCTCCTCCCGACACTGAACACGTGGCAACCCACCGTGTTGAGCATGCTGGTCGGCTTGATGTCCGAATTGACGCGGGTTTCTGCGCGACTTGAGGCCCTTGAGGAACGGCATGGCGATGATTGAGGGGTGGCTTCTCGACGTTCATGCGAACCATGACAACACGGGCATGACGGCCTGGGTGGTTGATGACGAGGGCCTTGCCCATGCGTGCGAGGTCCCTTGGCAACCGGTCATTCACGTTCACGCATCCCACGACGATCTGAATCGCTTGGAGCACTGGCTTGAACAGCCCGAAATTCGACAGCGCTTCCAGCTCAACCGGCCCCACATGACGCGGGCACGGCTGGACTTGGAGGCCACCGCCCAAAGCGACGTGCTCGAAATCGGCCTCCAATCGTTTCAGCACGTTCGCGGACTGGCGGAACACGTTGAATCGAGAGGTGATTTCCACCGTTTCAAACTCTACTCTGTTGACGCTCATTTAGCACAGCGATTTCTCAACGACCACGAGTGCATACCGTTTGGTCGAGTGCGATGGTCGCCTGATGAACCAACCCGACTGTCCACGTGCGGAGAACCACAGAAGAGTGAGATTTACCCCCCCTTTCACACGGTCAAACTTTCAGTGAAACGCACCTCCGGCCAGGGGCTGCCAACCCTTCAGGACACCGTTGAATGGTTTCGTTTGGAAACGGTTCATGAGCCCGGCGTTTCACCTCGGCTACCGGTTCAGTCGTTGACCGTCAAACGCTCCGAACACGACTCCATGGGGTCCATGTTGACCGCTTTTCAGGCAGCTTACGATGCGATGAATCCCGATATTGTCCTCACCGAAGGCGGTGATCAGCGTTGGTTTCCCTGGTTGGTTGAGCAAGGCACGCTTCACGACCAACCGATGGTGCTGGGGCGGACATCAGCACCGCTTCAGCAGACCACCAACCAGCGAACGGTCCACTCGTACGGCCAAACCCGCCATCGGCACGGGGCATTTTTTCTCGACGGCCGCCTTCACATCGACCTCAAGAACAGTTTCATCGTGAGCGAGGGGGGTCTCTCCGGTCTGTTCGAACTCGCTCAACACTCGCGGCAATCAGCCCAAATCATCTCACGACTCTCTCCGGGTTCGGTGATCAGCGCCATTCAAATGCGCGTGGCCATGGATGACGGGGTGCTTGTGCCGTGGAAGAAAAACCGCCCTGAAGACACGAAATCGGCACTGGATTTGCTTCAAGCCGACCGGGGAGGTCTTTACCTTGACAGTCGACCGGGCGTTCATGCATCGGTCATTGAACTCGATTTTGCAAGCCTGTTCCCAAGCATCATTGCAACACGCAACATCTCGCCAGAGACCCTGAATTGCTCGTGCTGTCAGCCACCGAGCTCGGCTTCCATGCGAGGCATTGTTCCGCTCCATCCGGAACAGGCCGCCAGTGAATTTCGTCAGCGTTCGGTCCACGCTCGTTTCGGGCACGGTCTTTTCCCACTCGCTCACGAGAAGGCACTGCCCGTTCCCGGGCTTAACATGCACACGTGTGGGCGAACACACGGATTTCTCGGGCGCGTGGTGGCTCCCATCATCGAGCGGCGACGTGCACTGAAGCAGTTGCGGAAAGCGAAGGGAGACGCCTACGATTTGCGGCAAAATGCCCTCAAGTGGCTGTTGGTCACGTGTTTCGGCTACACCGGTTATCGGAACGCTCGTTTTGGACGAATTGAAGCACACGAAGCGATCTGTGCTTGGTCCAGGGAGTTGCTGCTGGCCACGATTGAGGAGGCGCAAAAGGACGGGTGGGATGTCTTGCACGCCATTGTCGATTGCGTTTGGCTTTCGGATCTCAAGGGGCGGACACAGCATCAACAACGCGTGGACGCCAAGGCGTTCGGTCGGCGGATTTCTGAGCAGGTCGGTATTCCGCTTGAGTTTGAAGCACACTACGATTTCATCGCCTTTCTTCCCAGCAGGGTGCACGGTTCCGGTTCATTGACCAAGTACTGGGCGTACGACGGGGACGCGTTCAAAGTACGTGGCATTGAGATGCGGCAACATTCCACGCCGCGTTGGATTCAACGGCTCCAACGGACTGGACTGGAGTACCTTGCAGCTGGCGAACGAACGGACGGTCTCCCTTCGTTTGAGACGCAGCGCACGGTTTTGAATCACTACAGGTGCGAACTCCAACGGTTGAAGCGCGGTGAGATTCCATTGAGTGAACTGGTGGTCACCCGCCGAACCAGTCGCGCACTGACCGATTATCGCGTCAAGAACGTGACGTACGCTGCGCTCATGCGAGCCAATGAACGGGGGTACGAGGTTCCCGCCGGCGGCAAGGTTCGCTATGTGGTCGTGAACCGCACTGCTGAGGCCGTGCTTGAACGCGTCGTTTTGGCGGAGGAATTGGACGGCATGGCACAAGGTGCTCGTGCGTGCGTTGAGCATTACGCTGAACTCGCCGAGCGAGCCATTTGGGCCCTTCTCGCTCCGTTTGGTTGGACCACGGAACAACTGCGAAACGACGGACGCCAACCCACGTTGTTTGCGTTCACGGCTCGGTATGATGCAGCGCAAGAACATCAACCGAAGCGGCCACCTCTTGGGGACTGAGCCTTCGCCGTGAGAGCAAAAACGCAGTCTGTGGGTCCCTGTGAAACGGCCGCCAAGCGCCCCGAATACCGGTTCGAGGATGGAACACATGCAACATCCGTCGGCGCCTTCGTCCTCGCCACGTACCTTCGAGATGATTTTGGGAATGGCGGCGGAGGTATCGCACGTGTTGTGCACTGTCAATTCGCCCGTGGTCAAGCCCCGAGATGGCGATGACAGCTGCGTGGTTGCGATGGGCGAGGTTGCGCAGGATGCCAACATGTCGACGAAGAAGGGTGCGCGATTCCAAGGATGAAACGGCGTCATCGGCGTGCATGGCCAGCAACCCGTCCACCACCACCATCGGTGAACGCGTGATGGCCAGTTCCTCAGGCAGCCGTTCCAGTTGACGGTCGAGTTGATGCAGCGTAAACCCTCGGCTGAGGTAGAGGCGTGCAAGGCACGGCTCAACGTCCGCTCCCATCGCTTCGAGAAGCGGGATGAACCGTGCCGGATCGATTCTGCACGCACCGTCCACCCAGTGGACGGTTTGCCCTCGACTCAACGCATTCGCAACCCAATGCTCAGCAACACATCGCATGCTTTTCCCCGAACGTCCGGGTCCGCTGAGGTGGTAGAGTTGGCCAGCTTGCGGTTCTATTTGGGCGGGATCAACGCCCTGTGTGCGTCGAACAAGTGCGAGCGGCTCCCCTGCGACAGGGTTGAGATTTTGTGTCATATCAATCATTGAAGGTGGCTCTCGGGGGTCATCTATGCTTGTGAACACCCCTCAACTTGAACTGAACACACATCAAGTTCAAACACTGCTGGCATGGTTGTTTCTTCGTGGTTGAGGAGCCGAACGCCATTGAGCCTGAGGGGCCTCGGGTGTTGATTCATTGTGACCTTGATGCTTTTTTTGCGGCGGTGGAAACGTTGCATCATGGATTTGATGATGATGTACCTCTCATCATCGGCTCCGACCCGAAGCAGGGGCGTGGTCGGGGCATTGTTTCGACGTGCAACTACGCCGCAAGGAGATTTGGCATACGTTCGGCGATGCCCGTTTCTGAGGCGTGGCGACGTTGTCCAGCCGCTCCGTTTGGCCCTGCCATCTACATCCGAGGCACACGGGGTCTGTACAGCCGTGCAAGTCGAAAGGTGATGTCGTGCCTTCGGGAACCGGCGGTGTTGTTTGAAAAAGCGAGCATCGATGAGGCTTACCTGGATGTCACAGAAACGGTTGGTGGAGATTGGGATGCGGCGTTGGCGCTGGCGAATCAGTTGCAGCAAGAGATCAAACAACGGGTGAATCTGACCGCTTCCTTCGGTATCGGACCGACACGTATCGTGGCGAAAATGTCGAGTGAAGTCAACAAGCCCAACGGCGTTCACCGCGTGATGCCCGACGAGGTCTCATCGTTTTTTGAGGGCCGTTCACTGAGGGACATTCCCGGCATTGGACCGAAGCGGGCAACGCAACTGGCAGAGTGGGGGTACACCACGGCCGATGAGCTCTACGAGGCGGGAGAGTTGTCCCTTGCCCGCCTGGCCGGTGACCGTTTTGCAGCATGGTTCATGCGCGTGGTCGATGGAGAGAGCAGTGCCGTCGTCAGTCCGCTCCGGAGCAGAAAGTCAATCGGGAAGGAGCACACGTTCGAGCGGGACCTTGACGACCACGAGGACGTGCTGGCGAGGTTGGAAA
>CAXGZM010000090.1:0-6663 GCA_964014165.1 uncultured euryarchaeote | reverse complement strand
ACGCCATTCTACGCTCAACGTCCAACGAGGCAAACGGTTCGTCCAGCAAGATGACCTTCGGGGCTTGGAGGAGCGCTCGGCCAAAGGCGACTCGTTGTGCTTCTCCCCCGGAAAGACCGGCGGTACCACGCTGATTGAACCCCTCAAGGCCGACGGTTTTGAGGACGGCATTCACGCCGGACTGCAGCGCTTTCTTGGGGACGGTTTTCCCGGCTCCGAGACCGATGTTTTGCGCGACGTTGAGATGCGGATACAACACGGGCTGTTGAAACAGCATCGTGATTTCTGGCACGATGGTGTTGTTGGGGAGGGCCCTTCCCCCGAGGCGACGTTCACCCTCCTCGAGTTGTTCAAGGCCGCAGCACGCTCGAAGCAACGTGGTTTTGCCGCAACCGCTCGGTCCGAGGATCGAGACGATTTCACCCTCGGCCACGGTGATGCTCAACCCGTCGAAGACCGTCCAGTCGCCCAGTCGGACGGTTCCGTTGCGCAGTTCAAAGGTCATGTCGGTTCCTCCAGGCACGTGCACGCTCGTTGATGGCCAACACCAGCAGGGTCACCACCATCAAGATGGTGGCGAGGGCCATGGCGGTGGGGAACACGTAGGGGTCAAATTTCGGTCGAGAAGCGACCTGGTCAACCATGATGGACAACGAGTCCCAAGACCCGACGCGAACCACAAGGAAGGTGGCGCCGAACTCGCCGAGGGAAAAGGCCAAGCAGAGCGAAGCTGCCATGGTGGCTGGCACCACCAAAAACGAGCCGCGTGCATGCCACCAAAACGCCAGCGGCTTCATTGGCAGGAGCGAGGCTTGTTCAGCAAACACGGGGTCAATCCGTTCGATGGCCGGCACCATCAACCGGATGACAAAGGGGAGCACCAGCATCACGTGCGGGACCACCGGGAGGTAGGGGAACGAGAACATGCCGGGGAACCAGCGCAAAATACCTGCGACCATCCCAAGACCCACCATCACGGCCGACATGGAAAGGGGAAGCATGCACAGCGAGTCCAAGAGTCCTGCAAGCCGCTTGCGGCCCTGAATCCTCAACGAGACCAAGCACGAGGCGACGGCATAACCCAACGGCAGGGCGATCAGGACGGTGAAGGCAGCGTAATTCAGTGAGTTGGTGAGCGCATCCATCAGCGGGACCGTCGAGAAATCACCCGTCCATGCGCGTCGCCAACCTTCGAGCGTCCACTGCGTGGTTGGCCCGGCAGGGCCTGCGGCCCGAACCCGGAACGATGCGAAGACCACCGAGGCGAGCGGGGCGAGCAACATCAGCAGCGTACCGTTGACAAACCACGTCCATGTTTTGCTCGGCGGCCCGTGGCGTTCACGGTTCATGGCCTCGTGGTGCAGGGCGAGGACCTGGCTGTGGCGCCGTTCAAACCGACCTGCCATCACCAGCATCACCAGCATCAGCAGCATCTGGAAGGTGGCGATGGCCAACACCGCCAAACTCGTCTCTGTTCGATACCCAGCGATGCCTGCCGAGCCACCGACCTCACCGAGCAACGACTCCATCGTGTTGGCCGACGGTGCGAGGTATTTGACGAGAGCAAACGAGGTGAAACTGAAGAAAAACGTGTAGGTGGCGGCGACCAGCGTTGCCGGGCCGAGGACCGGCAGCCACAGGTGTTGGAGGCGGTCTCGCTTTCGCTCCCCGGCCGGGAGCAAGGCCAACTGTTCTTCCCAAGCCGGGTCGAGTTGGGCAACCACCGGCTCAACAAACCTGACGACCAGTGACAGGTTGAACCACACATGGGCGACCACCAAGGCAACAAAATGGCCGGGGTGTTCCCAGCCGGTGGTGGTTGAAATCCATCCGATGACCCCCGTTTCACCGCGCATGTCGATCCCCAATCGGTAGATCAAACCGTCCGGAGAGAGCAGAGCGAGAAAGCCAACGGCCGCGACGATGGGCGGTGTGACAAACGGAAGAAACAGCAAGGCTCGTTTTGTTCGAAGGTTCCGCCAGCGGTAGCGCCCAAATCCCCACGCAATGGGCAAGCCAAGGCAGACGGTCAACAGGGTTGAGGCGAAGGCTTCCAGTGCGGAGAATCGCAGCGCATCCATCGCACCGGGCTGCTGATGAACCGTGAACAGCGCTTCAACAGGCCCAATTCCTGTGACCGCCCACAGCCGCAACAGCGCCAAAGTGAGCGGAAACAGGCCGAGTGCGATGACAGAGAAGACGGCGAGCCAATGGGTCGGAGGAATGCGGCCCGCTCGGCCTGCACGCAGCCCGTTCACCGCTGCTGTCGTCACTGGGTCGCATCCTTCCAAGCCGACAACCAGTCTTCCATCTCGTCCGCAATGCGTTCGTTCGAGATTTCAGCGTTCAGTTCGGGGAGGTCCGTGTGGTGGGCGTAGCCATCGGTTTCGGGCCACGTGGCATTGACCAGCACGGACTGCATGAGGTTGTTTTCCGGCATGTTCCGATTGACTTCTTCGGACAGAAGGTAGGTGATGAAGGCCTTGGCCGCCTCAAGTTCAGTACCGCCGTTGATGACACCAGCGTACTCGACTTGGTGGAACGAGGAGCGTGGCAGGGTCAACGAGGTTGACTTGGTCCAGTTGCCACCGTAGAAGGCCTCGACGCCGGGAGAGTGGCAGTAGGACACCGTCATGGCAGCATCGCCGAGGTGGCCTTCCACCCACTCGCCGTAGCCACCGCTGTAGTGAATTTCGTACGCTTCGGTCCACCCTGTGGTGAAGATGGCGTCATTGGCTGCCATGGCCTTCCACCAGTCAAACGCATCGGTGGTGTCGTCCTCATCGTTCTCGAAGTAATCGATGGTGGCCGCCATGAAGGCTCGTCCAGGGGAGGAGGTGACCGGCGATGGGAAGGCTGCGAGCCCGTTCCATTCGGGTTCGGTCAGGTTCCACAGGGAGGTTGGCACTGTGAGGTTGGTGCCGTCCACCCGAGTTTCATCGTAGTTGAGGCAAACGTCCCCTCGGTCAAAGGGCAGGGCAAGCGGACCGTTGTACGGTTCAAGGGCCGTCTCAGAGATGTCCGAGACACTTGCGTTGTGAGCCTGAAGGAGGCAGAAATTGAGGGCCGTTTGAAGGTAGGTGTTGTCGAGACCAATGGCCAGGTCAGCCTGTTGTGCCTGTTGGGTTTGCAGCAATTGCTCGAGGATGCCTCCGGAGTCATCGGTTCGAATCATTTCCACAGGGTACCCGGTCTGGTTGGTGAACTTGGTCAACATTTCGTCGGAGAACGCAGCAATGTCGTAGGTCAAAATTCGCAGGGTTCCATCGGAATCCCGGCCCGGTTCAAGGATCAGGCAATCCCCGGAATCGTCAATTTGGACGAGGTCAATTTGTTCAAGACACCCTGTCAAGGGAGTCATCAACACCAGCAGGGCTACAAGCAGCATTGTTTTCTTCATTGTTCTCACTCCGTGTTCATCGCATCGATGATAGCGTGTGTCCTGTCGACCAGATCCATCGGGTTGGGACCGAGGATGTACAGCGAAGGTTCCCACCCAAAGGCACCCTCGTCCAGTACAATGTCCAGCCTCCCGTCATGCGGTTGGAGAACACCTTTGTTGGCGTAGCCGAGCCGATAGTCAAGCTCGTCCGAGATGTAATTGATGTCGCCCTGGTCGACCATGCCGTCGAGCGTGGGTGGACGGAGGTTGAGGATGGCCGTCTTCTCGTTGTCCACGTTTTTCGCTTGAAGAAGCATTTCTGCGAGGTGGCTTGATGCTCCAAACTCGGGTGTTTCATGCCGACGAAGCACCCCGTCCACCAGCGTCATTCGCCCGGGATAGGCTGCAACCTCGCTGGCGGTGGTCGCATCGGAGAGGCACGTTGCGATGTTCATACCAACGGCCGGCATGTAGGGTTTCAAGCGGCGCAAGTCAATCCTGCCGGTTGCCCAGTCGAGGCGACGGACCAGCGCTTTGGATGATTGGTCCTCGTCAAGGTCCATTCCGGTGAGTGTCTTGTCGTAGCGCAGGGCTTGGCCACCGCCGAACTGAAGTTCAAACACCAAGCGCTGACGAACCACCTTTGCATCGGGGCCGTATTGTGCCATGGATGCGGCGAGTTCTTTCGACCATCCGTCGATCATCACTTCGTCGGCCGTTGCGCCGAGGGCGATCACGGGCTTGCTGATGTGCCGTGAGACCGTGCTCTGTGTTGACCCGGTCGCCCTTGCGATTTGCATTTGGGTCCAACCCTGGGCCCTCAGTTCTTTGGAAAGTTGTTGCAGCAAACGGTCGAGCCAACGACCGCCAATTTGCCCAAGCATATCCCTGCCAGTCGCAGATGTTTATTCAACATTGCTCACGAATTATGCACGATGAATGAGAATTTCCAACGTTTCCTCTTCCTGCGCTGCGTAAATTTGAGGATCTGCTGGGGAAAAACCGCCTCAACCTTCCAACCAAAAATTCAGCGATGGCAGCGAGGATCCTGTTCGATCGTGCAGTGCTTTTTGACCGAAAATCATCAAGAAAATAGCACGCTGTAATCTGTTTATTCATCATGGGTGAAAAATATTTACAATTGATGAAATTTCACTTTCAACCGTCATTGGCATCACAAAGGGGGCACGTTGAACGGTGGCGTGGGCGCTTCATGCCAAACCATACACATACTCATAAGCGAGCCGCGAAGACCGCACACTGAGCAACATGGATACGCCCGCGTTCATTGACGAGGTTGCTCATCGCCTGCTGGCCTACATCGCTTCGAAGGACGACGAGGCCCGGGTCAACCCTGCTGCCAGCCTCAGCACCATGCGCAGGACCCTCGATGTTCAACTCCCGCTCGAGGGTCACGGACTCAACGCCGTGTTGGACGACCTCGACACTTTCATTGCGAACAGCGTGAAGACCAACCGTTCAGAATTCATGAACCCGCTCTGGGGGGGACTCTCGCTCCCTGCCTTTGCTGGTGAAGTGGTTGCTGCCCTCACGAACAACTCGATGTACACGTACGAGCTTTCTCCCATCGCCACCGTGATCGAACAAACCCTGGTGAAACGCATGTCGCAGATGGTCGGGTTTCCCGACGGGTTTGGAACGTTCACCACGGGCGGCTCGAACGGCAACATGCTGGGAATGCTGTGCGCCAGGGAGCATTTGATTTCAGGCTCAACGAAGCGCGGTTTTGACGGTCGCTCCACGGTGATTTTTGTCTCTGCAGAAGCGCATTATTCCGTCCTCATGGCCGCCAACGTCATCGGCATTGGCCACCAAAACATCATCAAAGTCCAATGCGATGAAAAAGGTTGCATGCGTCCTGATCGGTTGGAAGAGGAAATCGCCTATGCTCGCCGTGAGGGCATGCGCCCCTTGTGCGTCGTTGCGACGGCGGCCACGACCGTTCGCGGTGCCTACGACGACATCGATGCCCTCGCCACCGTCGCCCACCGTGAGGGGTTGTGGCTCCACGTCGACGCTGCTTGGGGTGGAAGTTGCCTGTTTTCAACCGAACATCGGAAGCTCATGAACGGTGTTGAGAAGGCTGACAGCGTGTGTTGGGACGCCCACAAAATGATGGGTGTCCCCCTGATTTGCAGTGCGTTTCTCATCAAAGACCCGCCCGTCCTTCGACGGCTGTGCGACCACACCAACGTCGCCCACTACCTCTTCCACAGCGATGCTGAACTCGATGATCTCGGCCGCTACTCGCTTCAGTGTGCTCGTCGAAACGACGCTCTCAAGCTCTGGCTTGAGTGGCGTGCTCGTGGCGATGCGGGCTGGGCCGAGATGGTTGACGGGTTGATGAGCCATGCAGACTACCTCCAGGCATGCATCGAGGCTCATCCCTCGTTGGAAATGATGTCGCATCGCATGTGGACCAACGTTTGTTTCCGCTACATCGCCGAGGATGATGGGGTTGACCACAATGAACTGAACACCGAAATCCGCAACCGTCTGATGAAAGAAGGCTCCTTCATGGTCAGTCGGTCCAACATCGGAGAGGACGTGGTCATCCGCATGGTGGTGGCCAACGAAAGCATCAATCAATCAACCCTTGACCGATTTCTCAATCGGGTGGTCCACCACGGAAAGGAAATCCTTCGTGGCCTGCCTGCGGCCGTTTGATTCGTGAACGGATGTTTATTGAGCCGAGGGTCAGAGTCAACACCATGAGCGACCAGCCGCCGGTACGGACCGCCCTCTACGAAGAGCATCTCGCCCTCGAAGCCAACATGGTTGATTTTCACGGCTTCGAACTGCCCATTTGGTATTCCAACATCAAGGAGGAGCACCTCGCTACACGTTCGGGAGCAGGTTTGTTCGACGTCTCTCACATGGGTTCCTTCCGCTTTACAGGCGACAACGTGAGAAATTGGCTCGAAAGCATCGCTACTCAGCGAGTGACCTCCATCCAACCACCACGCTGTGCGTACACCCATTTCCTTGACGAGGACGGTTTCCTCATCGACGACATGATTTTTGCCGTGGTCAGTGAGACCGAAATCTTGGGTGTCCCCAACGCTTCAATGATCGACGTCATGTGGTCTTGGTTCACCAAGCACCTCCCGTCCGACGGATCGGTCAACATGGAAAACCTGTCCGAAGAAACCGCCATCATGGCACTTCAAGGCCCCGATGCACAGGCCATCTTGGATGCGTCGTTTGGTGAAGGTCAACACGTTGGTCGTTTCAAGTGGCGAGCGTTGACGACCAATGCG
>CAXGZM010000089.1:0-6704 GCA_964014165.1 uncultured euryarchaeote | reverse complement strand
CCGAAGCCAACGTGCCCTATGAGCAACTCATCGAGATGGATGAAATCAACCCAGAGTTCCCCGAGTGTGACGTAGCGGTCATCATCGGCGCAAACGACACCTGCAATCCTGCAGCTCGAACGGGTGAGGGTCCCCTCGCTGGCATGCCCATCATTGATGCCGATCAGGCACGAACCGTCGTCATCATCAAGCGTTCGCTTTCCGTTGGCTATGCCGGCGTTGACAACGACCTGTTTTACATGGACAAGACCATGATGCTCTTCGGCGATGGCAAGGCCATGATGACCGGATTGAACAATGCTGTCAAAGAGATTTGAACACGCTGTTCAAACCGCATCATGAAGCAACATTCAAAGAGCGGGGACGGGTGGAAAAAAACAGGTGGGTTCATGCGACGCAACTTCCGTAACATTTCGTTGATGGTTGTTCTCTCTTTGATGCTGGTCGCCCCTGTTTTGGGCAACCCCAACGGCCCGCCTTGGGACGCTGGCGGTGGCAATCTCGTCATTGAAACCGGCTGTACCTGCCACGGTGGTGGTGCTCCCTCAACCGAAGTTGTCGTCTCGGTTTCAGGCGTACCTCGTGCTTACAACGTGAGCGAGACCTACGAATTTGTGATCACACTGCAACACGCTTCGAACGAAGGAGGTGGCTACCTGTTTTGGGACGGTGGTGTCGGAACGCTCACGCCCGGTGAAGGCAGCAAGGCCGTGGACGACGAGCCTGGCGCCCTCTCGCAATCCGAACCAGGAAACGACTGGGTTGTCCAGTGGACAGCACCCAGCGAAGACGCCGGACCCGCAAACTTCCAACTCGTCGGCAACGCCGTGAACGGCGATGGAGCCCCCAACGAAGACGACAAGTGGAACATCCTCACCTTCACGGTCTCCGCCCCTGGCGCCACGGAAGTCGCTACCGACGAAGACGTATCCCTTCGCACCATCAGCGTGGGTGATTACGACTCCCTCTTCGTCGCTGAGGAAGACCCCGAAGCAGTCGAAGCAGAACGTCAAGAGGGCATCGCCCACGACTTCTTTGCAAACGGCAACCTCTACTACTGGACGACCCTTTCCATGATCATCATCGCCGCCGTCATTCAAGGCGAGTTCTACGAACGGAAGTTTGGAGGCGGGCCAACGCATTTGGACAAGAGCCTCGCTGTCCCTCAAGGCCTGCGCCGAGGGGTCCTCGCAGCAGCCTTCGCCGTCTTGTTCGCTTACCTGGTTGACAGTGGACAACCGTGGGGGTACGGACTCGTTACCGGAATGCTGACGCTCTGGGCCATCTACGGCGTTTATCGAACCATCGTGCAAGCACGTGCGCCGAAGCAGTACACCGACCTTGTTTGAGTGAAGTCGTATGGCGGTCCTTCTCGACCAGGACCGCCTGCAGCCGGTCCAAGTTCACCTGAACGAACTCACGTGGCGAACGACAGTCCTGTTCGCTTCCATCGCCTTGTTGACGGCGGTTTGGGTGACGATGGTCGACGAGGTTTTGGATTTCATTCTCCTGAACTTGAAACCGTGCACTGGCGATTGCTTGAACGTCTACGACCCTGCGCAATGGAGTGCCGTCCGATGGTTGACGTCCCTGTTGCTGGCCGTCCTGTCGGCACTCCCTCTCATCGCCTTCCACGTTCTCCAATTCTCAAAGCCGGGCTTGTTGCCCAGCGAATACACATCGCTGCGACGGTGGATGATCACCACCGCTTTCGCTTTGATCGTGGTTGTGTTCCTGCTTGTTCACCACGGACTTCCTGCGCTGTACGATGCGGGTTTCGCCCAACACAACAAGGCAGGACTGGCCGCTCAATACAGCGCCATTGACATGCTCCTCGTCGCTGCATTTTGTGTCTGGGCCATCATGGTGGTTGCCGCTACGTGGACAGGACTGGTCGTCATGGGACGACTCGGCGTTGTCAACAGCACCACCGCCGATGGATGGCGTCTCCGCTTGTACGGTGTCGGAAGTCTCCTCCTCGTGTTGTCGATACCTGACCACGCACAATCCATGCTCCTGCCCCTGCTCGCCACTTACTGGACCACCTCAGAGCTGGTCGGTCAACGCTGGCTGTACGCACAACCGCTCGCTCAAGGACAGGCGGTGGAACGTCTTGACCACGAGGGACGGCGACAACGAATCGCACTGCTGGATTGTTCCTGTGAGGGCGCCAACGTTCACCACGGTCATGCCCGCATCGAAGGCTGCACCACCGTTTCAATTGATGCAATTTGCACCTCAGCCACCTCACGAACAGCGGTGTTGGAACACTTGGTTCAGGCCAACATCACCGATGCGGTGATCACAGGTTGCAGTTCGCAACCCTGCCCGAAGCAATTCAAGGAGAACGTGGGTCATCTCGGCGCACGTCTTCACGGCCTCGACATGATGGGGTTACAGAATCACCGCGTGGCGAACCCCAACCCCCATCTCGATGTTGTGTTCAGTTTCAGCACGCTACCAACGCTGTTTCCCCCTGCTGCGCAACAGCGAAATTTAGTCGACTTGATTGAAGCTCACGACTTGGTCAAAGCCAACGAAGTTGATTCACAAACGATGTCAACGTGGGCTGATGTCTACCTTGGTGTCCAAAACGTGGTTCACGCTCCAATTCAACAGAACCCAACAAGCACGGGTACATCAGCAACGAAGGTTCAAACACCCATCGGTTGAGACGCCCCCATGAGGAGGGTCGCTGCGGCAATGATGGCCGTCCTGTTTGCGGCCACCTCGGCATGGATGTTTGTGAACGAAGATACGGTTGAGTCATGGCTCAGCCAACAGGTGATTCCCCAAAACAGCCGAGAAACACTTCAGATTCCGCTTCAGAACGATGAGATGTGGCTGGTGGTGGTCGTGGATTTTGAGCAGGACCCCGCTGGAAACGGTTGGGGCCCTGATGAGGCAAGAACGATGCTCGATCAGGCTGTCCTTCCCTACGTTGAACAACTGTCCGGCGGAGAAACCAACCTCACGATCACGGTCCACGACAAGGTGGTTCGGGCCAGTCAAGCAATGAGCGATTACGGTCGTGATGATGCCGGAAAAGATACGGGCGCAGACGGCACGTTCCTGCCGAGTTTGCTCGCAGAAGAGGTGGTGCGACGCGTCAGACAAGACATTGATTGGAGCACGTACGATTTGAACGGCGATGGTGCCATTGATCGCTTCATGATTCTCCACACGACCAAAGGCCAGGAAGAAAATCCCGGCCTCTCCAATCGCATTTGGAGCCACTACACCTCGTTTGAAGAACCCATTGATCTCGGTCCGGGTACGACGATTGGCCACTACACGATGGCCAGTCTGCAAACCGGAACCAGCGGCATCGGGACGATCATCCACGAAATGCTGCACCAAATGGGTGCCGTTGACCTGTATCCCGTTCATGATGAAGTCAATTCCCAGTCATGGAAAGGTCCGGGAGATTGGGACATCATGGCGAGTGGGAATTGGAACGGTGGCGGACGATGGCCGGCCATGCCCGTCGGTGCGAACATCGAACTCGTACGTCCAGAGCGCGTGGAAACAATCCGTCTCGATTGGCCTGAAACCACCGCATCCCCCTGCATCGGGCCAACCGTTCCCTTGGTTGGCATCACCGAAGGAGGTGTGGTCTTGAAAATTCCAATCGCTGAAGACGAAGCCGTGTTCATTGAGCACCGTTCTGATTCAGGCTATGATTCTCGTTTGCCGGGCAACGGCGTCTTGGTCTCCTATCAGGACCTGAGTGTTGGCGACATCGATCGAAACGAAGTGAACACCAACCCGAACGCACCATGGTTGAAAGTGATCGAAGCCGATGAGGGCGACGATTTGGTTCGAGGTTCAAACCAAGGGGAAGCTTCGGACCTGTTTCTCAACAACACCACATTTGGGGCCTCTGGCGTACAAATCCGAACCCACGACGGCGTCCTTGTCCCTTGGGTGGCCACCGTTATGGGAGAAGACAACATGACGATATCGTTTGAGGCACCACGTTGTTCTCCAGGATTCCAACTCGACATGGACGACCACGGAAGCACGGTGTTGCCCGATGAATCACCAACCATCACGATCACCGGAAACACCGACGATTGTACGGCGGACCTCACGTCGAGCGACGGACGAGGCGTCAGCCTCGCTGCCACCATTGATGGCTACCAGCTCACGTACACCTCACCGGGTGTTGCCCCATCGTCATCTGTGCTGCGTGGCACCATCACGTGCGGAGACGATGTCATGGACATTGAACATCCCGTTCAAGTGTTTGAGCGCATACCCCTGACCTCATCGTTCTTGGCTACCGTGCACCCCGAACAGCCAACTGTCCTTGAGATTCCAATCGGCTCCGAAGGAAGCGGAGACCAGCGATACAACATCGTGATCGACGGCCCTCTCGGACGGGTGGCCTCCGGCGATTCGTCCATGACGTTGCGAGGGGATGACACCTACGATCTGACGGTTGAACCCAACGGATTGCTGTCCGAAAACATGCTGGTGTATGGTTCGTTGCACATCGTCACCCAAGAAGGCATGGAATGGACAATCGACGTGGAACTTCAAGCAACGACAACGTCCGAGGAGTGGTGGATGATCTGGAACGAGCCAGCAAAGGTGATTGGATTGATGTTGCTCATACTGAGCCTCTCCACCCTTGCAGGAGCCATCAACCCGCGTTCAGCCAAGCCAGCGAATGACGACCGGCCAAGCTCAACTCAAGATCAAAGCAGCGGACCTGAAATCCAAGCGGATGCATGGGGCCGTCCGCTCGATGATGCATCATCAACCGACGCGTTTGATGTTCAAGAAGGATGAAGTTGATTCGCGCTGATCTGCGCAAAGCCAACGCTTGTTCACGCCTTCTGCCAGTCGCACAGAGAGACACACCTCTTCCCAGTTTGTGGGTGCTTCAGCTCGTGGTTGAATCAACCACGGTGCGTGCGCGACTTCGATGTCCTCTTCGTACGCCCTCCACCTGCAACCGTACTTGAATCCGGGACGAAGCAAAAGACCGGCCTCGACAAGTGTCCGATAGAGCTCACTTCCGGATGACACACGACCGAGGAGGTAATCACGCTCTTCGGTCCTTAGAAAACGACCGGAAAAATGAGGCACGCCCAACGCTGGCAAGGGCCATGTACCACGAACCGGAAGAAAGACACCACCGTCCACCGACGTGCCACCGGCGCACCACGCAGCGAGTTGTTCCCGCACATCATCGCCGAGTTCACCGGCATGTTGGTGGCTCCCTCTGGGTTCCATGAAGGAAAGATGGTACACGGTCGTGTCAAATTCGTCATCGATCACGCACAACTCTGCAACGTGTCCACAGTCGTGCACATCCGAGACCCAGCGCCCCAGTTCGTCCCAGTCAAGCGGGTCATGCGTCCGTTGAATCCTGACTTGCGTGTGGCCTGGATGAGCAGTCCAGGCCTCTTGTCGTTCCCAACGAATCGCCCAAGTCGCAGGGGGCAAATTGTCGTACCGGGATGCAAGATGGACCACCGGCACCACACGCTCACCACCGTTGCGAAGCACATCAAGGGCAATCGTTCGGCGAAGCAAGGCGGTGTCATCCTTGAGTGAGGCTGAGAACCAACCATCGGCTGGCAGAGGAAGATGACGGTACCAGTGGCAGAACAGCACTTCTTCGGGCGTGAGCAAGAGACCACCTTCCACCCGCAGGCCGAGCGCACTTTTCTGGTGAAGGCGGTGAGCAAGTGGCTCGCTGACAAACCATCCACCCTCCACCTTGCTTGGGGGGTCAAGGGGTTTTGAGGGGGCCGCGTTTGCGGACCGTGCCTCACCCAGTGGACGTGTGGTTCTCGACCTCGGACGATACGTGCGTTCTCGTCCACCCATGCGTTCTCCATCAGCAGGCTGCTTTTGAGTTCGTCGCTTGAAACCGATTGTCCTATGTGCTATCGGTTCAACCCGACACCGAGGGGCTTTCGTGGTTGTCGGCTTTTTGGGCACCTTGACGACGGAAGAGCGGACCATGCTCCATCTGTTGAACCAACAACTGCCGCAAGGTGGTTGGGAGGCACCCGCCTCGCTGACGCAGGCCGGGATATCTGCGGCGGTCCACGTTCAGCGAAAGCACATTCCACGCACCCTAAAACGAATGGAAAAAAGCGGGTACCTCTCTGTAGCGCAGCGACACATTCCAGGAGGTAAGCAACGGAAACGCGTTTACACGTTGACCGAAGTGGGGCAAGGCATGGCCAATTCCCTCGCCGACCGCGTGCTCAACGAACAGGTGCAACGCGGAAGTGAAACGCTGCCGTTGGCGGATGTTTGGGATCGAACAATTCCGCTTCTTGAATTGCTTTCGCGTGTTGATGAAGCCCTCGTCATGCAGAATACGCCCCTGGTCTCTCCGGTTTCAAATCCAGAAGGGATGGCGTCGATCGATGCCCAGCACGGTGAAGCCCTCGTGCGTCGAATGTACGCCAGAGCGTGGGAAGACGGGAAAATCACTCGGGACGAACAATCCCTCCTCAACGAGGTCGTTGAATTCCTCGGCATGCACCCCGAACGCGTGCGGAGACTCTCCAACGAAGCGAGAAAATCGCTCAAAATACCGCCACCTGAAGAAGTCTATTTTGACATGATTCTTCAAGCACTTGACGACGGAGAAATACTCCAGGATGAAATCGATTTGCTTGATACGTTTCGGGTCCACTTTGGCATTGACCAAGTCACGCACAACGCCTTGCTCA
>CAXGZM010000088.1:0-6759 GCA_964014165.1 uncultured euryarchaeote | reverse complement strand
ACCAAGCACGAGGGCAACCACGATGAGCGCCATGAAGGTCGCCAATTCTGAGCCTGCATCGGCCAGCCATGATTTCCATTCATCGGCGCTGAAATCGGAAAGCGAAGGGGGTCCTTCGGGCTCGGGCACAACTTCGATGTCTTCGGTCAAGACATCGCACTGCCCCATACCGTCGCAGATTTCGACCAGCACGGTGTAGAAACCGGTGTTCTCCCACGTGTGGATGGCCCGCACAGATGAACCTGCAATGGGCAGAACCCAATCGTCGGCAGGGTTGCCGTTTTCGTCTTCGTCCCTTTCGGTGTCAAAGTCCCAACGAACGGAGAACTGCGTGAGAATGCGTTCGTCTCGTTCGGTGATGGAGCCGTCTTCCACGTCCAGGTCTCGGTAAATTTCCATCTCGCTTCCCGCTTCGGTGTCAAACACGTCGGCATCGAAGGAAATGGATGACCCGGCGAAAATGTTCTCGGGGACGTAGATTTCACGCGCTTCGGGTGGATGGTCGACAACCACCGTGAACGTCTGCCTCGAGACATCCCCGGTTCCAAAGCCGTCTCGAACGGTCAGGGAAACGGTGTAGGTTCCCGGCAGCGTGTAAGCGTGCCAGGGTGTTGCTTCGTGAACCAGTGGCGTAGCGTCGCCAAAGTCCCATGTGTATTGAACCAAGCCGTTCCAATCCGGCGATTCTACTTCAAAGGGCACGTATTTGCCTTCGAACTGACGATCGCCGTCCCGAGTACCTGAGGAGTCAAAATACAGCATGCGCTCTGGCGCTGTCACCACCGCACCGTCCTCGTTGAACGTGTGCGACCATCCGTCGGGAACCGAACCTTCGGGGAACGGTGTGGAGGTGGTGATGATATCGTCGCCGATGTAGCCGTCCAAGATTCGCACCTGGATGATGGGGAGCGGGTTTGCAATTCGGACCGTCATGGTTCGTGCGAAGCTCTCCTGCCCGTCTTTATCGGTCACAACGAGGGAAACGGTGTGGACGCCCGGGGTCGTGAAGGTGTGCGTGACTTGCGGACGGTCGCCGAAGGTGCCGTCTGAAAAAGTCCAATTCCAAACCTCAATGTCCGTTGAATCACCGACGGAGCCGTCGGGGTCCATGCTGTCCAGCCCGTCAAAGACGTAGGCCGTGTCCACTTCACCGTCTTCTTCACGGAAGTCAATTTCACGGGACCCCATGGCCGAAAGCGTGCGAACATCAAAGGTCGCGACCGGCATCTGATTCAGCACAACCACGTTCAACACGGCCGTTGCTTGACTACCGTCGTCGTCCGTAACCGTGAGCGTGATCGTTTTGTTGCCTGGAACGTCCCAAGCGACGATGGGGTTCGTGGCGCTGCTGCTGATGCTTGAGAAATCGTCGTTCCGGGTTGGCGTCCCCGTCCCGACACGGACACCGTCGGGGAAGGACCATGCATGGGTCAGAATCTCACCGTCATCATCGACAAATACATCGGGCAGCACGAGACTCGTGTAGGTCATCGTGGTCAGCGTCTCGGCGTAGACCTGCACGGGAACCCTGTTGTTGATGTGGACAAGGAGCGTCTTGGTACCGACGTTGATGCCGTCGGAGACCGTGAGCGTGAGGTTGAACGTCTCGCTCTCGCCGTCGATGTCGTCCCACTCGTGTTGCTGTGAATAGACGCCGATGCCACCGCTTTGCGTGCCGTCGCCCCAGTCCCACTGGAAGTCGAGGTGTTCGATGGGCACGTTGTCAACGGAGCGGCCTGCTGAGAAGAGGATGCGTTGACCGGTCAGCAAGGAGATGTTGTCCTCAACGACCACGTTGTTGACGGTGATGACCGGCAACGGTTCGGTGATGTCGCTGACGTTGATGGGGTGAACTTGCGTCTCCGACCACGTGCCTCCACGGTCCATCACACGAAGCGTGGCGTTGTAGCTGCCAACATCGGTGTACGAACGCAGCGGTGATTTGAGGTTGGAGGAAGCATTGTCGCCAAAGACCCACGCATAGGCCGTCGGTGCGTCGAGATAAGGAAGGCTGTTGTTGGTGAGGGAGAGACCCCATGCGTCGAAACCTGCGCCCTGGAATTGGATGTTCTCCCACGTTTGAACGTCGGTCAGCGAAACGGACCCGTTGGCGACGGGACGCATGTTGCTGAGCATCTGCGGTGAGGTCTGCAGGGTATCCACGGGTTCGCCGAGCATGTCCTTCATGACCATGTCAAAGGCGTACTGGTCTGCGAGAGGGGCCGTGAAGTAGACTTGGCTGTCGACGGTGACGCCCCCGCCGGCAGCGATTCGGTCGGTGATGGTGTCCACGAGGTTTCCGCTCGCATCTCGGACGGCGATTTCAACGTCCAGATCTTCAAAGAAAGCGTTTGACAGCACGCCGTAGTTGATCTCCACCGTGTCTTCCATGCCGTCGCCGTCTCGGTCCGACAGCACGGTGTTGTTGAGGGACAGCGTGGCTGGCGAAGTGATTCGAGCGGCCTCGATGTCCACGGTGCCCTCGGGGTAGGACGGCCCGCACGACGTGTAATCGCAATCGGCGACGGTGGAGGCGTACCACGTGATCACCCAAACCTCGTCGGTCAAGTTGCCAAAGCCGGGTACGAGACCGGTAGCGACGTTGTTGACGAAGTTGAGGTCGGTGACGCTCCACAAACCGTCAGAAACCGCCTTGGTGACGATCACCCCGTCAAACTGACTCTTGTCGGCCGTCAGCCGCAAGGTGAGCGGAGCAGGGGAGGCTGCGCCAGGGGTAAACTGGAAGGAGCGAATGCCCCATCCCTCAAGGGTGTTGCCGGTGGAGGACCAGGGGGTTGACCAATCGCTGTTCACCTCGGTGGGCTGTGCACGGCAGAACGCCCCGCCGGTGCAGACGGGGTTGAGGTCGAGGTTGGGGTAGCCGTAGATGCCTTGATCAGAATCGAGGGTGGCTGCGATGCTAAAGTTCGCAAAGGCTTCGTTCATCGTCCTTCCGAGAAGGCCGACCTGCCCGCTTTGTGGCGAAAGAAGCAGGTTCTCAACTCCTCTTCCGCCCGTTGCGGAGTCTTGGACGAGTTGTCGTACGGCCGGTCCACCGCCGAGGTGCTCGGCAAGGTACATGGTGAACATGTAGCCGGCGCCGTAGTCGGCAATGCGTTGATTCCACCAGCGCACCGATTGTTCGGGTGCACCCGTCCACGCGTTCACGTGGCCGGTCAAGGTTGAATCTGCACCAAAGCAGAGGTAGATGGCCACGTCCGCATTGCCTTCGTCAATCCAGAGATTTTCGTACGGGTCAAGCGCATTGTGAAGCAAGTGCTCGAGCTCGTGGGCAAGGATGGACCGACCCCAAGAAAGGGTGATGTCAGCATAATCGACGAACACTGCTTCCCGGGAAGAGGAAAAGGAGGGAGCAAAATAACCGCCGGTGTTGTAAGCGCCGTCGATGTCGTAAATGACGATCTGAACCTGGCAGTTGTTGTCGATGTCGGGCGGTGCAAGGCCTCGTCCATCCTGGTAGTCCTTGCCGTAGTAGGTCGTCATCGTGGGATAGATGGTTGAATCCCAGGTGCTCGCCAAGTTGTTGAGGACTGTAGAGGAAAGCGTTCGGCCGCTTTGGACGATGAATGCAACGGTGTTCGTGGTTTTTGCCACGTAAGCAGAAATCGACCCGCCTGAGATGGGAACCGTGAGCGTGTCGCCTGCAACGTGCGGGGTGCAGGCACGGGCGGACGACCGACCCATGGACGGTTGTATGACCATGTCCTCGACACCCGGCCGGCCTTCGTCAATCCAGGCCTGTCGCATGAATTGTGTAGCGGAAACAACGGGTTCATCTTCATGAATAAACAAATACTCACTTCCATCATTGGGGTCGAAATCTTCCAAATTCCCGATGATAACCCCACCCGCATCATAGGCGGGGGTTGAGGCTGAATCATCACCGCCGTCGGCGGCCACGCTCACCCAAAGGGGAGCCGTGCTGGACACCAGCATCAGGAGAACGAATGCAAAGGCTGGACTGGAGCGCCGTTCCGACATGTCAAACACCAAGGAGAATCGTTGTACGGATTCCCAATTTCACGAGATGAAAGGAGGTATTTAAGAGTCCGTGGTCAAGGCATCATCATGCGTCAAGGACATGCAGGGGTGTCTGGCGCACACCGGGCCCTGACGTTGGCCATTCTTACCGTGATGGTGTTGGCTTCCACGGCTGGCACCCTTGCTTCCTCCGATGACGAGCAATCCCTCGAGCCCTGCGCTGCCATCGATGACTTGCAGTTTAACGGAACGCGGGCAAATGCGTCTGTCACATGGCAAGTTGACTTGGGACCCCGAACCCCTGGCTCCAACGCCTCGGCCGAACTTCGAAACGTCATCACCACCAACCTCGAGATGCTCGGCTACAACGTCACCACCCAAACCCACCAGCGGTACGGCATGGAACTCACGAACCTCTTCGCCCGCTGGTCATCCAACGGCACAACCAACGGCCAGCTGGTGCTGTCTGCCCACTACGACTCACGAAACGTCGCAGACCAAGACGAAAATGAAAGCAACCGTTCCCTCCCGGTGCCAGGCGCAAACGATGCTGCCAGCGGCGTGGCTGTTCTGCTCGAACTGGCCCGACACATCCCCTCCATGGACCTGGAGTATGACGTGGTGCTGTTCTTCAACGATGCAGAGGATCAGCAACCCAAATACACGCTGGGTGCCGAAGCGTGGGCAGAAAACCTCACGCAGGACGAAATCGATGCTACGCACGCCTTTGTCCTGCTGGACATGGTCGGCGACGCCGACCTCCAACTTCACGACATCGAGCCCGGAAACGCCACCCTCAAATCGAGGGTGTTGGAACTCGGCACCTCGTTGGGGCTGGTCGAGGGCACCACGGATTGCGAAGGGCAGTCCGGAAAGCACGTTCTTCAATACGACACAACGGTGCATGTGCTGGACGACCACGTACACGCACACAACCTTGGCATCCCTGCCATTGATCTCATGGACACGTCCTTCGGGGAGCCAAAGCGATACACCTTCGGCTCCTACTGGCACACGATGGAAGATACGCCGGATAAAGTCAGTGCAGCGTCCCTCGAAACCGTGGGGCGGCTGGTTGAACTTGGATTGCGAACCGACGCCTTCGTGGACGTCAATCCCACGCCGGAGCCGCTGGAAAACGGCGCCCCCGTCAGCGTTGATGAAGCCAAGGACGACAAAACGGGCACCAACCGAAGCCCCGCTCTGGCGCTGGTAGCCTTCCTGGGTCTGGTCAGCATTGTGGGTCTGCTCGTCGTTGTGGAAACCATGGGGAAACGCTGATTTGAAACGCGGTCCGCTAACAAAGAGGTATTATCCGCGCACACACTCGGGTAAACGGGAGGGGTAGCATGACCGATGAGCGCGAGGCGAAAATGGAAGCCCTTCGTGCCCGTGTGAAGGCAAAGAAAGAAGCGGCACTGAGCGGCGGCATCATCGAAGAAGAGTTGGTCGTCAGCACCGAAGATTTGCCCGATGCCCAATCCATCCGTCAACAAGAGGATGACGAATGGTACGAGCTGATGGACCTTGACGCCGATCGGTGGAGAAACCTCGCAGCCGTACTCATTCTCGTCGGGAGCATCCTCGGCATGGTGAGCGGCGCGCTCATCTTGCAGGGAAACCCGACCGAGTTGCTCAACACCTCACTGTTCGCTGAGCAAGCATCGGTTGACATCTCAGGAACCGCCCTCGAAGACGTGGACGGGCACGGCGTGGAAAACGTCTCCGTGGTGTTGCTCAACGCAGACTCTCGTGCAGAACTCCAGTCCACTGCGACCGATTCATTCGGTTATTTTTCAATGGAAAACGTCGCTCAAGAGGTCCACATCATCGTGTTTTCAAAAGAAGGCTACGTCACGGTTGAACGCACGTTCGTCCCCGACAATGTCGGTTTGGACCCGGTCACCATGAAACCCGGGAACGCCACACCCGTCCGGGAAGAGAGCGATCAGCAATCCATTTCCGGGTGGACCCTCGACAACGCTGTCGGCCTCTCAACCGCCATCGGGGTGTTAACGGTGGGTACCGCCTTGCTCGGCATTCAGGCAGCCGTTGAAATCAGGCGAGGGAAACACTACCGGCGAAGCCAGTATCTTGCCGCCGGTGCACTGTTTAGCCGTGGCTTGATCATCGTTGGACCAACGCTGATTTTGTTCGGTATGATCGTGAACCTGTTTGCGAGAGAAGACTTTGAAGACCAACGTGAGGATTGAGCATGTACTTGATCTCGGTCGAGGGCGGCGACGGATCAGGCAAGGGCGAGGCCGCTCGAATCCTCGGTGAACTCCTCAGCGAGTTCCCCTTCCCCGACGTGGTGATGACCCACGAGCCCCGCCGCCACAGCGAGTTGGGCAAACTCGCCCTTCAATCCGTGAAACTCGGCAACAAAACCCCGCTCGAGGAAGCCGGCCTCTTCGCTGCGGATCGCCTCGACCACTCCCACACCTTCATTCGACCGCATTTGGCCGACGGATGCGTGGTGATTTCCGACCGGAACATCCACTCCTCGCTGATTTACCAGGGGGTGGTGGGTGATCTTGGACTCTCGAAGGTGGCAGGCATGAACGCTGCAGCCATGATTCCCGACCTCGTCTTTTGGATCGATTGCGACCCTGAGAAAGCCATGAAACGCATCAAATCCGGAACGCTTCGGATGACGAGTCAAAAACAGGAATACTTCGAAACTCAAGAGATTCAAACCACCATCCGCCAAGGCTTCCACGAACTGTTCGGTGAGCTCGGTGAAGTCCCCTCACC
>CAXGZM010000087.1:0-6778 GCA_964014165.1 uncultured euryarchaeote | reverse complement strand
CAGCGAGGATGCTGTCCCCCGCTTCGAGTTCAGCCATGTACTTCGTTGTCCCGTCAGCCATCATCACGTAGGCGTGGGGTGCACCTGCATTGACACGAAACGGGCGTGTGGGGACGAAGGTTGACGGAATCGTTTCGCTGTGAACCAGAAACATCGTCCGGGCGCTTGAACCGACGAGAAGACCCTCCCCCTGCGAAAAGGACGAGAGAAAGTCCAGGCAATACCGGTCGCCGAGACCCGCCTGCTCAACGGATTGCACGGTCAGTGGGATGAGTTCGAGGTTGCTCGAAACCTGTGTTTTGACGGCGATGTTGTCCTCCATGCGCTCCAAGCGTTGCGCCTTGACGCTGAGGGCAGCCTCCAACAAGGGCGCCTCGTTGGCGACCACCAAAGCGTCCACGCCCTGCTCCAAAGCGAACCCTGCTCCCTGGGCTTCGAGGGGTGTGTTGATGATGGCTGCGATTTTTGTATGGCTGCCACCACGATGAGCGATCAGGTTCTCAAGAGGAATCATCGACCATGTTTCGCACTCCACAAGGATCCAGTCCACCGTGCCCATGTGAGCAATACCGATGTTCTGTGTTTCGCCGTCCTTCACAACAACATGCGCACCGAGAACGGTGCGCCCTTCGTAGAGCACGCCGCTCTCCACGTGGAGCTGACCGCTTGCGTCGGAGAGGGATAGAAGGCGATCGACGCCGGTCACCGGAATCGAGGAGCTTCCATCGTGTTGACGAAGCCAAATTTCCATGACATCAACTCACAAACCGACAGCTTCCATGGCCTCAACTGCAGAGGCGCCCTCGTGAACCATGAGGACAAGGGCTTCTGCCATGGCGCCCGGATTGGGGTGGGCGAAGACTTGGCGTCCCATGCAGACGCCGCTGGCGCCCGCCTCAAGGGCGGCCTCCACCATGGAAAGCACATCAGCGGTTTGGCCGCTGGCTGGACCGCCTGCCAAAAGAAGCGGGATGGGAGCGCTCGAAGCGACCTTGGCAAACGAGGCACTGTCGCCCGTCCAAACACATTTCGCTGCATCGCACCCCAGTTCAAAGGCCAACCTCACGGCGTGTGCTTGGGATCGTGTGATGTCGTCGTCCTGGTGATTGAGGTGGGGACCTCTGGCATAGACCATGCCAAACGCAGGAAGGTTGGCATGGAGGGCTTGTCGGTTCAGCTCGCCCATTCGCTCCACCATCTCGGCTTCGTTTTCGCTCCCCATGTTGACCTGGCAGGAGACGCCGATACCGCCACGAAGCAAGGTTTCGTCGGCATGCCCGACCAAGACTTTGTTGTTCTTGTTGGGGCCAGCGTGGCGCGTGGAAACCGAGTAGTGGATCACCATGCTGGTGCTCGTCCCCTCGCAGAGGTGCCCGTAGGCACTGACCAACCCCTTGTGTGCGACAATGGCGTCCACCTTTGCATCGATGAGGCTTTGAATCAACACCTCGAGGTTTTCCAAACCGGGCGTTGGGTAGTCCGACGCACCGTGGTCAATGGGAATCCACACACCTCGCCGATTGGGTAGCAGGCGGCTGAGGCGTTCGCCTTTGTCCATGAGGGTGCGAGGTTGCCGCCTTCATCAAAGGTTTGTTTGGTGAGTCAACAAATCAAAGTTGACTGCTGGCCCACACCAGCACGGCATGTTCGGCCGATTGAAGGTGTTCTTGGAAGGTTGACCGAGCGATGCCCATCAGGTCGGAGAGGGCCTGCATCGTGATGCCTTTTGGATCCTCGTAAAAGCCGTGCTTGACCGCCAAAGCGTAGCACTCGTGCTGCCGAGGCGTAAGCGCCTGTTCGAGCCCGCTCTCGTGCGAGCGGATGTCGCTCACACGAACGCTTGCCGGTGGGAAGAAAACCTTGCTCATTTTGACGAACGTGGAAATGGCAGCGGGCAACCCTCGCACCGTCAGCGTTAACTTTCCATCCTCAAGCGTCGCTGGAGGCATGACGTGAATGTTATCGGTCGATGATGCAAGACAAACAAGAGCGTGCGTGTTCCACACCACCAGCGCCCCTTCCTCACGATCGCTGAACGATTGTTCGACGGTCAGGTACGAGATGTTGTCCAAATCTTCTGCAGACTTCCCTTCTCTGTAGGTCGGCAAGATGACTTGACGAACACCTTCGTTGGTGATGAGAAGATTAGCGACAATGTTGAAATTTTCAACAACGCTCAACAATTCCGCAAGGTCGGTTTGTTCGAGGGTCGCCTCCTCCCACGTCAGTGCCACCTCGCGCATGGTTTGCCCTGCCTTCTCTCGTTGTTATGCCCTTGGGTTACCGTTGACCTACGGTGAGGGGCAAATCGCATGTTTCAAGTGGTAGTTCGGCGTGGAGAGACCATGCCTTTGGCGGATTACGTTCTGACGATTGCCCTCGGTGGTGCTTTCGCCCTCGGCTTGATGTTCATTGTGATGCGTCGTGAGGCCCAAGTGAACCTCCAGAGCGGCATGAGTGCGGAAGGACTGCTCCAACAGCACTCCGGCATGGGTTTCGGAAAAGCCAAGAAAAATCTGGATCGCAAGCTGGCAACCATTCAAGACCTCCTGCGCCAACAAAATCAGGGCGATCGTCAACTGGCCGAGGAACGCTTCAACCAACGTCGTCGGGAACAGGCCGACGTCGAGGAGGCTGCTCGACGACAACGGGAACTTGACGAAGCGCGACGTCAATCGGAGCTGGACGCAGAACGCCGACGTCAGGACGAAGAAGCCGAAAGAAGGGCGGCTGAGCGAGACGCTGAAGAGGCCCGGCTTGCAGCCGAACAGGAAGCACAGCGTCAGCAAGAACTCGCCGATGCGGAGGATGCACGCCAAGCAGAGATCGAAGCAGCCCGCGAGCAAGAGATGCTTGAATCACGTGATGCCGCCCAGCGTGCCATGTCTGAACTTCGTGCTCGCTTGGAGCGCGAGGGAGCGCAATCATCCGACGTCCAAATTTCGCTGATGTGGAACAATTACAACGATTTGGACCTCCACGTGCTTTGCCCCTCGGGGGAGCGCATTCACGGCGGCAACAAGCAGTCCGCCTGCGGTGGTGAATTGGACGTCGATGCGAACGTGCGTGCTGAAACCCGCAAGCCCGTTGAGAACGTCTTCTGGCAGGAAGGAAAAGCACCCGCCGGGCGATATCAAGTCTACGTGCACTACTACAAGAAGCACAAGAAACGACGCAGCAAAGACCCCACCAAGTTCCAGGTCATCATCAACCAAGGCGGCGACATGCGCGAATACAACGGTGAACTCAGCGCCGGAGAACCGATCATGCTCGTGGCTGAATTCAACCTCCCCTCTCCAGAGGAACGCGCTGCGAAGCGCCAAGAACTGGAGGCTGAATTGCGAGCAGCCGGCATGGATGTTCCCGAATCACAAGCCGCCATCGCTGAGGTTGAAGAAACACGCCAAGCAGAATTGGAAGCTGCCGAGGCTGAACGATTGGCTGAAATTGAATCCGCACGAGAGCAAGAAGTGCTCGAGGCGAAGGAAGCAGCCCAGCGCGCCATGGCCGAACTTCAGGCCCGTTTGGAGCGAGAGGGCGCACAATCCTCGGACGTTCAGATTTCGTTGATGTGGAACAACTACAACGACCTTGACCTGCATGTGGTGTGCCCGTCAGGAGAGCGAATCCACGGTGGAAACAAGAAATCCGCCTGCGGCGGCGAGTTGGACGTCGATGCCAACGTCCGTGCTGAGACGCGCAAGCCCGTTGAAAACGTCTTCTGGGAGGAGGGCAAAGCGCCGGCGGGCACCTATCAGGTGTACGTTCATCATTACAAAAAGCACCAGAAGCGGAAGAGCAAGGACCCCACCAAGTTCCAAGTCATCGTCACCCCCGGAGGCGAGCCGTTGGAGTACAACGGCGAACTTTCGTCCGGCGACCCCATCATGATGGTCGCAGAGTTCACCCTCCCCTCGCCCGAGGAGCGCGAGGCTCGCAAGCGTGAGTTGGAAGCTGAGATCCAAGCGGCCTCTCAGTCCTTTGAGAACATCGGCTACGAGGAAAAGGTCGAACAGGAGCCGCTTGAAGAACAACCCGGGAATGCGCTGCCCAGCGCTCCCGACCTCGACGCCTTGATGGGCGATGATTGAGTTCACGAGATGATGTCAGCGAGTCGATCGTTTTCGAGCGCTTTCCGAAGAGAGCGAGCGATTCGGCGACCGGTGGACATGAAGCGTTCGTTGATGTCGGAATAGGGCGATCCTCCGACGAAGGGGTTGGATCCTGCCACGATGCGAGCACTGATTTCGAACACTTTGAACTCAAGTTGATCGGTGACGATGGTTTCCAAACAAAACGGTCCCAACATGCCTCGGGATCCCTCTTCGAGGTTGTACGATGCGGCGACCGTCCCCTCTGCCATCTCAAACGCCCGAGGCAAGAGGGATTCCCGAATGACGACGGGTTGGTTGCCGGTGACAACAAACGAGGGCTCCAGCGCCATCTCCCGCAGGTCCCGCAGCGAACCCAATTTGTAGAATTCATCGACGTTGCTTTCATCGCGACGATCCATGGAGAGCAGTTCCAGTCGTCCGAGGTTCTTTCCAGCGTGGGCTCCCCGTCCCTGAACTTGATAGCCGTCGTCGGCCGTCGGGTCGAAGAAAAAGTGGAGGTAGTATCGGCAGCCGAGCACGTACTCTTGGATGGTGAATTCTTCCTCAATGTCCACGTTTCGTCTGAAGTCACGGTAGTCTCGAGCGATAAAATAGCCGCGGCCGCCTTTTGCTCCTGCGTATTTGACGATGACCGGGCCGTCGATGTTGTGCGGGTCTTCGACCACCTTGGGCATCGTGCACCCACCGTCTTCGAGCCACTGACGCTGGAGAGCACGGCTGCTCTCCCAGTGGAGGATGTTCCGATTGCCGAAGGTAGGAACTTCGAGGTTCCTGAAATTGTTCGCTCCCAAGTATTCCACCAACGAGCCGTGTGGCACGATGATGACGTTCTTTTCTCGGAACCACTCGGCGTAGTCGAGCATCTCTCGGTAGTCTTCGAGCATCAACCACTCATCGGGGTCGGCGCCTGGGAAGGCCTTGTAGAATCGGCGACGGTTTTCACCAACTGCAATGCCGAGCGTGCGAAACCCTTCTTGACGTGCGCCGTGAAGAATTTGGAGGGATGAATGGGAGGCAACCACGCCAACGGTGATGGCTTCCTTGTCGTAGCCTTGGAGCCATTCCTGCACCGTGGTATGTGGTACGCCCATATGGAGGGGTTTCGTAATCGCTCTATGAGTATTATGTCCATGAAGCATGTAGACCGGCCATCGTGACCGATGGTCAACCGAACGACAACCCGCAAAACCGTGCCGTGACGGGTGAAGGTTTCATGGGGTTGTTCCCCATCGTTGGTTGCATGGACGAAACGCCGGTCTCCGCTCGAATCACTTACGGGGGATACCTGCGCCTCGAGGAACTTCTCTCGTTGCAAGATGGACCGCAGGGGTATACGCCCTCGCCGTCCAACGATGAACTTCATTTCATCATCGTCCACCAAACCTTTGAGTTGTGGTTCAAACTCATTCTGAGGGAACTGAAGGAAGCCCGTGCGCTGATGGACCTCGAGCGAATCGAAGAGGACAGCATCCCCAAAGTGGTCCATCATCTCGAACGCGTCAGTGAGATTTTCCGCTTGCTGGCCGATCAGTGGAAGGTCATGGAAACGCTGTCTCCACAAGATTTCTTGGCGTTCAGGGACCGGCTGGGGACCTCTTCGGGCTTTGAGTCGTGGCAAATGCGCGAACTCGAAGTGCTGATGGGATTGGACAACGAACAGCGCATGGGTGGCATGGACCCGCTGGCGCACATGCAGCGTTTGGCCCAGGAAGGGAAGGTTCCAGCAGCGGCTCTTGCAGAACTTGAGGCCACGTCACAGGCCCCCTCGCTCAACGACGTGCTCACCACCTGGTTGTCTCGCACACCCATTCACGGTTCATCGCCGGGGGACGAAGGGGACGAGATCGTGGTTCGCACGTACATCGACGACCACCTCAACGCCATGAAAGCGCACGGGGAGGAAGTCATCGCCCACATGGTCGCCATCGGCCACGGTGAGGAAGCCGCCCTGCGTCCACGAATTGAAGCAGGTGTTTCCTCTGCCACGGCGTTCTTGCTTCATGATGGCATTCCACTTCGCCATCGAGCGGGTTTACTGTTCATTGAATCCTATCGAGAACTCCCGCTGCTGTCGTGGCCACGACGGCTCATCGACAGTTTCGTCGATCTCGAGCAGTCCATGCTCCTCTTCCGTGCCCATCATGCTCGTATGGTTGAGCGAATGATCGGTCGCCGGATGGGGACGGGTGGTTCAAGCGGCGTGGACTATCTTGACGCCACGACGAAATACCGCATCTTCGTTGATTTGTGGGCCGTTCGGACGTTGCTGGTCAAGCGTGGAGACCTTCCGGAAATCGAACATGCCGAATTTTACGGCTTCACTTCGGGCGGTTCGCCTCACTCGTGAGGATCAATGTCGATGGGAATCAAGTGATTCTCGTATTCGTAGAGGGCGATTTTGAGAGGGTCGAGGACGAAGCGGATGTTGGCTTCCTCAAGACCGTAGAGGGAGACGAGTTCCTCTTTGAATTGCTCACGAAGCACGTCCTCGGTGGCGTAAAGTGGAGCGCCCATTCCGATTTGGAGGGCACGGGCACCAATGATTCGAGCGCGTTCAAAGCGGGTGTGTTGGCGTGCTGGCTTGACCATCTTCAATCACGTGCGAGAGATTCGCACTCCGCCGACATAGCGACTCTTTTTGAACCTACCTCACTCTTCTTCGG
>CAXGZM010000086.1:0-7029 GCA_964014165.1 uncultured euryarchaeote | reverse complement strand
GACATCTCCCTTGACGGCACGAACGTGCCCATCTTCGCGTACCATCGAAAGTTCGAATCGGTGGAAACCACCTGCGTTTGGGAAACCGACGAAGAACTCGAATCCTACGTGATCAAACTCGCACAGCGTTGTGGGAAGCACATCTCGGTCGCTGAACCCCTGCTGGATGCAACACTGATGGACGGTTCCCGTATCGTGATGAAGCTCGGACACGAAATCTCCACTCGCGGTTCAGCGTTCTGTATCCGACGGTTCAAGGACGACCCGTTTTCCCCGGCCGACATCGTCGCATTCCGAACCATGTCATCGTTGATGGTGGCTTACCTCTGGATTGCCTTCCAGAACGAAGTACCGATGCTGTTTGTCGGCGGTACGGCTTCGGGGAAGACCACCACCCTCAACGCCATGTGCATCTTCATTCCCTGGCAGATGAAAATCGTCTCCATCGAGTCCACCCGTGAAGTCAACATCCCGCAACCGAACTGGGTGCCGGGTCTGACTCGACAAGGGTTTGGTGGTGAGAGCGACGACGGTGTCATCGGTGAGTTCGAACTCCTCAAAGCAGCGTTGCGTGAACGGCCGGAGTACATCATCGTGGGTGAAATCCGTGGTGCAGAGGCTTACGTTCTGTTCCAAGCCATGGCCACCGGCCACTGCGCATACTCCACGGTCCACGCCGACTCGGTGCCGTCCCTGGTTCACCGGTTGGAGAACAAGCCGATCGACATCCCGCGTGTCCTGCTGCCCGCCCTCGAAGCCTGTTCGATTCAGATTCAAACCCGTATCAACGGACGTCGTGTACGACGGACCAAGCAAGTCGTGGAAATTGTGGGCATTGACCCCAACTCCATGGAAGTCATCACCAACGAGGTGTTCCGCTGGGACGTCACCAACGACGATTTCATCTTCAGCGGCAAGTCCTACGTGTTGGAGAAAATCATGGTCAAGATCAACTACAGTCAAGAAGAGATGCGACGCGAGTTGCGAACCCGCAAGCGCATTTTGGAATGGATGGTGCTCAACGACATCCGCAAGGCCGATCAGGTGTCTCAAATCGTGACGGAGTACTACGTTCGACCCAACGAAATCCTCGCCCGTGTGGACGGGTTGAAGTGAGGCGGCCACACAGGAGTGGATAACATGGACCTCACGGCATGGCAACGCATCTGCAATCGGCTCCTCGGGCCGTTTGTCAAAAAGCGTGCTCGCAGGGACAAGGAACTCTCCGCCAACTTGGTCAAGGGCTCCATGGGCATGATGCCCGAAGTCTACCTTTCCACCGTCATCGTCACTTCAATCGCCATCACCCTGATGTCGTGGGCTTTCGTTGCAATCTTCTTCATCCCGGACATCGGTGTCATCGCCTTTTACGAGAGCATTCAGGATGCTTCCACCGCCAACCCGTGTTTCGAGTGGGAGTATTGGAACCCGGACCTTGTCGACCCCACGCAGCCGGGTAACGGCTGTCCGGAATACGCATTGCAGGTCTTCCCGCCGGCCTTGAAGGTCATCATCGTGGCCTTGGGTGGACTCATCATTCCGTACGCGGCCTACAGGTACAACAAAGGCGGCGCTGCCAGAGAAGCGACCCGCCGTGCCGACATGATCGAGAAGTACCTTCCCTACGCCGCTTCCTACACGGCGGCCATGTCGGCTGCCAACGCTACACCGGCCAAGATTTTCAGGTCCCTTGCCATGAACAAGGACATCTACGGCGACGTCGCCGACGATGCTGCGATGATTTACCGAGACGTCACGCTTCTGGGCTACGACCTTATCACCGCCATGAAAATGAGCGTGGACCGAGCTGCGTCCGTATGGTTGACGGAATTCTTCCAAGGCATGGTCGGCACCCTCACGGCCGGTGGGCAACTCAAGCTGTATTTCCTCAACCGTGCCGAGCACTACATGCGTGAGAACCGCACCCGACTCGGACAATTCCTCGAGTCGATTGCGTTGCTCGCAGAATCCTACATCGTCGTTGCCGTTGCCATGCCGCTGTTCCTGATCGTCATGCTCGTGATCATGTTCTGGGTGTCGGGCTCGGGTGCGCAGATGAGCGAAGGCATGCTCTACGGCATCGTGTTGGGCTTCATTCCGATGATCCACATCGCTTACGCCGTTTTGGTTTGGACCAGCAGCAAAGAGCAAGAAATGTGAGGGGGTGGTGAACGGTGGCACGAAAGAAGGACAAGATCGTGGTCAACCTTGACTTGCCCAAGGACGATACCACCCTGACCAAGCTCTACGTCATCCTGTTCTTCTCCATCATCCTCGGCTTGGGCAGCGGTCTGTTCTGGATCACCAACTCAGGCTTCGTCCCCACGGCCAACGGAGAGCCCATGTTCACCAACCTCTACTGCGGCGCCACGGCGCAGGACGAACTCGGCAACCCAACGGGTGAGTTTTTCCAAACGAATCAAAAGCCGAGTTACACGGCCAATCAAACCTGTTCCATTCTCCAAGACCAACCCGACCGCATCACGTGGGAGGACGAGGAGTGGACCATGGTCACCAAACGAGGCAAAAACTTCGACGTTCCAGGCGTTCCCGAATCCGCCACCGGCGGCACAGCGGTGTTGCAACCTTTGTGGCTCAATTACACCGTTGAAGCCTCGGGAGACTACGACTACACCGTTGCCATCCGAACCTCTTCGGGTGAAATCCTCCGCAACGGCTACGAGAACGACACGGCCAACACCGGCGTACAGCAGCTCAGCATGGTCAACATACCGCCCGATACTCGGTACGAATTGGTCTTCATGACCGCCCAAGAAGGTCAATTCTTGCAAACGGTCACCTTCGACATGACCGTTCACTATCAGGACGGCATCCCCACCAACATGAACAACAAATCGTTGTGGTTGGGGCCCGCTGTTGAAGCAGGTCCGCTGAAGGTCCATCCGACGATTTTCCTCAATTTCTTCGGTCTCACGTTTTTCTTCTTCATCTTCCCCGCATCCTACTATTGGGAACGTGTTGAGAACGAGAAGAACGAAGTCGAGGAAAAGTTCCCGGATTTCCTCCGAGATTTGGCCGAATACTGGAAGGGTGGTCTCTCGATGACCGTCGCGGTGCAAACGCTTGCGACTTCGGAGTACGGAGCGCTGAACGACGAAGTCAAGAAAATGTCCGACCAGTTGAGTTGGGGCGTCAAATTTTCCGATGTCATCGGACAGTTTGCCGAACGGGTCGGTACACCGCTTGTTCGGCGTGCCATCACGCTCATTGCAGAGGCCGACCGTGCAGGCGGGAAAATCTCCGATATTCTCGTCACGGCCGCCAACGACTCACGCGAACTGAAATTCCTCGAGGGCGAACGAAAACGCGCCATCGGTTCGTACATTGCTGTCATTTGGACGTCGTATTTCGTTTTCCTGGGCGTGATCGTCGTTCTGGCCAAGGTGTTTATTCCCGCTATTGCGGGCTCGAACTCCGGCGGTGAAGACGGCGGCGACAGCGGTGGACAAACCATTGGGAACATGACGATTCGAAACATCGACCCGTTGTTCTTCCTGACCATTTTCTACTACGGTGTCACCATGCAGGCGCTCGGCAACGGGTCCATGGCCGGTTTGATGGCCACGGGTCGCTTCTCCACCGGCTTCAAGCACTCCGGCATGATGATCGTCGTCGCTCTCGTGATTTTCAACTTCGTTGCGTTCTCGCCCGACCTCATCGGCATCACGGAAGTTCCGGGTCTGAATCCATCCTCAGGAACCTTCGTTCCTTCACCGCTCTATTTCGGAGGCTGACGGTGTGCGCCACGATGAAGAAGCCCAGATTCACATTCTGGAGATGCTGACCCTGTTCTGGCTGTTCTTCATGTCAGCCACGTTTTTGATTCGTGTTCACGTTCCCGATTCCGCCTCCGTCGCCCTTGATTCTTCTTTGGAAATGGCGGCCGATGATGCCATTCGGTACGGCCTTGGTTTGGAAGCGGAGATCGAGGGTGATAGCCGCCTCGAGGAACTGCTCCACAACGACGCTCGGGAAGAGGCCTGTGAACTGCTGCAGTCCGCCGTTGCGCCCGGAAAAGAAGCGAATTGTTGGCTGGCGAAGGACAGTTCCGTCGCCACGCCGCACGGAACGGTGGGCACACCTTCCGGTGGCACGGTGGCGGTTCACCATCTCGTGGTCATCGGGCCGTACGTGTGGACGGTCACGCTGGACGTATGGGCTCGAGGAGGTGGTGCCTGATGCGCTCCACCAACCTTCAGGAATCCAGCGCCGGCCAAATGTTGCTGGCAACCGGCGTCGTGTTGCTCATGTCGCTTCTCTCGATGGCCATCTTCGGCGTGAAGGTGGCCGGGTTAACGCTCCCCCACGAGGCAGCATCGGACGATGTCATCGACACGACGCAGCAGGTGCTCGAGACGATTCAGCCCCTCACGCAGGCCCGCATGGAGCTTTGGATGGACGGTGGCCTCGAACCCCTGGAGGCAGCAGAACTTGGCTTTGAGACCGTTCATGACGACTTGCTTCATCACGGTGAGTTGCGGGGCGTGGAAATCAAGCTCACGAACATGGCCGTGACCGAACTGGACAGCAGCACGCTCCAGGTCAACGCTGAACTGGGCGTCTCCGACGGCGAGGCGATGCTCAACTACGACGTGGCGTTTACGCTCACCGTTCAATCCTCATGATGGGCATCGATGGCCCGGTTCAACAAGGTAAAGATGCGCTCGACGTCGTTGTCGACGCGCGTCGGGTCAACGATGGACCAGTTGGCAATTTTTGCCCGTTCGATCAACCCCTCTTGGATTGAGCGAATTCTGGAAAAGCTGGCGAGGTACCGATCGGACCGACGGTAGGAGTGGGCGTCCCTTGACTTGAGCATGGCTTGGTGCGCTCGTTCTTCATCCACCACCATCACCACACCCAAGGCGACGCCGCCGGCATCTTCCCACGCTTTGAGCAGGCGGGCACTCGGTACGATGTGAACGCCCTCCAGGAGCAGGTCGATGCCTTCCCTTCGTGCACGCTCAACGGTGGCCGTGATGCCGCCTTCAACGGCGAGGCAGGTCTCGTTCCAGTCAAGGACGGGTTCGCCGCTGCTTCCGCGAGAAAAAGACGACCGATGCAAAGCATCGTGTCGCTGTTCTTTGTCGGCCGCTCGCATGATTTCTCGGATGGCGTCGGTGGACATGACGCGGGTGAACCCTGCTCGTCCGGCAACGCCCACGGCCGCCGTGGATTTTCCAACCCCCGTTGCACCGGCAATGATGAGCAACCGTGGAGGACGCGAAGAGAGGGTTTGGGCCGTTTGTTGCGCCATCCCTACCCGTTGGGCCATACAGTTCAGGTGCAGGGGTGAGCACATGAGGGTTCTGCCCGTCCTTGCCCTTCCTTTCTTCGTTTTGACGCCGAGTTAACCCACCGATGGGCCTTTGAATCGGTTGGCCTTGGAAGTTTCATGGCCGATGAAATGATGTGGATTGCAGGTGAATGGTGCGCAGCTGAGAACCAGGAAACGAGCGATGTCATCAATCCAGCAACGGGGGATGTCATGGGCACCGTGCCCCGGGCGACCGTGGGCGACGTGGACCGTTGTGTTGCTGCCTCCAGAACGGCATTGAACGGTGCGGAATGGAAGGCCATGGACCCTGCACAGCGCGGTCGTATTCTCAACAAGATGGCTGCCGTTACCTACGCCAAGGCGAAGGAACTGGCGGTCATTGAATCCTCAAACAACGGGAAGACCTTCCGGGAGGCACTCTCTGAAATTCGCTACGGTGCGTGGACACTGGAGTACTTTGCCGGTTTGTCCGATAAAATCGAAGGTACGACGATTCCCGTTCCGGGCCCTCGCCTCAACTACACCCTTCGGCAACCGCTGGGTGTGACCGCTCACATCGTGCCGTGGAACTTCCCGCTCCAACTCGCCCTCCGTTCCATCGCTCCAGCCCTGGCAGCGGGTTGCACGGTGATCGCTAAACCTGCGTCATGGACGCCGTTGTCCTTGCTTGCATGGGCCAAGGCCGTGGACGAAGCCGACACCGGTCTTCCATCAGGGGTGCTTCAAGTCCTGACCGGTTCAGGCGCACTGGCGGGCGATGCGCTCGCAGGCCACGCAGGCGTGGACGGTGTGGTGCTGACCGGCGGCGTGCCGACGGGGCAAGCCGTGATGGCGAAAGCCAGCGAACAACTGACACCCGTCACGCTCGAGCTCGGTGGAAAGGGTGCCAACATCGTCTTCCCCGATGCCAACCTTCGTTATGCCGCCAAAGCCATTTGCTTTGGTATCTTCATGAACGCCGGACAAATGTGCTGGGCGGGCTCTCGCTTGCTCGTCCACGAAGACGTGCACGACGATCTGGTCGAGGCGGTCTGCGCCGAAGTGAGCAAGTGGCCGGTCGGCCCGGGCATGGAAGAAGGCGTGCGGATGGGCAGTCTCGTCCACGAACGACACCGAGCAGAAGTGCTCGAGAAGCTGGAGGCTGGATTGAAGGAAGGCGGTAAGTTGGTCCTTGGAGGCAAGGCCCTCGACCGAGACGGGGCGTTCATGGAAGCGACGGTTGTAACCGGCGTGGACCGTTCCCATCTTTTGTTCCAGGACGAACTCTTCGGTCCCGTGTTGTCCGTCACTTCTTTTTCCACGGACGAGGAGGCCCTCGAACTGGCCAACGACACGCCGTTCGGTTTGTTGAACGGTGTGTGGACCAACAACCTGAGTCGCGCTCACAGCCTCGCTCGAGACCTCGAATGCGGCATGGTCTCCATCAACGAATACCCCATCACGTTCCCGCAAACAGCCTTCACCGGATGGAAGCATTCGGGCATCGGTGTGGAACAGAGCCAGGATGCGCTCCGCTTCTACACGAAGGTCAAGAACGTGAACGTGAAGTTGTGAGTGGATCGTCATGGCAGTTGAAATCGACCAACAAGGCGCTGTCCGCATCATCAAAATGGCCGGCCAAGCCTCGACTCAATCCTTCTCGATGGCGTTCTTGCCCGAGATCGCAGCGGCCATTGACGAGGGGCTGAAAGACAACGCCACGAAAGCGATCGTTTTGACGGGCGACGGTC
>CAXGZM010000085.1:0-7056 GCA_964014165.1 uncultured euryarchaeote | reverse complement strand
AACCAACGACATGGGCAGCCGTGTCAATTTCATGCGCACCATGCCGAGCGGTGAATTGCTCTTCTCCGTCGCGCCCAACCAGGTCATGGGCATTCAGAACAACCTCCTGATCACCTACGACTACAGCGAGTTTGAGGAGACCTTCACCGTGCTCGACGCAGCCGACAGCATCACATCCGACGGAACCGATCGCCTCGTGTTGACCGCAGAAGGCGCCAACACCTCAGTGCGAGGCATCGCCAACGGCGTTCCCACGCAGGCCATGTCCATGTCTTCCGGCGTCCAATGGCAGGGGATTGAAGCCCACAGCGAGGGGTTGTGGGTGGCTTACGGCACCCACTCAAGTTCATCCGGCGCCGATGGTTCAAGCCCTGCCACGCCCAAATCACGACCGGCGCTGGGATGGATCACGTGGAGCGGAGACGGTGCGACGCCCGTCCTTCGAAACGTCAACATGGAAGCCAGCGGGGTGTTTCACAGCCTTGCCTGGGCAGAGGATACGCTGGTGGTTGGTGGCACGGTGGACAGCATGCTCATCACGCCGAGTCAAGATGTTTCAATCCTCCCTGCACCCGCAGCTCGCGTCGTCAGCGATTCGGACGGCACGGTCTGGTTCATCGGTGCACTTGGCTCATCCAGCATCGCAAGCTACGACGCCACCGGCTTCGAGGTCCACCCGCTCAGCCGACACGTCCCGGTCGATGTCACCGACGCTGGCACGCAAGGCGTTCACGTCCATGTTCACGGTGTTGACGCAGACGGGCTCCCCATTCACTGGTCAATTGACACCACAGCCGATGGTTCTATAGAAAGTGGGCGCGGGTTCTTGAACCTCATGTTCCTCATTTTTGGAAGCGTGATGCTCGGCATGATGGCCTCTTACGCAGGCCGCCAACTCATGGCGAAAAACTGAACCCAGCTTCCTCAACAAATCGGCGTTGAGCACGGCGTTGATTGAGAACCTTCATGTGCTCTCGTCAGGGTTGTGAAACCCTAGCGCAAGCCATGGAGGCCTCAACAATGACCAAACGGGGGATGATGGACCAGTTCTTTGACATCAAGGAACAGCACCCTGACACCGTCCTGTTTTTCCGCATGGGTGATTTTTACGAACTGTTTCACGACGATGCGGAGATTGCCGCCGATGTGCTGGGGCTCTCACTCACCTCACGGGACAAGAATGCGGAACAGCCCATCCCGATGGCGGGCTTTCCGTGGCACGGGCTTGAAGACCACCTTCGAACCATGCTTCGTGCGGGCTACAAGGTAACGCTGGCCGAGCAAGAAGAGGAATTGCGTCCCGGTGCAAAACTGCTCGAACGTGTGGTGACGAGGGTGTACACGCCCGGGAGCCTCTACGAAGAGGGGTTGCTTGAGGGTGATGAACAATCGCTTCTGGCAGCCGTGGTGCTCGGATCCGACGCCTTGGGTTTGGCAGTCATCGACGCTTCAACGGGCAAGGCATGGGCGTCCACGCACGGTGGCGCCGATCGTATCCTGCGGCTGCAGGACGACCTGCTGCGTTGGCAGCCAAGTGAACTGGTGATGACGCCCAAAGACGCAGGGAACGACCAACTCGCCCGCCTTTTCCCGCTCCTTGACGCCACGATGGTGAGTCAACACAACCTCAGCCCTGCGAAGCGAGACGAACGGTTGAGAACCATGCTCAACGTCGCAGATTTGGGCCATTTGGACCTTGACCACGCACCGCTGGCCATTTCTGCAACCGGCCTCGCCGCTGACTACCTCGCTACGGTACATCGCCAGCCGGATGTACCGCTCCAGGACGTTGAGCTGGTGGAAGAACAAGGCCACCTTCTCCTCGACCAAACCACCCTGCGAAACCTCGAGTTAACCGCCACACTGGCAGGGGAATACGACGGTAGCCTCCTCTCCACCCTGAACCGTTGCCGCACGGCCATGGGGAGGCGCCTGCTCAAAACATGGGTGCTTCACCCGCTGTCCGATCCAACAGCCATACAAACCCGTCATGCTGCTGTTGGGACGCTGGCTCGTTCGGCACGAAGGCTGGACGGGATGCGAACCTCGCTCAAAGGGATTCGAGACATGGAACGGCTGGCAACCCAACTGGCTTACCAGCGCAGCAATGCGCGCGATTTGGTCGCCACGGCCCACGCACTGGAACGAATGCCGGCCGTCGCACAGTGGTGCAAAGACAGTCAAGACCCCCTCCTGATGCACCTGAGCGAGGGGCTTGAGCAACTGAACGAGATGATGAAAACCGTCCAGCACACCTTGAATCAAGAGGCACCGCTGGGCTTGCGGGACGGCGGTCTCTTGCGACCCGGCGTTGACGATGAAGTGGACCAACTTCGCACGGTGACCAGCGAAGGAAAAGCATGGTTTTCTTCCCTTGAACAACGGTTGAGAGAGGAATTGAACATCCCTTCCTTGAAGGTCAAAAACAACCGACAGGTGGGGTGGTACATCGAAGTGACGCAGACGCACATCGACAAGGTCCCCGAGGAATGGCGGCGAAAACAACAACTGACCAACGGGTCAAGGTACACCACGGAGGAACTGGTCGAACGAGACGATTTGTTGCTCACGGCGGATTCGAAGCTCAAGGAACTTGAATACAGAAAATTCCTCGAACTCCGCACGTATTGTGCAGGCCATGCGTCCACCCTCGCTGATGTTGCCCGGCGCGTTGCCTCAATCGATGTCCTCCAGTGCTTTGCTACGGTGAGCCGTGAACGGGGTTGGACCAAACCTGAGATCAACGACCAGCACATCATCAAACTCGAGGGTGCGCGCCACCCCGTGCTTGAAACCCAAGCCGGCTTCGTTCCAAACGACGTCGTCATGAACAACAAGCGGAATTTCCTCTTGATCACCGGCCCCAACATGGGCGGCAAATCGACGTACCTTCGAACGGTGGCATTGGTATCAGTGCTGGCACAGGCGGGTTGCTTTGTACCTGCCAGCAACGCAAAAATCGGCTTGGTTGACCGTATTTTTACACGGGTCGGAGCGAGCGATGACCTCAAACGTGGACGCTCGACCTTCATGATGGAGATGATCGAAGTGGCCCACATTCTCAAACGGGCCACCAATCGATCGTTGGTCTTGCTCGATGAAATCGGTCGAGGAACCTCCACCTTTGACGGCCTGTCCATCGCTTGGTCCGTTACCGAGGACATCTGTTCTCGTATTGGCGCTCGAACCATGTTTGCAACCCACTATCACCAACTCATCGGGTTGGAGGAAGAAATCGATGGCTTGTGCAACGTTCACGTTCAAGTCGCCCACACGGACGGTCAACTCCGGTTCCTCCATAGCGTCGCCGACGGACCTTGCGACGATTCGTACGGTGTTCAGGTGGCGGCCCTCGCCGGACTTCCTCGAAACGTTGTGGAACGAGCCACCGACCTGCTTGCATTTCTCGAGCAGCAAGCAGGAGGTGCCCGTGCGGGGGAACAAGGCGCCCCTCGTTCAAGGGCCGCCGGCCAAGCCAGTTTGATGGGCTACTTTGCTGCAGCCGCCATGAAAACAAAGGCCCCATCGACCCCTGCTGCGCCTGTTGAGGAACAGAAAGCACTGGAACGACTTCGAACCACCCAGGTTGACGAGTTGAGCCCCCGACAAGCACTTGATGTGCTCTACGCGCTTAAGCAAGATTTGGAGGACGTGCCGTGAAACCGAACAGGATTCGCCAACTCGACGATGCGACCATCGGGTTCATCGCAGCAGGCGAAGTCGTGGAACGCCCTGCTCAAGTTGTCAAGGAACTCATCGAGAACAGTTTGGACGCTGGGGCCACCTCGATCACCATCACCGTTGAACGGGGTGGATTTGATCGACTCAGCGTTGAGGACAACGGGAGCGGCATTGCCCGTGAGGATTTGCCGCTTGCACTCGATCGCCACGCCACGTCAAAACTTCGAACAAAGGAGGATTTGGCTTCCATCGTTTCTCTGGGCTTTCGAGGGGAGGCGCTGGCGAGCATCGGCATGGTCTCCAAACTGCAAATTTCCAGCAAACCTGACGGTCAAACGGGAGCCTCCATCGTCATGGAAGACGGTGTGAAATCGGGTGTTCAACCGATTGGTATGGCGGAAGGAACGGTCATTGCCGTTGAGCACCTGTTCAAGAACACACCTGCGAGGTTAGCATTTCAGCGTCGTCCGGAAACGGAGACGGCTCGCATCGTCGATGTGGTGGTTGATCACGCACTGGCTCATCCTTCCTGCGGCTTCCACTTGAAAACGGAGCGGAGGACCTTGCTCAACGTTCCTTCAACCGACGACATGCTGGATCGGTTGTACGACATCATGGGTGCACAAGCCACCGAACTGGTACCCCTGCAACAGCCTCCCGAAGACGACGACGCGCCCGGAAGCGAGCGATGGAGCGGTTGGATCAGCACGCCCGACATCACGAGAGGGAAAGGCGACGACATCCATGTCCTCATCAATCGACGTCCGGTGGCAGCAGGTCCTTTCCTCCAGGCCATCCGGCGAGGTTACAAGACTCGACTGATGCAGGGACGGCATCCGCTTGCGGTGGTGAACCTTGATTGCCCACCCGACGAGGTGGATGTCAACGTTCACCCCACGAAACGAGAGGTCAGACTGCGCCATTCCTGGCGCGTGCTTGAGCGTTTGGAACGTGCCATCGCCTCCACCCTTGAATCCATTCCAACCGAACCCGACGCAACCGGCGGGATTCCCGGCCTCCAAGGTCTTGCTTCGCAGCAGCAAGTCAAGTCGGTTGAAACTTACCTCAACCCCGAACCGACAAACGACCCCGCCCCTTCCTTGGCATCGGCGGCAGGGATGGCGCCCCAAGCGGAACATTCTGCACCGGCGGCCAACCCACAACCGCCTGCATGGGCGGTTGCTGCAGGCAAGCAACTCAACTTGGTGGGCAGTGCAGCGGAAGAACCCCCAGCCGTCCAGCGAGAGCGGCCGGTGTCGGCCTCACCGCTGGGGCAATCCCTGCTCCCCGGCCAAGATGAGCAACCGGTCGCTGCACCCCTGTCTTCAGCCGAACGCGACCTTCACCGACATGCGGGACAAGGGAACCAGTGCAGTCCTGGCGACGAACAACCGCTCCAGGGGGAACTGAACGACTTGCCTCACATGGAGCCGCTTGCTCAGTTTGCTGACTCGTACATCTTGGTCCAAGCAGGGGATGAGTTGCTGCTCATCGACCAGCACGCTCTCCACGAACGGATACGGTACGAGCGGCTTCGACATCGAGGGCAAGCATGGGAGCCCCAAACACGCCTTACACCGCTCAACCTTGACCTCGACGCACGGCAATCTGCCCTGGTTGACGCCCATCATGCCCGGCTGAATGAGCTGGGTTTCCATCTTCAGAACGTCGACGGTTCGTGGACCATCACGGCGTCTCCGCAACTCCTGGACGGTGAGGAATTGCGTTCGTTCTTCCTCGATCTGCTCCAGGATTTAGCCCAAGACGGCGGACCGCTCGAGACCATCGAGTCAAAAAAAGACCACATTGCCTTCATGAACGCCTGCCGCGGTGCTGTCAAAGCCAACGACCCGCTCACGCTCCCTGAGATGAGGCGCCTGCTCGACGACATGAGGAGGATACCGAATCCTTGGGCCTGCGTGCACGGACGGCCCACGTCGTTGCGTATTTCCATCGACAGTTTGGACCACCATTTCGGGCGACACGGCTGACCTACCAGGGCCGGTGGAGCACACGTTCGACCTTGACGCCAAGATGTTGCCAGCGTTCAACGGCTTCCGGGTCTGCAACTTCGTGCAGGTCGTCCCCTTCAATGAGCACGGGCGACGAGCAGCCCATGGCCAAAACGAGGGCTGTCATCTGCATCCGGTGGTCGCCGTAGGTTTCCACAAGTCCGGTGGGTTGTGAAACGGTTTGCCCTCCAGGGACGTTGAGTTGACCAGACCCGTACGTCGACGTGAGTCCAAATTGAGCCAGAAGCGAGACGGTCCCGTGCGTGCGGTCGGTTTCCTTGAAGGCGGCGTGTTCGGCGCCACGGATGCTCCCGCCACCGCCCAACGCTAGCAACGCAGCCATCGGCGTGATCAAGTCGTTCGCGTGTTTGAGGTCGAACTCAACGGCTGCCGCACCATCAGCCACGACAAAGGTGGTGGCTTCACAGGCCAGACCGAGAGGGGCGAGATGCTCGAGAAGGATTTCGTGCCCCAACGACTCCTCTGGCGTTGGCAGCGCTTCAACGACGACAGGGGCACGGCACACCCTCGTTGCCAAACAGGCAAAGGCGAGCATCGATGCGTCGGGTGGCATCACCACGCTGGACCCCTCAAAGGCAGGGTTCCACGGCTCAAGGTGGCCGCTGTGGAGCGAATCTTTGGCCCCTGTTTGAACGCACATGGCCTTGGTCAGCGAACTGTGTCGAAGGGAAACACCCTCGCCGGTGGACTCGAGGAGGGTGGGTTTTGGGAGGGCAGGAGCGGCCAGACAAAAGGCGGTGGTGGGTTGACTTGATGTGGAAATGTCCAGCGAGAGCAACTCGCTGGGTTGCCAGGGGCCCTGAAGGAGCAGGGGAAGGCCTTCCACCCCGACGCCCCGAGAAGCACTGACGCCGAGACTTTCCAACGCACCGACCATCACGTCGTGGTTTCGAGCGCGAAGAGAAGCATCGCCGTCAACCATCACGGGCACATCAAAGCGAGCACACATGGCCATCAAAATACGCAAAGCGGTTCCTGAATTTCCAGCGTGAAGAACGCTCACCGGGGCCTTCATACCGTGAGGACCCGTTCCCTCCACTTCCCATGAAACCGTGCCTCTCGGAGGCTGATCGTCGAGGTTCGTCTCCACGTCCAGCCGCCTGCCCGCTTCGTCCAAGTCGGTGATCTTGACACCGAGCTGGCGCAGGCAACGACGCATGGAGACAATGTCTTGACCGGCCGCAGCCATGTTCTCAAGACGAACGTTTTGATTGGATTGAGCTGCCAGAGCCAGCCAGCGAATGGCGTGACTTTTGGAGGGAGGTAGGCTCCATGGAATCCTTTCTATAGATTTAGGAGGTTCAACGTTGAGCGCAGGTACAAGGCTACCTTTGCCTTCACC
>CAXGZM010000084.1:0-7056 GCA_964014165.1 uncultured euryarchaeote | reverse complement strand
TGAACGCCACCGACCCTCGGGGTTTGTTGGCTCCAAACGATCCAGTCCCACGCGTCCTCCCACATGCCTTGGTCTCGGTCAATGTCCCGCGCTGCGTCCCGGTCGTTGTAGAAGTTCTCAGGGCGAACGCCACGCTGAATCGCTGGCGAGGTGGTCAACCAGAGGAAGGCCTCTCGCAGGGCTGGATGCTGATGGCTACGCTGCTCGGCGAGTTGCCAGATGCGCCCGTCTCGAACCGCCTGTTTGCAGCGTGCGAGTTCAGCGAGCGTGACTTCGAGGTTGAAATGGGCCAGCAACTGCTCTTTTGCTTCCGGCTTCATGGCTCGGACCTCAGCGGGGGTTGTCCCAACGACGCACGGCATCATCAGCGGCCAGTCGACCAGTTCATCGATGCGCTCGGTTCCCCACGGCGTAAGCAAGCGACCGTCTCGGGCAAAGAGGGCGTAGGCCGCTGAATCGAAGAGATCGGCGCCGAGGGCCACGGACATGGGGAACAGCATGGGATGGCCGCAACCGAACATGTGAACCGGGCGGTTGGGTGGCAGCAACGGAAGCGTGGCCATCATGATCTTCGCGTAGTCCTTGTAGCGCTGTTGCTCCATGACGGGAACGATGCCACCGATGGGGTGGACGGCGAAGTCGTGCTGGCCCATCAGCTGCGCCGAGATGTGGCGAAGTTCTCTGAAAATGCCCCCTTGGATTGGGCCGTTGAGCATGGTGGTGCCGGCTGCCTCGAGGCTTTGTGCAGCACGGGCTTCCGTTTCACGAACGGCGTGCTCCACTTCTGCGACCTTCATGTCGGGGCGCGAAAACACATCGAGCATCGTGGCGATGTCGACGCCAATGGAACGCTGGAAGGCGACGATTTCGTCAACCCCCACCTCAACGTCGCCGTAGACGTAGGACTGGAACGTCCCCGAATCGGTCATGATCACCCCGGGAAAGTCCAGCAAGCCGTGAACGCCGTCGCGCTGCGCCACCTCCCGGAGATCATCGTGCTTCCACATGATGTAGGAATTGGTGATGAGGGCCTGGATGCCGTACCTGTCCCACATCACCCTCGGTTCGATGGTTCGAATGTTGGGATTGACAACTGGGAGGAGGGCGGGTGTTTCGAGCACACCGTGCTGTGTGTGAAGGCGGCCCAAGCGAGCCCGACCGTCCCGCTGCGTGACCTCGAAACGACCGTGGTCCTGTTCGCGACACGGCGTAGGGTCCTCTCGGCGTCCCTCGCTCCATGCTGCCATGGTTCGGCCTCCGTCCAGCCTTTTTTCAATGGCTCGCCAAATTAAGCCGGTTCGCCGTCGGTTGGAACATCAACAAATTCCACCTTGCCGTGCGCCAGAATGAACTCGCGCCCGAGATCATCGAACGTGTCGAGCAAAGCCGATGAAAACCGAATTCGATGAACTTCAGCGTCGGCCTCCAAGTCCCCTTTCACCCCTTCAAGGGTTCCCGGTGCCGCTCCGCATGAGAGGCAAGCACCGGTCAAGTCGAGCACGAGGTCAAGCGCTTCCTCATGATGGTCGATGAGGGAAACGGCGATGCCACCGCCGTGGCCGTCAAGAGCAGCACGGACCGCGCCGAGCCGAGCGAGAAGGGCGGGGACGAGGTGTTGAGAGTCGAGAAGTTCGTGAAGCGACGTGTTCCGTAGCCGTTCTTCCTCTTCAGGGTCGGTGGATTCAGCCACCCGCCGAGCGGCTTCCGCCTCCATGGCGGCTTTGGCCTCGGCGGCGTACTTTGCCACCAAATCATCGTCCATGGCCATGCTTTGAGGTGGCGAACTTCAACCCTCGTATGGCCATCACCGTGAACGGGTCGATGCGGAAGGAACGGATGCGATGCTATTTGTCCCAAAATACGCCGTCCGTATGGAAACTACATCCCTTGATAAAGGAGAGACGAGACGGGGAAACAGGGATGAACATGGGCGAGGAAATCCTGCGTGTCGAAAACCTCCACGTCAGCGTGGAGGAGACGCCCATCCTCAACGGCATGAATTTAACCATCAACCGCGGTGAAATCCACGTCATTATGGGGCGAAACGGCGCCGGAAAATCCACCCTTGCCAGCGTCATCATGGGCCACCCCGCTTACGAAATCACCGAGGGGTCCATCCACTACATGGGGACCAACATCGACGAGATGAGTGTCTTCGAGCGAGCCCGTGCCGGCATGTTCCTGTCCTTCCAATACCCCGCCGTCATCCCCGGTGTTCAGGTGGGCACCTTCCTCAAGAAATCCGTGCAGTCGGTTCGAGACGAGCCGCTCAAGGGTCGAGAATTCCGCAAAGAGCTCAACGCCGCCATGGGCGCGCTCGAGATGCAGAAATCCGTGCTCTCCCGCTACGTCAACGACGGCTTCAGCGGTGGCGAGAAAAAGCGCCTTGAAATCCTTCAGATGCTGTTGCTCAAGCCCACACTGGCGCTGCTGGACGAAACCGATTCGGGCTTGGACATCGACGCACTCCGCATCGTGGCCAAAGGCATCAACAGCGTGGCGCCGCAGGCGGGTTGCCTCATCATCACCCACTACCAACGCCTGCTCGACCACGTTCAACCCCACTTCGTTCACGTCATGATCGACGGCACCATCGTCGAATCCGGCGGACCTGAACTGGCGCTCAAACTTGAAGAACAGGGCTATGAATGGCTTGAAACAGCAACGGAGGCCTGAACATGAGCGACGAAGCACGAGAGGCGGTTGGCGACTACCAGTTCGGGTTCCACGACCCAGAAAACGCCACCATCCGGTTTGACAAGGGGCTCTCCGAACAGGTCGTGCGCGACATTTCAGCGCTCAAGGACGAACCCGAGTGGATGACAGACATTCGCGTCAAAGCCTACCACCACTTCGTCGAGCGCGAAATGCCCGATTGGGGCAACTGCGGCGAACTCAACAACATTGACTTTGACAACGTCACCTACTTCCTTCGATCCTCTGATGCAACGGAGAAAGATTGGGACGACGTGCCCGACGACATCAAGCGAACCTTTGACCGGTTGGGCATTCCGGAAGCCGAACAGAAGTGGCTTGGAGGCGTGACCGCTCAGTACGAATCCGAAGCGGTCTACCATTCCATCCGAGAGGACCTCGAGGCACAGGGCGTGCTGTTCCTCGACATGGACAGCGGTCTGAAGGAATACCCCGAGATCGTGAAGGAATATTTCGGTACGGTCATCCCCTACAGCGACAACAAGTTCTCCGCCCTCAACACCGCCGTGTGGTCGGGTGGTTCCTTCATCTACGTCCCGAAAGGGGTTCACGTCGAAATGCCCGTTCAGGCCTATTTCCGCATCAACGCACAGAACATGGGTCAGTTCGAGCGAACCCTCATCATCGCCGATGAAGGCAGCAGCATTCACTACGTTGAGGGCTGCACGGCGCCGACCTACTCCACCGATTCACTCCACTCCGCTGTGGTCGAACTCATCGCCATGAAGGGTGCAAAGATTCGCTACTCCACCATCCAAAACTGGTCGGCCAACGTGTACAACCTGGTCACCAAGCGAGGTGTCGCTCACGAGAACGCCACCGTGGAATGGGTTGACGGCAACATCGGCTCGAAATTGACAATGAAGTACCCCGCTGTTCTGCTCAAGGGCGAAGGCGCTCACGCCGAGGTCATTTCAGTGGCCTACGCCGGTGCAGGTCAGCACCAAGATGCGGGTGCCAAGGTGCACCACCTCGCCCCAAACACGACGTCCAACATTCTCTCGAAATCCATCTCGAAGAACGGCGGGCGTTCCTCGTACCGAGGCATGCTCCAGGTGACCCCGAAATCTCACGGATGCCGCTCCAAGATCGTCTGCGACGCTCTCATGCTCGACAGCGACTCCCGTTCCGACACCTACCCGACCATGGAAGTCGGCAACTCAACGGCGGACCTCGAGCACGAAGCCAGCGTGTCAAAGGTCTCGGGCGACCAACTCTTCTACCTCATGAGCCGAGGATTTTCCGAAGAGGAAGCCATGGGCCTCATCGTCAACGGTTTCTTTGAACCCTTTACCCGCGAACTCCCCATGGAATACGCCGTGGAACTCAACAAGTTGCTCGAGCTGGAAATGGAGGGTTCCATCGGATGAAGTATGCCGACATGGCCGTTCCCTCCCGTGCTCTTCATCTGTGGCGATACACTCCATGGGCACGCATTCACCCCTCCAAGGTCGACGAGGTTCCCAAAGCCTCGGGGGTCCGTTTCAAGGTCGTTGAAGGCGGGTCGCTGATCGAAGGCGCTCCTCGCATCGTCAACGCTGAGGACATCGGCCGTGTGTTTCTCAGCGAACTCGGCGGTTCGGCCTGGACCTTCGAGACCAACGGTGAAAGCGAAGTTGTCCATCTTCAGGCCGTGGCATCCGGTCATGTGGCCGTCGGCCATCTCCATCTTTCGCTGAAGCACGACGTGACCGTGACGCTTCACCTGTCCGGTGAATCGGACTGGACGGGCTTGCACATCACGGGAGAAACCGGTGCCAACGTCCGAGCAGGGTTCGGGCTGGTGAACGAACTCTCGACGAACGGCAAACTGCTGCACTGCGAGGACTGGACCGTCAACCGTGATGCTTCGCTTGAACTCGCTGGATTGTCCATCGGTGGGTTCCGATGCAAGAGCGATGTTCGCACGCACTTCACGGCCTCCGGCGGCGCCTTGACCCAGGCCATTTCGGTGCACGGCTCCGGTCAACGGCACGTCGATCACCACGTCGAAATTCACCACGATGTTGCTCACACCGATTCTTCACTCAACGTTCACGCCGCCTGCGACGACCGGAGCCATTCCATCGCCACCGGCCTGTTGACCATTGCCGAACACGCCAACCACTGCGATGCAGGTCAAGTGTTCAAGAATCTCCTTCTCTCAGAAAAAGCACGAGCAGAAGCCATCCCAGAGCTCGAAGTCCTTGCGGACGAGGTGGCCGCCGCTCACGGGGCCGCCAGTGCACCCGTGAATCGGGACCAACTTCACTACCTCATGAGCCGTGGCTTGGACGAGGAATCGGCCGTCGCCTTGCTCATCGAGGGCTTCATGCAGGACGGCTTCTCAAGCATCGAGAACCAAGTCCTCGTCGATGAGATGCGAACCCGACTGACGGTTCACCTGGAATGCGAATTGAAGCGGTGATACCATGTCCCTGCGAGAACAATTCCCCATCCTCCAGCGCAAGGTCAACGGCTACCCGCTGGTCTACCTTGACAACGCTGCGACCACGCAGAAACCGAAGGTCGTCATCGATGCGATGAACGCCTACTATTCGGAATCCAACGCCAACGTTCACCGTGCGGTTCACACCCTCGCCGGTGAGGCGACCGAAGGCTACGAATCCTGCCGCACCAAACTCAAGCAGCGGTTCAACGCCGAAAAGGCGATCATCACCAGCGGCACGACCGAAGCCATCAACCTCGTCGCTCACGCCTGGGGTCGAGCCAACCTCGGAAAAGGCGACGCCATCATTCTCACGGAGATGGAGCACCACTCGGACATCGTTCCGTGGCAAATGCTGGCTGAAGAGCGAGGCATTGAGTTGCGCTACGTTCCCGTGATGCCTGACTTCACCCTCGACATGGAAGCCTTTGCCCACGCACTGCCCGGAGCAAAACTGGTCTGTGTGGTCCACACCTCCAACGTGCTGGGCGTCCGCAACCCGCTCGAGGACATCATCGCTGCCTCCCACGGTGCGGGCGCCAAGGTGCTCATCGATGCGGCGCAGGGCGTGCCCCACTCCACCGTGGATTTCCAGGCCTTTGGTGCCGACTTCATGGCGTTCTCTGCGCACAAGATGTGCGGTCCAACCGGCATCGGTGCCTTGCTGGTCCAGCCCGAGGCCTTCGAGGAGATGCAGCCGTTCATGGGCGGTGGCGACATGATCGAAACCGTCACCGTGGAGGGCTCGACCTACCAGACCAACGAGCACAAGTTCGAAGCTGGTACGCCACGGATTGCCGAAGCCATCGGCTGGTCGGCGGCCTTGGACTGGATGGATTCGTTTGATTTGGACGCCGAGCACGCCCGTCTGGTTGAAATCGCTTCATGGGTCGCTGAGGAACTCCGTGCCATGGGCATGAGCGTCTACGGTCGACACGGCGAAGACGACGCCGCCGTGGTGTCGTTTCTCCACCCCACCATCAACAGCGAAGACATGGCCCACCTGCTCGACGCCCGTGGCTTCGCCGTGCGGACCGGTCACCACTGCGCACAGCCCTTGCTCAACCGACTCGGTATCTCGGGCACGGTGCGCGCCTCGTTCTACGTTTACAACACCCGAGAAGAAGCCGAGGGCTTGGTCAGGGAACTCAAGGAAATCACGGAGAAATTCGCATGACGTTCTACCCGGAGGCTCTCCAAGAACTCATTGATGAATTCAAGGAAGTCACCGACAAGCGTGAACGCCTCGAGATGGTCTTCGAGCTCGCCGACGAAGTGGTGGTGCTCCCCACCGACGAGTGGACCGAAGACACCCGCATCCGTGGTTGCCAGTCCGAAGCCCACGTTCGTATTGGCGTCAACGAAGGCCTCGTCAACATGGTGGGCGCTGCCGACGCCAAACTCGTTCAGGGGCTCATGGGCGTGCTTAGCATCGCCATTGAGGGGCTTGCACCGGCCCAAGCAGCCCTGATCCCCGTGGATTTTGCCGAGGAAATGGGCCTGCTCAACAGCCTCACACCGAGCCGTTCCAACGGCTTTCGAAACATGTACGACAAGGTGATGGACGAGATTCGTGCCAGCATGGAGTGACCCGCATGACGACCAAAGAAGCCGTGATGGACAAGTTGGACGACGTGGAAGACCCCGAGTTGGAACTCTCCATCGTTGAATTGGGCCTCGTCTATGATGTCCGCTTTGAGGAGAAGGACGAGGGGCTTCACGCCGAGGTGGACTTGACGCTCACCTCGCCCGGTTGCCCTGCTGCACCCGAAATCATGGCGGCTGCTCACCGTGCTGCCCTCCAAACCGACGGGCTTTCCTCCGTCCACATCAACCTCGTCTGGACGCCACGCTGGGACCCGAAGGTCCACGCCAGCGAAGACGCTCGCATGGACATGGGCATCTGGGATTGA
>CAXGZM010000083.1:0-7126 GCA_964014165.1 uncultured euryarchaeote | reverse complement strand
CTGAACCGCGGTTGGCCGGTTGATGACGTCCTGGTGCATTTGGTTGAAACCTTTGGACGCCGCAGTAAAATCGACGGCGGTCCGAGCATCATTGTGTTCATGGATTGGGACCGCACGGGAGGGCGCCTGCAGGCGAACATTCGGCGAAACCTTGAGTCGTTGGACGTGCGTTTTGATGAACAACTCCGGTCAACGCTCACGAGGTGTCTCAAGCCAGAAACCCGAGTTGTGGAAGGCCTTTCGGGACTTGCGGACGTGCTCGGGCCGCTGATCGACATGTACGATGACGAGCTCAATCTTCACTGACCACCGAAGGGTACGCCTCTTCCTTGACGGTGTTGAGCACGACATGGGTATAGGATCGCGACACACCGTCCAGCGTGAACACCGTCTTGGTCAAATTGTCGAGGTCGGCTCGGTCTTTGACCCGTGCAAGCACGATGGAATCCCAGTCGCCCGTGACATCGTAGACCGCAAAGACGCGAGGGTCCGCTGAAATCTTCTGTTGCACGTCGATCATGCGACCCTTTTGGATGCGGAGGCCCGCCATGATGGTCATCGACCAGCCGAGTTGGGCCGGGTTAAGCGCCACCCGGTAGCCTTCGATGACGCCCTCTTCTTCGAGACGGCGGATACGGTTGGTCACCGTGCCTTGTGCCAAACCGAGGGTTCGTGCAAGCGAACGATGGCTGACGCGTGCATCTTCGCTGAGCAACAGCAACAGCGCACGGTCCGTGGCATCCAAGTCCATGAGGTGGCTGACAGCCCTGCAGAACTTCAACCCTTCACTGCGGGTTCTTGGGCTGGACATCCGGACGCGTCTGCAGCCACAGGTGCTGTTTCCAGGCTCCAAACTCGTCGATGTCGATGGCAACGTCGAGATGGAGGTCGCCGTCCAGCGTCTCCCTGAACACCACCGCTGTTTCCCTTTGTTCACCGGCCTTGAGTTCCAAACGCGGCGGTCGTCCCTTGAATTGCCATGGTTCGTCGACCGTCCATGCCGTGATTTTGAACGGATGGGATCCCGCCTTGATGCGAACGATCGCCTGATGTTCATCGTCCGTCGACCACGCTGCTTGCAGGTTTGGAATGGCCTTCTCTCGTTGGCGAAGGGCGCCGATGATGGAGGCAGCGATGACGAGCGCGATGGCCGTGAGCAACAGCGGCATCCACGTCTGTGTCGCTGTCACGCTTTGCTGAGGGGCGGGAAGCGACCCGTGAGCCATCCACAACAGTCGGCTTTCGTTTTCTTCCTCTGCACCTGTTCCAAACACGGCCACGGTGTAGGACCACCCGGTGGTTTCCTCCTTCAGATTGACACCGGCAGCAGCAAGGTGGTCGGCAGGAAGCATGGAGACAAAGGACGTGGCGTTGTTGGCCTTCACGGAAAAGCCGACTTCGGGACGGAGTTCACGCACGAGGTGGTTCATCTTCCGCTGGTGTTGGTCAACCGCACGATCCTCGGTCAACACAACATAGAGGATGGTGTGGTTGCTGAGGTTTTCCAGCGGGGTGACCTCAAGGTCGAAGGCTACCATTCGCGCCCGGTCTTCCGCCGAGACCACCTTGACCTCACCGGCGACGCTGATGAGGGCCTCCGAGGGAAGGTCGTGGGTCTCAACCGTCGGTGTTTCTTGTGCAAGTTGCACGGTCAGGTTGCGGCTTGAGGCGCGGTAGAGTGCATCATCATCGGGCCAGCTGGAACCCGTTTCTTCGCTCCACGACCACCATGCCCACCGTACTCGGTCGTCGTTGGCTTCGGGCACGGTTGAGAGCGAAGCCGGCGCATACAGTTCTTCCAAGCCCTTCGCTTGGCTTGGTTCCAGGTCAGCAACGGCGTGGACCGCCCAAGGTTGCTCGTCGGCCAGTGCGACGGGAAGAACCATCATCATCAGGACCAAGACGAAGATGACCCGGCGCACACTCATTCCTCCTCGTCCCGCCAAGGGAGGTTCAGTTTGTGGCGCAGGATGTTTTGCTCGTTGACGTCGATCATCAAGGTGATGCGGGCACCCACCCACACGGAGATGGTTTCCAGGCCCCAAGGCAGTTCGCTGCGCAGCAAATACGCCCCCGCAGGAAGTTCGTTGAGACCGGTTTCATCGGAGAAATCGTCGAGCAGGGGCGCCCATCCTCTCAAGAGCCGCACGAAGATCTCGGGTGATACGGTCGCCACGTTGTTTTGAAATCGGTTTCCATACGCATACAGGGCTTCCTGGCGAGAACGCCAGGACCCTTTCTTGAGGGTGAAGGCGGGCAGTCCGGCGTGAACCACACGGACGGGGTGGAAGGAATCACCGCCCCACACATCCCCTTTGTTCGTGGGCGATGGGGGTTTGAACAGGCGGTCGTGCACCATGGGCGGGGCGAGGTTGAGTCGCTTCCCTCGCTGCCACAACGATGACTCGCTCAGACTGATGCCGTACATCGACTCGACGTGGTTGACGACTGCCTCCTCGGCCCGAACAACAGAGTTTGAGGTTGGCTTTGGCGGCGCCTTCACGGTGGGGGTCCAATCGCTGTCATGTCGTGTTGCTCGGCGAGAACGGTAGGCTCTCGCCGTTGATTCGTCGCCTTCCGGGACGTGTCGAAATTGTGCCACAAAGAAGCCTCCCGTGTTGTTGTCTTCGTGCCACAGGCGCAGGCAATGCGGCAATTGTTGCTCCACCGCTGCTTCTTGTGCACCGTCGCCCACGCCCGCACTCAGGCGATCCTTCGGCGAGAGGTGCTCCGGTTGGAAGAACGGCAAAGCATCGGTTTCTGAAAGGGGTACAGGCTCGCCTTCTTCGTCAAGGACCGACCAACCCGTCAAGCCGGGGTGAAGGTGGAGACCCTCGAGGTGCATGGGGACGAGTTCAAGATAGGGGCACCGGCGCAAGACCTCTGCAACCACCGCCTCGTTCTCGACGGGGTCCATGCTGCAGGTCGAGTACACCAGATGGCCACCGGGCACGAGGAGTGAAGCACCGCGAACCGTGATCTCCACCTGCATCTTGAACATCTTCCGACTTTCTTTGGGCGTCCAATCCCACCACACGTCTCGATTCTTCCGCGTGGTCGCCGTTCCCGTGCAGGGCACGTCAGCGATGATGGCATCAAAGCCTGGCGGGGGCAGCCGTCCGAAGTGCCGCCCGTCATGCTGCGTAACCACGACGTTGGCCAACCCCAAACGGCTTCGATTGCTGACCAGCATGTTGAGTCGACCCGACACCGGTTCGTTGGCCACCACCACGCCGCTGGGGTGCAAGCGTTCGCCAAGCTGCGTCGTTTTGGAGCCCGGTGCAGCGCACATGTCAAGGGCGAGGCATGCACTTTCCGCATGGAGGAGACGGACGGGGAGCATGCTTGCCGCTTCCTGTCGCGTGATTCGGCCGGTCTCGTGCAGCAGCGCCATCATGCGCTGGGCCAAGCCCTCGGGAGCGCGCCCCCGCGCAAACGGCATGACAAAGGCTGCCTCATCGCCCATCCAAGGAAGTTCAACGGCACCCAAGGCTTTGACTTGCTCAACGGTCCATGCACGATCGCTTCGGTGGTGGGTGATTCGGAACGTCTCAGGAAGCGGCTCCAGCGCGGCGTTTAACCACGCCTCATCGTTTCGGCCCAAATGACGAGCAAGCGCCGCCAACGAGGACCGTTGGGCGTAGGCTCTTCGCTCCTCAGCGGCGTCCGTTGGTCCTCGCACGGGCAAGGCTCGCCCGTCCTCGCTTTTGGTCTTCCGCCATGATGAAAAGGTGAGCCGTGGCCTTCGCAATCATGCTGGCGTCCTCCGCACCGTGGTACCTGCCAGCGCTGTTCATGGCTTGCCTCTCTTGGACGGCGAGCTTTTCGTTGCTCAACGTGCTTCGGGAACGACCGCTCCTCCATCGGCTCTACGTGTGGTTGCCGCCCGTCATGGTCCTCGGTTTACTCGTCTCGAGGGCTGGCGACCTCGCTGCGCTTGACCCAACCCATCCTGAAGTGGCGTTGATCCTCGGCGACGGCGCGGGCGTTGGAGCCCGACTGCAAGTGCTGTTCACCGGTCAAGGGGCTGTCGAAGGAGCGCTCATGTCACTGTTGGTCTTCGCCGTTCTTTCGCCTCGGCTACCCAGCCTCCGTGACGCATCCACGGCCACCACCGAAGCCGTTCAATCCCGCATGATGACCCACGCTGGATGGTGGGGGTTGTTGACGCTCATGATGCTGTTTGAGCCAACCGCATACGAACCCATGACCGCCCCTCCGGACGCTCCGACGGTGTCGGTTTCGCCGTGGAGTGCGTTGGCAACAACGGTCCTGTTCACCCTCCTCTTGATGATGGCAGGAGAAATCATGAGCGCAACGGCGCGCATGGCCTCAAGCGGCGAAACGCATGTGCTGTTCCACCGGGCCTTGTTGAAGACAGCCTTGGCCGGCACCGTTGCGTGGGGGTTGCTGGTGCAAACCGATGCCTTGTCGCCCCAATGGTGGGCTCGGCCGATGATGGATGCTCGGTTGGCCATGGGCATCCTCGTCGTGGCATACACGACGCTGATGGCCACATCACACGCCTTTTCCACCGTTGCAGAAGGCCTTCACTCAGCGGCATCTCGACAAGCCACGTCGCTCACGTGGGCGCTTGTGGCGATGGCCGTTGTGCTGTTTGTTATCGCTTCCACCACGGCCCATGCCGTCGAGGTGTACGGTCAAGGGCTCGATGCTGCATTGACCGGTTGGCGCTGGGCAGCATTGGCATTGACCGCCGGGGCCATCGCCATGACGCTTCCCATGGTTGGATTTGATGCCGCTCATCATCCGGAAGCATGGTGGTTTCGTATGGCCGTCATGCTGTTTCTTCCGGCGGCAGCCTTGATGGCTGACGGGGGATGGCTGCTGTTGTCGGCCATGTTGTTGGCCGGTGGCGTGTTCCCCGTCGTTCATCTCTTTGTCATGGCCGGGGCTTCGAACCGAACGCCCGGTGTCATGACCGCCGCCGTTCTCACGGTCGGGACGCTCATCGTTGCAACATCAACGCCGCAACGGTCCCTGTTTCTGGCAGCCGGAACCCTGGTGTTGGCCACGGGAATGGCTGCAGCCTGGTACCGACGTGAACGGCAACGCAGCCTCGGCGAATCATCGGTTTAGGCCCGTTCTTCTGCGCGCTCTTTAAGAGTGGATGAAGGAAGCGCAAATCGAAATCTCCGGATTTCAGGGATGGGACCCTCATGGCACGAGCTTTCCGCGCAGGCGTAGAACCACGACGAAAATTACGAATGCCGCTCCGTCAGCGACTTTGGCGGCCGGTGCAAGACCTCGCTTCCCTCACATCCCGTGCCCAACGCACCGGCGAACAGATGGGGCCGCTGACCGAGGTGCCGGCGCTTGTTCGTATTGAAAACGAACATTGGATTTTCGAGCGCATTGAAGCTTCGACGCTTCACGAACTGACCCACCGCTTGGTGCTTCAAACCAACGAGGGGGAGGAAGTGCTCGGTGTCACGGAAGACTTGGCAACGGCGCTTGAAGTGGCACGATGCATGGCGGAAAACGACCAGCGGGTCGTGTTAATTCAGCCGATTTGAAATCAGAATAGGTTCCAGATGGCCTGGACGACGCCCTGGTTGACCAGGTAGAAGAAGCCCCCGAGGGCAATGCAGGCAAGGTAAACCTGTGCGGGCGTGATCTTCCACGATTCCTCGGATTCCTCATCGAAATATCGAATCAAACCTGCAGCTTGCTGGATGCCGCTGCCGTCGCTTTTCTTCTTCTTCGCTGCCATGTGGACCGGTTCAACCCAGCGACCTCCCCCTTATGAACGCGACGCGGCGTTCACGCTTCTTCATCGGAGGCAGACGGCATGGACAAATCCACGAACGGGACTTCGTCTTCAGCGACGAGGGACGCCCTCAACTCAACCATGCTATCACCGAGAGCCTCGCTGCTCCCCATGACGTCGGTACCGTCTGAAAAGCGCGTGCTCGGAGCAGGGATGTAGTCTGCGTCCGGATTGGCCAACATCTGAATCAGCGTCGCTTCAAGACGAGCGATGGCCCGGTCAACACCGGGGGCATTGTCTTCTGCAAGCGCCTGCCGTGCCATGTGAAGGTCGTCGTCAATGATGGCTCGCCACTCCGCTGCGTCGTCCACTTCTTCCGACCATGCTTCCATGGCGGTTGACCGAACGGCTTCAATGGATTCGTTCAGCCTTGTTTTCCCTGCTTCAAGCAGTGCCCGCCAGTGCCGTTCATTCCCTTTCAGGTTCAGGTTGAGGTGGCGCCCAACCCATCGCTCAGCTGCCTTCATGTGAGCCATTTCCCAAGGCGATTGACCCAATGCGCTGCAGGTGTCGAGGACGAGACGAGCGCGGTCTGCCAGCGGGCCACCGAGTCGGATGACGTTGAGGTACCCCGATGTCAGAAGACCCCAGCCCCAATACGGGAGCGATTGGACCTCCACCCGGAGATCGCCGCTGTTGGTGACGAGCGTCCAACGCTGTTCGTTGTACCCGGGCGCTTCGGTAAACACCGGCGTGTCCGGGTGAGCCAGTTGGGCGAGCAAGGCTTTGGCCACGTCCCCGAGGTACACCACTTTGTTCGGGCCACTGAAATGCTTGCCGCGCAACAATTGATGCGTCGTATCGATTTTGTGCGAGGCATCAGCCAGCCGCACTTGGGCGACCAACACCGAATGAGTGGCGTTCACGACTTCGTCCACGACAACCCCTCACGATGCATCTTCAAGCCACAAACGGCCGCCGAGTTCTTCCCATTCACGGGATTGAGGGTAGCAGGAGTTGTGGTAGTTGGTGAACTCGCCAAAGTACCAGCGCCCGTTGACCAAGAAGAAATCCACGCGCGTATAATCCACGTCCTCAGCGAGGCGGGCTGCTGCCTCAATGAGCGAGGTTCGCTCTGTGTTGGTGAGCAGGCCGTCCAATGTTTGGGGGAGGTCGCCTTGCTCGTAGCGGGGGTTCGTTTGCGGAATTTGGTTTCCCTCAACGTCGTAGATGGCTTGGTAGTGCTGACCGATGCGACCAACATCGTACTGGATGAACCCCACCTTGCCGTTGAAGACGTGCACCTTCCAGTCGTCAGGGAGGCGCCCTTCGTGGAGAAGGAGTTCCTCCACCATGATGCCGCGTGGCTGAATGTTTGCTGCCGCCCACTCCAAC
>CAXGZM010000082.1:0-7169 GCA_964014165.1 uncultured euryarchaeote | reverse complement strand
CACGCTATCAAAGCCAATGCGTGGTCCCTCCTCCTCGGGGACCAGGGCGTCAACCGTGCTTCGGCCAAAAAAGCTCACAACCAACTACCGGATGAAGTTCCAATCGGCTTGTACACCCACCTGAGCGGCTTGACGATCACCATCGCCGGCATGCCGGTCGACCTCGGTCTGCCGTCAACGATTGATATCACCGCGGCTCGAAAACTCGGCCTGCTCGATGCCTGATCAGATACGACGACGCAAGCGCTCCATCGCCCCGTCGGCGGCCCCCAACGCCTCCAAGGCGTCTTCAAGTCGAGCCACGGAAAGATGCTCCTCGGCGGCTGCGACCGCTTCCTCGACCGCCCGGCGGTCCTCGTCGGTGGGCTTGATGTGTGCGGCCTCGCACTGGTTGCGGAGCACGGCCCACTGCCCTGCGACGAAGTCGTACAGTTCCCGTGCTTCCTCCACAGCATGACCCTCTCGGTCAAGTGCAGTGGTCATCTGCTCCAGCAACATACCCGCATGGCTCCAGACCTTATCGTCGGCCGCTTTGACGATGGCTGCGAGCATGGCATCCCACCGTTCGTGGTCTTCACGGCCATCGTACCGTTGCTTGAGTTTCTTTTTCTGTTTCAACGCCCGAAGCACGTCGTCCATCGCCGCTCGCTCTCGCTCAAGGGTTCGTACCACGCCGTCCGCTAATCCGATGGCTTGACTGGCGTTACCGGAGGCAAGCGCATCGGATGCCTGTTCCAATCGCTGTTCCATCTCCGATGTGTCGAGGCCATCGCTTTGCGCGACGCTCCGCTGCGCTTCTTCAACCGAACGTTCAGCACGCTCGATGGCGTCAGCATCCGCTTCGAGTTGCGGTGGAATCACGGCGGCGATCTCGTGGGCCTCCTTGGGCTGCTCCCGAGCAAGATGCGCCTTGGCCTCTGTCAAGACGTCCCGCAATTGTTTGGCGCCGGCGCCGTCCTTTCCGTCCAGCGCTCGGGCGGCTTCCTGAATGGCTTGCTCGGCCTTCGCCCACCACAGGATGATGTCGGCGGCGCGCTTCTTGGCTTGACGAAAGAGTTGTTCCCCCTCTCGCAGCGAACCGAGGACCACTTCGCGCTCGCCCATGTCGTAGGCTTTGCGTGGTCGCTTGACGGTGGGTGCAATGGCTTCTGCTTCTTCCACCGCAGCCAACGCGTCCTGACGAATGATTTCGACATCGTCGGCAAAAGAAAGGGCTCGTTCCATGTCCTCTTCGCTTTCGTCAAGCAAACGCATGCCGTAAGTCGGGTCGAGGTGACCCTCCTCTTTGGCCGTGGTCAACAAACTTGCAGCCTGGGCAACAGCAGCGCCTTGGGCCTTGAGTTCCAGCAATCGAGTTTCCAAACGGTCAAGTCGCTGCTTGAACCGCTTTCGTTCCACTTTCTGGTCGTCTCCCACCGTCCAGGTGTAGCCGGTGTCCGCCACTGCAAGCACGCACACGCCAAGGGCCAACAGCATCGGCGGTTCGGTGAACGCCCCGCCCGAGGTCAACGCAAGGGCCAAGGCGGACAACGAACCGATCCCGGTGAGGATGGCCCGATAACGAAGGACACCGAAGTTACCACGCATCGTCCCGTGCGAGAGTTGACGGCACATCACGCCGGCGATGAGCACCAAAACGCTCCCCACCAACGTCGCGTTTTCCCCTTCGAAGCCAAGGGCTCCGAGGCACATCAGCAGCGGCCAAGCCACCGTTGTTGCCGAGGCGACCCGAGATCGAGCCGAGGGGTCGTCGAGGGTCAAATCCTGAACGAAGATGCCCCAAATGAGCACCAAGAGGGGTGCACCGAAACTGGCGAGTCGTACCCCATCGCCGTTGCTCAGACCACGGATGGAGGGCCAGGCGAGCCACACAGCACACAGCAACAGGGAGAGGGCCGAGACGAGGGTCGCGTTTTCCACCCGTTTGATTCGAAGGGCCCGCTCTGCTTCAACGGCTGCGTCCGCATCCGCCCAAGAGACCATGCCCCTTGCACACCGTGGTTCCCCCATAATCACTCCGATAACCTGTCCACCCAAGGACGGCGACCGAAGGAAACCAGCGGCAAGGTTCAAGGGTGTTATCGGGTTGTATTCTCAACCGAGGGAACACCATGCCGGGACTCATTACCATGGACGACTTGTCCAACGAAGACATCTTGAGCATCCTCGATGATGCAGAGCGCCTGTTGCCCGTGGCCAAAGGCGAACATTACCTTCCACTGTTGCAAGGAAAAATCCTCGGCAACCTGTTTTTCGAACCCAGCACGCGAACACGCATGTCCTTCGAAACGGCGATGAAGCGTTTGGGTGGGGATGTGGTGAACCTTGGCGACGTCAAGACGTCGTCCGTGGTCAAAGGTGAGACCCTGTTCGATACCATCCAGATGGTGGACGGCTACACCGACATCATCGCCATGCGCCACCCCCGGCAAGGCGCTGCTCAATACGCACAAGATGCGGCCCGTGTACCCATCCTCAACGGCGGGGACGGTGCCGGCCATCACCCAACACAAACCATGCTGGATTTGTTCACCATTCGCCAAGCACACGGCCGCCTGGAAGGCCTCAAGGTCATCCTCGCCGGCGATCTCCGCTACGGACGCACCGTTCATTCCCTGAGCCACGCCCTCACCCGATTCGGATGCGAGCTCATCTTTGCCAGCCCGGATCTGCTCAGGATGCCACGCGAAATCGTATCGGATCTCGCCGCCCACGGTGCGAAGGTCGTTGAGACGACCGACTTGCTGGGTTCGATTGCCTCGGCCGACGTGGTCTACATGACCCGAATTCAGAAGGAGCGGTTTGCCGATGAAGACGAATATGCGAAGGTGGCCGGTGCCTACAAACTCCATGCTTCCAACCTGGACGGCTCGAAAGAAGACATGATCATCATGCACCCCCTGCCACGCGTGGATGAAATCCATCCCTCCGTCGATGCCACGCGACACGCACGTTATTTCGAGCAGGCGTTCAACGGCGTCGTGGCCCGAATGGCTTTGCTTTGCAGACTTCTGAACGTTGAAGTTCCTGCCGTTATCGGAGGTGATGCTTGATGTCGCAAGAACACAACATGCGCCGTGTGACCGCCATTCGCAACGGTACCGTCATCGACCACATCCCCGCTGGGCAAGCCATGCGAGTGCTGGAAATGCTCGGCATCAACAAGGGCACCTCCGTCCCGGTTTCACTCGTCATGAACGTACCTTCCAAGAAAATGGGCACCAAGGACATCATCAAAGTCGAGGACCGCGAACTCAACCAAGACGAGCTCAACCGGCTTGCGCTCGTGGCACCTGACGCACACGTCGCCATTATTCGTGCGTACAGCGTGGCCGAGAAATTAACCATCGAGTTGGGAGAAGAAATCGTCAACGTCGTTCGTTGCACGTTCTCCAACTGCATCACGACCAACCCCCGAGAACCGTTGGCGCATCGACTCAAGATCGTTGCACGTGCACCGCTTGAACTGCGTTGCCACTATTGCGGCCGACCGCAAGACCTGGATGAATTGGTTCACAACGTGCTCTGATCGTCGACCACCCCGAGCAAATCCCGCATGTCGCAGGCTTTGCACTGGACCCCCGATGTTGGGCTACCGCAACGAGGGCAAGGTTGAGGGGGTGCCGGACGCCCATCTTCGCCACCCAAAGCAACAATCTGGTCTCGCAGTCCCTTGATTTGGTCGGCCATTCGAACCAAACCGTGCCGGGTGCCGGGGACGTCAGCTTCCATGTGAGCCACCATTTCACGATGGCGCCACCTCAAGGCGCCGCGGGCGTTGGGGCATTCCTCGTGGTGCATTGGAAGCGATTTGTGAAGCGCGTAGAGATGGATTTCCTGCTCTGGAACCCAACGCAGCGGAACGATTCTGGGGGAAAGGCCGTCAACGGGCGTGGCCGTGTGGGGTGCGAGACGAAGCGTGCGCTCGATGTCAGCATTGGCCATGTTCATGAGGACGGTTTGGGCCATGTCGTCGAGGTTGTGCCCCAAAGCGATGACGTCGGCACCGACCTTGGAGGCAAGATGGTTGATGCCCTGTCGGCGGAACACACCGCAATACGAGCAAGCCATCCGCGGTGCATCGTTGTCTTTGGCCATCACCATCGGCAAGCGTTGCACCACTTCGTCCATTTCGATGAAGGACAACTCGGGGTAAGTCACCACGTGGTGTTCAACGCCCAGTCGCTCACACAACGCAGCGGCGCAGGCAATCGAAGGCGGACGGTAGCCCTCGATTCCCTCGTCGACGGTCCCAGCCACAATGGTGACATCTCGGCGCTGACCGAGCAAATCAACGATAGCGTCCAACAGAACGGCAGAATCCTTGCCACCTGAAACGGCCACCAGAACGGTCGTGTGTTCGCCTTTGACCAGCGGCAGTTGCAGGCGGAGTTCCTTGCTGATCTTCTTCCTCACAGACTTTGCGAGGTGTTTTCCGCAGAGGGTTCGGCCAGAATAGGCTTGTTCCACCACCGCAGGCTTGCCACATACGTCGCAACGAGGGACGGAAAACAAGTCCTCTGACGGTTCCGCCATAACGACGCCTGCATGGGATGTGGTTTGAACTCAACGGAAATCGTCAGGTGGGCTGGAATGGGGGGGTGCCGGCTAACATCTAAATGATTTCTCAATTGTAAAATCAAATTTTCAATTGAAATATTTTTGTCCCTCCACTCCAAACATTCCGTGCGACGCCGCTGCTGGTCGGACAAAATTCAGTCCACCGTGAACGATTCTTGCCCGATGCATCGGCCGAGAAAATCTCTATTTCCAGTTGGAAAATGGCAAAGGGTACCCAAACCTGCGAAATCCGCCGCTCAGGCGCAAAACTTCTTGAAGGCCACGGCGCTGTCAAAGAGATTGAGCAGCCATGCTACAACGCTTGTTGACTGAATTTCTCAGCGTCAACGGGGTGGAGCAAGCCACCGCCATCGATGACCGAGGACGGTTGCTTTCCAGCGTTGGCGCAGAGGGTCAACTCCCTCCTACCCAGCGAGCAGTTGACCTGACCGTTGCTGCGCTCGACTCGGCGCAGGGGAGCAACTTGGGCGAATTGCAGGAAGTGTGGGTCGAAGGCACCACCACGACCTGCATCGACATCATCACGCCCTATCGCATCCTGATGTTGTCCGGAGGGGTTGCCAACATTGCTCGCTGGCGCCACAGCGTCGACCGGTTGCGTCAACAACTGGCCACAACCCATGAATTGTAGGTGAACACCGTGTTTGAACTGCCCAATGGAAAGCCCGTGAATGAAGCCATTACGCTCGAAGAAGGCGTACTTCAGCCGTTTGCTCACGGCGTGATCTCGTCCTTCTCGGGCCGACGCAAAACACCCTACGGCCACCGACTGGTCCGTGCAGGACGGGTGGTTGGCTACCTCTGCGACGGCGACAAGAAAGGCGTGATGCTGGGTGGCGGCGAGGCCAAACTCGCCCTCGAAGCCTTCGAAGCTGAACAAAAGGTCCGGCACGTTGCGTCGTCCTACACCATCAGCCGCCTTGGTGCATTGGCTGAAGTTGTACCGGAAGCCTTCGTCCATCAGGCAGACCGTCAGGGCCTCAAGTCAAGCACCAATGCCGTCGAACGACTGCTGGCGCGCGATCTTTCCACCGTGGTCAAAACGCTGGCGGACAACATGACCGTCCGTGGCGCCATGGCCATCGACAGCGGGATGCTGATCGACCACGCCGGCGACCTCCCCGGCTTGGGAGAAGAGGAGCGCCTGGCCAGTGAACTCCACGAATTGATGAACGGCATGGGCACCCGTTCACTGCACGACGGTTGGGGGATGTCCGGTCAAAGCCACTGGACCCTTCACACCGAAAGCGGGGCCTTGCTCCTCGCACAAAGCGGTGAAATTTCCATTGCGGCATGGACCGAGAAAGACGCCAACCATGCTCGTCTTCTCTCCGCCGCCTCCGTTGCGCTCGAAGGTGACCTCGTCGCTGCGGGCGCACACGGTTCAACACTGCCCAAGGGGTTCACGCTGCGCGAAGGTCGTGGCGGTCCCGATGCAGTGCTTTCGATGTTGAAGGCTGCCGTGGAGGAAGAAGTGACGGGCCACGTCCAATCCGGTTCCTCGAGCAAGGCGGTCTCACTGATTTTGTCTCGCGGCGTCCCCGTCGCCCTTTGGGCGCCCTCAATGGACACGGAGGAGGCGGCGATGCTCGCCCTCACCGAAGCAAAGCGAAAAGTGCAACTCGTTCGCTTCCCTGCGGGCACGATCGTCTCTGCCAATTCCGGAACCGTGGAGGGATTCACCCTGTCTGGGTTCATCGGGAACCTGGCCACCGTCCGAACCCGGTCCGAAGCCCGACAGGCCTCCCTCAAAGCGATGCTGGACGACCTGTTGGGTTTTGAGGCAGGTTTGGAAACGCTTCGAAGTGAGCGTGCAAAACTCAAATTCAACACCGGCGGTGCCGAGGTCGCAGAAGCCTTGCCTGTGATGCGAGATCAAGCCGTAAGTGCCGTCGATGCCGGGCTTCGTCGCAAGTTGGAAAAAGCCGAGCAAAGCATTGACGCTCTCAACAAGGAGAAAGCCGTGTTAACCTCCCAGGTCAAAGCACTTGAGAAAAAGAAAGATGCGGCTCAGATCGTCGCCAGAGAAGCCACTGAATCCCGCCAGGAAAACACCACGGCGCTGGAAGAAGCTCACGGTCAATTGAACACGATGCAGGTCGACCTCGCCCAGGCTCGGTCCCAATGGGAAGAAGCGGAATCCCGAGCCGAACGTCTCGTGCGCAGGGTCAACGAACTGGAGCATCAGGTCAGCGAACGTGCAGCAGAACTGGCCAAAGCAATCGGGGACGCAGGAAGCAGTGCAGAATTGCAGGCGATGCTGGAGGAACTTTCGCTCAAAGAAGCCGAGTTGCAGGCCAACCTCGCCGAAGGCAGCGAGCGCCTGAGTACCATTCGAAAACAAAGCGAGGACGAGGAACGACGACTCCGAGTCCTCAGCGAACAAGTCAACACCAGCCGAGAGCGGCACGCACGGATTCAAGCCGACCTCATCACCGCTCAAGAGCAGGTTCATGTCAGCAACCTCGAACTTGAATCGGTTCGGACCGAGGAAAAACACGCACGGCAACGCACCGAAGAGGACCGACTGCGTCGAGCAGAAGACGAGGCTCGTCGTTCCAACGTCCAAGCGGAATTGCGTGAACTGA
>CAXGZM010000081.1:0-7239 GCA_964014165.1 uncultured euryarchaeote | reverse complement strand
GCCATGGGCGTGAGGATCCACCCGACGAACTGCGCGAAGACCTCACCGCCGAACTTCCCGAACAAGCGGGAGAACGGACCGCCCCACGACGAAACGATTCGCAGCAAGAGCACGACAAAGCCGCCGCTGAACAAGAAGAGCAACAGGAAGAACAGCGCCATGCTGATGCCGCTGCCGCCGGCCAGCACCGACGAGCCAACGGCCTGGGTGAACAGGTTGGGGAAGGCCAGCCATCCAAACCAGCCCATCCAGATGCCCAGCAGCACGTCCCGGTCCATGTCCACGGGGTCTCGCCAGTCTTGGAAGGCCTTGGGGAAACTGCGATGGAGCAAACGTCCCAGCAGGTCGGCTTCGTAGGGCGCACCACGGCGTGCGGTGAAGAAACACATCTCGAGCATCCACGCCATCATGGCGATGTCGAGGAGGAAACGAACGGTCATCCCGACAGGGAGGAGCGTCAGCAACAAGGCTGGCAGGTTGACCAGCAGGATGCCGGTTGCACCCGCCACGACGATGGAGCCCCACAGCAGACCGGGGGGAAGCGGCTCTTCGGGCGCTGTCCATTCGTTTCGGGGAAGGGCGAGCAGGAAAAGGAACAGACCAGGCCCGAGCAGCAAACCGAAGTAGGAGCCGAAGGAATTCGGTCCGCCGCTCTTGATGGCGTCCACGGATTCCACGATGTCCAGCATGGCTGCCGACGAGGCCTGGGAAAAGGTGACGTGCATGCCCGGGTCGACCACCACGACGGCGTCCGATGCGCCGGTTGGCAGGCTTTTGGCAAACACGCCTTTCTCGTCAAGGTAGACGTTCCACGTTGCGTTGGTGGCGGCGGCCAAGGAGTTGACATCTGTCATCAACGCATCTTCGCCGGTGACGATGTGGACCACTTCGACGCGGTCACCGAGCTGGTCGATGGACCGGTTGAACTCGTTGGCTTGGGTGAGAATTTGTTCTGAACCGGGCAGAACAAGACCGATGATCAGTGCCTCGTTGCCGGCCAGCAATTCGCTAACGGAGACGGAAGAGCCGTCGGATTTGGCCAAATCGGCGTCCAAGACCTTCGTGTTGTCCAAAATCACGGCATCAGCGCCCAAATTGGGTTGGTCAAAGACCGTCGGAAGCGTGAGCAAGGCCAAGGCAACCAGCGCACCGAGAATGGGCGCGGGAAGCATCAAACCACTGCGGAAGGCGTTGACCACATACCCCAGCAGCGCCGTGATGGTGGTGAGCGTGAGCCACAACGCCGCACTGGCAAAACCGTCGTCTTCTGGAAGAACTTCGAAGCGGAGGATGCCCTCGGCGTGACAGTCGCTGTTGAGGTCCCCGGCGACGGTTCGGAGGCAGAACTGGAGGTTCAATTCGCCGACGGGGAGCGGTTTGGCGCCCGACCACGTGTAGACGGTGTTGTTGCCGCCCATGTCTCGCGTCATTCGGATGCGTCCCGCACTCGTCTCGACAAGGTATTCGCCGTCGCGCAGGGATTTGTCGGTCGGGAGGAGCGGGCCCCAAATCTCCCACTTCTCGTCTCGCAGGTCTTCAAGGCCCCACGGGAGCCGGTGTTCGAGTTCAACGTGGGCGAGGCGTGAAGCGTCCACGGTGATGTCGGCTTTTGGCTCGTAGAGCACGCCTTCGATGATGATGCCACCGCTGTTCTGTTCGAACCCGCCCCACTGGACCCTGGCCTGTGTGCCCAGGCATCGGTGTTCGACGGCCACGCTGAGGGTGATGGATTGGTCAACGTCCAGGCTCAGAGTGACGTTTTGTACCTCGCCTGAGAAGTTCATGGCGTCGCCTTCAGCGGAGGTGTCCAGTGTTTGCGTGACCTCTGACGAGTAGATTTCTCCGCTGCCATCACTCACGCTGTAGATGAGCGTGGTGCTGGAATCTGCCCATGTCTGCCGGGTGCACGATTGAGGCCCGCCGCCGCCTTCAATGATGGCCGAGAAATACACGCTCATGAACACCTGGGCTTCCACCGGCTGCTCCACGGGGGGGCTTTGCAGGGTAAAGACGGGCACGGGGCCGTTGGTCGGGCCCACGGTGAATCCACCCACGGCGGAGTCGGTTTGTTCTCGCTGCAGTACGGCCTCTTCAACGTCGCTGCCCTCGACAAACAAGCGTTCGAGCGGGTTGATCTCCCATTCAACAAAACCGGGCTCATAGGTGGCGTCGGTGTTGGCCGACACCAAGCCAGAGACGCCCACACAGAGCAACAAGAACAGGGTCCCGATGGCCCATGCTTGACGCCCCATGGCACGACCAAGCGCTATCGGTTCAAGAAGCCAATGCACCGTTGGCGTCTCAAAGAACACCAAGATAGGCCGACATCAGCAGCACACCGCCGGTGATGGCAGAGGCGTTGACCGACCCTTTGCTCATGTAGCCTCGGTTTTCGAGCAAGGCGCCGAGGTAGCTGTCAATCTGGCAGCCCAGCCAGCCGATGATGGCCAACACAGCAAGGCGTTCCATGCCGTTGGTGGAGGCCACGTCGGACGCTGTTGTCCACCATGCCAGGAAGGTCAAGACGGCGACCACGGCGGAGCCTGCGACGGCTGCGAGTTGTCCGTTGGGAGAAAAGCCACCGTTCTCACCTTGCTCGCACGGCTTGAGCGTCGTGATCATGCGGACGCGCGGGTCCAAGCAGCCGATTTCGCTGGCAAAGGTGTCCGAAGCGGCAACGGCCACAGCGGCACCAAACATCCACACGCCCGTGTTCCAATCATCGGCCATGTAGGCGTAGATGCAGATGAGGCCTGGAATGGCGCCGTTGGCCACGACGTTGGTCCAGCCGCGGTGTCCGTCGCTGGATTCACTCAAACCCAAGGCTTTCTTCTCGTCAAATCGCCATTTCGTGGCTTTGTGTGAACTGAGCAGAAAACCCAGCAAGATGAGGAGCCACGTCCAGTGGCCAAGTCCGCCGACCACAAGGCCGAGGATGGCGGCGGCGTTGGCCCCTTTGGTGTCGAGCATCTTGGCCCGAGAGGACATCACCAAGAGCGCCAAAACAAGGGCGGCGGTCACCACGAGGTTGCCGGTGTTCGGTCCGCTGGAAAAGACATCCATGGTCAACACCTTCGCAGGAAACGGACAAAAGGTCCACCCTTTCGCACCGATGCATGGTTTTTGAAGACCGCACCCTGTTATGACCGCACGGCATCATTCTGTGGCGTTCAGCAAGATGGTCGGCAGCCAACGAAGGATGCAGAACCACAGCCCGAGCACCATCACGGCCAACCACGCCAACTGGAGGACGAGGGCGAGGAGGGTTTCACTGTCGGCGAGCGCCATGCCGACCCCCCACGATGAGCCGTTCCACAGCGCGTGACCGAGAATGGCGAGTCCGAGTCCCGCGCCAAGGGTGGTCGGCATGGGCCACGCATGGCGTTGATGCCGGCCCAGGAGCTTCACGATGGCTTGAGATGGGAGGGTGTTCCACGTCGACTGGGCCACGCCTCGGCCCTGTTTGTCGTACAGCACCCACTCCGCTTCGGCGTCTTCCGAGAGGTAAGACGTGCCCGACAGGGAGGGCAGTGCGTTGCCGCGACTCAGCCAGCAACCGATGGCGTACCCGCTGAGGCCGGTCCACATGGCGTGGCCGGGGATTGAACTGAGACCGCGCAAGCTGGCGGTGAAAAAGTATGCAATGCTGCTGTAGTCCCCCGCCAGCGCCATCAGAATGTAGCTTGCGTTCTCGAGCAGTGCGAACCCTAAACCGACGGTCGTTCCGACGTAGAAGCCGTGCTTGGGCGAAACGATGAGGTGGCTCAGTGCAATCACGGCCAGCGCTTTGGAAAGTTCCTCACCGACCGGAGCAGACACGAACAAAATCAGTCCTTCCCCCAGCGTGCCGGTCTCGAACGCATTCAGGCCGACCGCACCGACCAAAATGGGCGAAAACAACGAGTTGATCACGATGGCGGGTACCGCAGAGAGCATGCCGGCCACCAGCATCCATTCTGCATCTCGACGTGAGATGTGGATGCCGAAGTGGCGGCTCGTGATGGACCACCACGCAAACACCGGGGTCGAGAACCCGATGAGCCAAGCGGGTAACACCACGGCGACGGCCAAGAGAACCGTCATTACGGTGGCACCAAAGACGGTGAGCGGCAGCAAGCAGGCGGTGGAAACACCGACACCCAACACGAACAACAGCCAGAGATGAGCCGGCTTTGGCATCTCGAGCGGCGCCGTGGAACGAAACAGATGGTGTTGGACGGTGGTTGGTTGGGGTGATTTGACCACCATGCCGCCTGCCAGCGCATGCATGACCCGGCCTTGCTCGGCCGGGTAAGCTTGGACGGTGTGCGTGAGGTTTGGGCGCCTCAGGTAGAAAAACAGCAGCAGGAAGGGCGAGAGGCAAACCCCACCGAAGAAGGTCAACAGCGGGTCGAGGGGTCCGAGCGTGCCGTTCATGTCGCCATCGATGAAGCCCGCAACCACGACCACGGCGAACTGTGCAATGAAGAAGCAAACGATGACGAGGCCGAGCATGGACCGAACCGTTTGCCAGGGCGTTGAGGCTCGCCAAACCGTGAGCCGGTCCGGTACCGGTGTGAGTGGAACTTGATGCAACGGATGGGAGGTCATCGGTTGCATGGTTTCACCCTGGAGGAGGTACCTGCTCAGTTCGCCCATCAATCGTCACTGAAAAACAGCATTCGGCAGAGGCCATCATCATTGCAGGTGAGAATTCCTACGAGGTCCTCCTTCATCAACGGTTTGAAGAAATAAACGGCCGTTCAAATACAAAACTTGCCAATCAGGCACCATGTCGTGGATAGAAGCAGCGTTCGCTCCTCGACGCGACCACAAGGGAATGTCCACCCCGAGTTATGCTGCCCGCTGGTGGCTACCGCTGTGCACCGCCATGTGCGCTGTGTGGTCATGGCAGGCGACGGACGGTTTCCTCGTGATGGCGGCTGCCCTCACGGTCATGCTGGCCACCCCTCTTCTGACGCTCGGCTGGTACCTCATCGGTCTTGTATCGGCCCGTGTGCCGGCCCGGTACATCATACCGCAGGCTGAGCGCGCCCACAAGGCTCGCCTCGAGCGTAAAGCCAAGGCAGCCCAGCAAGACTCGGTTTGATCACTCGAGGAAGCCGTAGGTCCAGTCGTGTGGCGGCGCAAAGGTCTCCTTGATGGAACGCGGGCTGACCCAGCGCAACAAATTGAGCGGACTGCCCGCCTTGTCGTTGGTGCCGCTGCCGCGTGCACCACCGAACGGCTGCTGCCCGACCACGGCGCCGGTTGGCTTGTCGTTGATGTAGAAGTTACCAGCGCTGTAGCGCAGCGCCTTGACGGCGGTTTCGATGTGGCGGCGGTCGGTGGCGAAGATGGAGCCGGTCAACGCATATTCCGAGGTGGTGTCGCAAAGTTCCAAGGTGGCCTCAAAGTCGTCGTCCTCGTAGACGTGCACGGAAAGCACGGGGCCGAAGATTTCCTCGGCCATGGTTTCACTGCGAGGGTCGTTGCACACGATGGTGGTGGGTTGAATGAAGTAGCCCGTGCTGTCGTCGTAGGTGCCGCCCGTGACAATCTCACAATCCGGGTTGGCTGCCGCCCGATCGATGTAGCCCGTGATGCTGTCGAAGGCTTTCTTGTCGATGACAGCGCCGAGGAAGTTGGTGAAATCCGAGACGTCGCCGACGGTGATCTTGTTCACTTCGGCAACGTAGTCGTCCTTGATGGCGTCCCACACCGTGCGGGGCACATAGACTCGGCTTGCCGCGCTGCACTTCTGGCCTTGGAATTCAAATCCGCCACGAAGCATGGCGACCAGCAGGGCCTGGCGGTCGCAATCGGGGTGAGCGACGATGAAGTCCTTGCCACCCGTTTCGCCGACGATGCGTGGGTAGGATTTCAGGTTCTCCAGGTTGTTGGCGACGTCTCGCCACATTTGGCGGAAGACGCGGGTTGATCCGGTGAAGTGAATACCTGCTAACTCGCGGTGCGCCAAGCAAATATCGCCGACCACAGCGGCTCGCCCGGGAATGAAATTGATGACGCCGCCGGGAAGGCCAGCGTCCATCATGAGGCGCATCAGGCGGTAGTTGGAGACGTAGGAATTTCGGGAGGGTTTCCACACGCCCACGTTGCCCATGATGGCAGCGCACGAAGGCAGGTTGGCGGCGATGCTCGAGAAATTGAACGGGGTGACCGAGAACACGAAGCCTTCGAGCGGCCGCACCTCGCTGGAGTTCCACATGGAGGACGGTGAGATGGGTGGCTGCAGGTCTTCGTAGATCTGGCGAGCGTAATCGGAGTTAAAACGCCAGAAATCGATCAGTTCGCAAGCCGAGTCAATCTCGGCCTGGTGGCAGGTTTTCGACTGGTTGAGCATGGTGGAGGCGTTGATTTCAGCCCGGCGTGGACCTTTGAGGAGTTCGCTCGCCTTGAGGAAAATGGCGGCACGGGCCTGCCATTCCATGGTGGACCACATCTCGTGCGCTCCCAAAGCGGCCTCAATGGCAGCGTTCACTTCCTTCTCGCCGGCCATGTGGACGCGGGCGATCACGTGGCCGTGGTTGTGTGGCATGACCTGCTCAACCACATCGCCGGTAAACACTTCCTCACCGTTGATGATGCAGGGGATTTCGAGGACTTCAGCCGACTGGCGCTTGAGCTCAGCCTCGAGGTCAGCACGTTCCTTGCTGCCCGGCAAGTAGCCGAGGACGGGTTCGTTGACGGGGGTGGGCGGCTTGGGAATGCTGTTGGGCATGGATTGGTGGCTTCATTGGCGATTCTTGAACCTCACCCATCTTGCAGATGGCGGTTTTTGCATGCCTCGGTGCAGCGGCGTCTTGGTGAGGTCTCAGCGGTAGAGGTGGGCGTGTTTGGCACGAACCTTGGCGATTTTCGGGCCAACAACGGCTGCACAGTAGCCCTGGTAGGGGTTTCGTGCGTAGTAGTCGTGGTGCTTCTTCTCAGCGATCAAGAAGTGGATGGGTTCCTCCAAGGTGGTGACGATCGGGTCGTCGTAGACGTTGCCCATGTCGGTGATCATGGCCTCGGCCGTGGCTCGCTGTTCTTCGGTAAGCGGCATGATGCAGGACCGGTATTGCGTGCCGATGTCGTTGCCCTGACGGTTGAGTTGGGTCGGATCGTGGACCGTGAAGAAGACCTCGAGGAGGGTTTCGTACGAAATCACGGTCGGGTCAAATTGGACCTCCACCACCTCAGCATGGCCCGTGGTGCCGCTGCAGACGGCGTTGTAGGTGGGATGAGGGTCATGACCGC
>CAXGZM010000080.1:0-7283 GCA_964014165.1 uncultured euryarchaeote | reverse complement strand
AAAAGCCCAAAAACGGGGCGTAGGAGAGGAGATTAATCGGAATGGGCGCCTCCGCAAAATCGACCAGCCAGGCCATGCCGAGCAAGACAAGCAGCGGGATGGCATAGGACACCGTCATCTTCTTGATGGCGCCCGACCGAAACAGGTCAACGAATTCCTTCGCCACGATGAGGCGAATGTGGCCCCTTCCCAAGAAACCCAGGCGAGCGTACGTGGGGGCCAACAAATCGCCCCGCTCCACCACGCTGACATCAAAGTCGTCGAGGATGAGAAGCGATGCAATCAGCCCGATGCTGAGCGAGAGGAGCAAGCCAAGGAGGATGGCCAGCCCGCTTTGGCTGGATTGAGCTGCCAGGCCCCAAAGGAGGAGATCAGCGGGCAACAGGCCAACGCCAACGGCGACGCCGACGGCCACGATGACCAACGGGCCAACCACGGTGAACGGGCGCCCCCTCAACCAAAGTGAGGACGCCAAGAAGGAGAGCGCCAGGCCTTGACCCAGCGTCGTGGCCATGGCCAACCACGTCCACGGGAGCGAACTCCACAACAACGGCGTTCGAATACCGGCGAATCCGTCAAGCACGATCCCGAGCGCCATGCCAGCGATGATGGGCGTGAGGATGAGCAGCACGTAAAACAGCAAATCCTTCACGAAGTAGGCGAAGTGCGCCATGGAGTTGGGGAGCGGCTGGAGCGCCGGCGCAGCGAGGAGGAAATTCTTGGTGCCCGTTCGTCGAACAATGGCGTCTCGCCCCATGAACGCGAAGGTGCCCATGCCCAGGGAGAACATGAACATCGGCAAGTGAAGTGCGAAACGGAGTTCCTGCCAGGTGAAGGTCTTTGCATCGATGTCAGACGTCTGCGCGGTGGAATCGCCAACCAAGAACTGCAAACCGATGGTCGAGATGGCGGTCACCAGCGTCAACAACAGCGGAAAGAGCACCATTTGGCGCTTTTTTGCGAACTCGACGCTTTTTCGACCTTCCTCGATGAACATCACCCGGAAGGTCGCTGAGAACGACGACCAACCTCGTAGCGGCTCGTTCAGCATGACCCCGTGAGAGGAGGTCCCCAGCGGCCCTGCTTCACTGAAATCTTCGTCCGTCCAAGGACGCGATTCAACGAAGGTACCGCCCACGCTCATTCCTCCGAATCGTCCGTGATACCTTCGTCGCTGAGGCGTTCAACGTCTTCGATGGAGCGCCCCACCAGGCGAATGAAAACATCCTCCAGTGTCTCTGACTCCGACTGTTTGAGACCTTTGACGGTGCCAGCAGCCAGCACCTTTCCGTCGTTGATGATCGCCATGCGGTTGCACATACGCTCGGCCATTTCGAGAACGTGGGAGCAGAGGAAAATCGTGCCGCCGTCAGCGACGTGGTCGAGCAGCCATTCCCTGCACTTTCGCTGATAAATCGGGTCGAGATTGGCGAAAGGTTCGTCGAGGAACAGCAGCTTTGGCTTGTGAATGAAGGCGCTGGCGAGCATGACTTTCTGCCGTTGACCTTTCGAGAGATCCTTGCACATCGTGTCCCGCTTTTCCTGCATACCAAACCACTCAAGCCAGTGCTCAACCTTGGTTTTCATGTCCTCAACGCCCCGAAGGCGAGCAACGAACTCGAGAAATTCTGCCGGTGTGAGGAACGAGGGCGGCGATTCCGATTCCGGCACAATGCCGATGTTGGCTTTGACCTTCTGCGGGTCGTTGACAGCGTCCACGCCAAGCACCTCAATCCGACCTTTGCTGGGACGGAGCTGCCCGGTGAGGAGTTTGATGAACGTGGATTTCCCTGCGCCGTTTGGTCCAAACACCCCGAAGAATTCCCCGGCGTGGACCTCTACGTTGAGCGGATGAAGAGCGATGAAATCACCGTATTTCTTCGCCATGTCCACGGCGCTGACCATCGGTTCTTTGCTCCCAGCCATAAACCGTGGATTTCGTTTTGAATTATCATACCTTGGTTGTGCCTCATTGAAGGGTGGCGATGACATCAAGAAGAGGTGGACCTTCAGTGGCCCATGAACCCCCCACAAAGCGACGTTGTGAAGTTGGAGTTACACCCCATCAGCGAAGAGGACGACCTCGGATTCATCGCCTGCATGACCATTGACCGTCCGGACAAACTGAACGCCCTGAACGCCGATGTGCTGGTGTCGCTCAAAGCCGTGTGCGATTGGATGGAAGCGACCGATGAAGCGCGTGTGCTCGTGGTCTCCGGCGCATCCCCCAACCCTCCGCCGGAGGGGAAGCGGGCCAAGCCCCACGCCTTTGTTGCGGGGGCCGACATCACCGAATTCGCAGGTGCTGGAAGTGAAGTGATTCGAGAGCGGTTCAAGAACAACGCCGTTGAGGCACTGTGGAACCTCAGCAAACCCACCATCGCCATGGTTGACGGCTTTGCTCTGGGTGGAGGATGCGAAGTTGCATGTTCCTGCGACATTCGAATCGCCAGTGAACGCTCAACCTTCGGCACACCCGAGATCAACCTCGGCCTCATTCCCGGGTACGGCGCCACGCAGCGGTTGGAACGGTTGGTTGGCTACGGCAAGGCGCACGAGATGATCATGACCGGCGACATGGTACCGGCCGAGGAAGCCAACCGCATCGGCCTGGTCAACCATGTCGTTGCACCCGAAGCGTTGGAATCCACCGTGATGGCCATGGCCCGGAGAATCGGCAGCAAATCCTCGCTTGCCTTGCGGGTCGGGAAAGCCACTGTGCGGGCCGCCCTCGATGAAGGCTTGACCGACGGTGTGGAGATCGAGGCGATTGCCTTTGCCGATCTGTTTGACAGCGAAGACAAAGAAATTGGCGTTCAGGCCTTCATGAACCGAGAGACCGCCGTGTGGAAGCATCGCTGAACCGTCCTCCCGATTTTGAGGTATGGCACATTCGCCAAACCGGCCATGCGCCTCGCTGATGCTACCGAGCCTGTCGGCCAGCGGTGAGGGGGCGCCATTGCCCCCCTCTTGTCCGGGAGTGTGCCCGGCCACGGTCTTGCTTGGCTCGATTCAAACCTCAACAAACCCGACCTGTTCCTCCAGGAGGAACTTACGGAAGTGTCGCATGTGTCGTGCGTGCTTTCGACGGAACTGAGCGGAGATGACCAGCACGGTGTACGTGCCGGTTTCCTCGTCGTAGGCTCGCTTCTCCCGCTTGAGGAGATCGAGCAAACGCTGGTTGTTCAGTTCGAGGTCGATGCCCTCGCAGACGCACGGTCGGAACCTTGGTTGAGGCTTATCTGGAACGAAGCCCATGGAAGGATGCGTGATCCTCTTTTTCTGGCTCTCGGTCAGTTTCTCGTCATCCAACGTTTTGGTTGATGTTTGTGGCGGTTGTGGAGATTTTGAACCCCTTTTCCCTTCAAACTTCTCGACCTTCCCCGTTTTGGGGTTGCGACGCATTTGCTGGTTTGGTCTAAATTTTCGTGCCCTGTTTTTTCTGTGGTTACCCATATTTTTCACCTGCTTTTTGCCTTTTATCTGCGCAGAAGCGCTCGCTGAACGGACAAAGTCCGCCGGCGCTTCCGCAATTCAGGCCAATTCTACTCGCAGGTTGGTTGGGTATCGGGGGGCATCTGAGATTCCTCCAGTATTTACAATACGATTCCAGGGTATATAAAATCGTACGAAGGAACCCCCCAAACGAAAGGAACGGTACCACCATGCAACACGAGGCACGAACAGCGGGTTGTCAAGACAGAGGCCACCCTGTAAGTGGGGGCGAAACCAAGTTCAGTCTTCCATTTCTTTTCGCAGAGCATCGAGTGCACTGCTGGCAGCCGGGAGGGGCGGGAGCGCAAGCGGCGTGCCGTCAGGTGAAAGCAGCGGAGGGAGTTCGTTGCCTTCGGGATCGAGCAAGACCGGAAGTTCAGGCTGTGCAGGTTGGGCAGGGCCGACGGATTCGAACCCAACGTCAAGCGGGAGGCGAAGTTTGAGGATGCGGCCCTCATCAATGCGAACGAAGGTGGCCCCGTAAACGTGGCCGGGAGCAGGGTGTTCCGGCTCGACCAGCACGCTGTGGCCGTGCCCGGGCGTCTGGAGCAAGGCGACGAGGTCTTCACCGGAAGCATGGTCTTCCCACATCCGGGCAGTGGAGGCACGAATGTCCGCCATTTGGCCCATGCGACGGCGCTTGATGCGCTCTCGAATGGCTTCGTGGCGTTCGCGGCGGTCACGAACCGTGATTTCGATGTCCGCGTCTTCAACGGATTCAGGACTCACGTCAACCACAAACTCGTCGGCGACGTGCACATCTTCGAGTTCGACCTCAACGACCACCTCGTCGCTGACTTCAATTTCCACTTCGGCAGCAGCGGCTTGAGCGGCCTCGGCTGCGGCGATCTTGGCCAGCTTTCGTTCCCTCAGCGTCGCCCCGTCCAGCGAGTTCGCAGTGACCGGGCTGGGGAGATCATCGTCGTCCTCTTCCTCCGGCTCAACCACGGTCTCAGCGGCATCCGCTTCATCCATGTCAACACGAACCGGAGCGGGACGGCGAGCTGGTGATGCCGGTTTGGCTTGACCGCCGAGGTTGATCCAAAGGAAGGCCAGGACCGCCATGGCACCAACGAAACCCCACTTGGCTTCATCGGTCAGTTGCCCGACGGTGGAGAGGTAGAACACCAGCACCGAGATGAACAACACCCCGACAGCGGTCCTTGCGAATCCCATGTCCCTCACGCACTCCAATCATCGGTTCTTTATGACGGTGATGGAGGGATGCCGTTCTCATCGGTTAACGAGGTGTTGCACCTGCTCCAAAATATCGTCCAGTGCTCTGCGTCGGTGGCTGAATCGGTGTTTGAGTTCGGCGTCCACCGCCCCGAAGGTCTTGCCGTGCGTGCTCACAGAACCGAGCATTTCGGGATCGAGTGGTTCTCCTTGGTCGTCCAAATCCGCCGGGATGAAAATCGGATCGTAGCCGAAGCCACCCTCGCCGCCGATTTCGTAGGCGATGGACCCTCTGCAAATGCCTTTTCCAACGTGGAGGTCCTGACCGTCCCACAGGACTGCAACGGCCTGAAAAGACGCTGAACGAAGTCGCTTTGACCGAACGGGGTCTTCGCTGAGCAGATGGGCGAGTAACCGAAGCATACCAGCATTGCCAACGGTTTCATGGACATAGGAAGAGTACACGCCAGGGAAGCCATCGAGTGCGTCCACGAACAAGCCTGCATCTTCCACCAGCACCATGGCGCCTTCGTGAGGCACATGGTCGAGAGCTTGGCGGATTTTTGCCTCAGCAACCTCCTCGAGGGTTGATGCTTGTGGCTCGACAACGGTCCCTTCGGGCACCTCAAGCGCACGAACGGTGAAGCCGATGTTGGCGAAATGATGCGCTGCTTCAGCCAGCTTTCCTGCGTTTGAAGTGAGGAACCAAACGGTGTTCTCCATGGTCTCTCCTGGCGGTGACGGCTAATGACCGTGCTCGTCGGACCGAGTCGCTTCGCCTCGAAAGGAGAGACTTTAGCCCGTGGAGACCACCGTCGTTCATGCTCTCAAATTGGATGCTGGTCGCTCTTGGGGGCGCCTTGGGCGCCGTGTTGAGGTTCTACATCAGCGAATCCATGCCCGACGCCGACTTTCCGTGGGCCACGCTGAGCGTGAACCTGGTCGGCTCCCTGCTGTTGGGTGCGGTGACCGCCGCAACGCTCTCGAACGCCCTGTCCGAGCCGCAGGCACTGCTGCTGGGCGTCGGCTTGCTGGGCGCATTTACCACCATGTCCACGTTCTCTGTGGAAACCATCACGCTGATGGAAACAGGCCAGTGGCGCCTTGCAGGAACGTACGTGGTGGTGAGCGCTGTGATCGGCCCACTCCTGGCATGGTTGGGTTGGAAAGGCGGACAAGCCGTCTTTTGACCTTCACTTCAAAATGGCCAGCATGCGATTGAGGGCCAACAGCGAACCGGCTTGAACCGCTTTGGGCACGACGATTTGATTGGGCACTTCGCCGTCGGCCAAGCGCTCCAAGACGTCCATCAGGTAAGCGGGGTGAATCATGTACATGGTGGAACACGGACAGATTTCTTCATCCAAGCACTCGATGTGCTTGTCGGGGTGTTCGTTTGCCAGCCGCGCCACCATGTTGATTTCTGTTCCGATGGCGATGGAGGCTCCTGCAGGTTGTTCGTTGACAAAGTTCCGAATGTATTGCGTTGAGCCGTAGGCATCTGCGAGCTCCACCGTTTCCTTGGGGCATTCTGGATGAACCACCACGATGCCGTCGGGGTGTCGCTCGCGAAACTCGGTGATCTGTTGAGGTGTGAAGCGCTTGTGCACCGAACAAAAGCCGTGCCATAGCACGATGCGAGCGTTTTCCAACGTTCCCATGGCACCGATACCCGGCGTCCATGTCGGCATGCGTTCCGATGGGATGCCCATGGCAAGGCCGGTGTTTCGCCCCAGGTGCTGGTCGGGGAAGAACAGGACGGCACCGCTGGGGCCGGCTCGCTCAAACGCCCAGTTCAACACGCCTTCAGCGTTGGACGAGGTGCAGACCACGCCGCCGTGGCGACCGACGAAATCCTTCAGGTCTGCGCTGGAATTCATGTACGTCACGGGCACGAGGTAGGCCTCTCCGTCACCGGCAACCTCCTCGGGATTTGCCCGGTTGATGGGGTCGGACAAACCCGATTCCTTGAGCAACTCGCTCCAAGCGACCTCAACATCTGCCAGCGTAGCCATGTCGGCCATGGAACAGCCCGCACGGAGGTTGGGCAGCATCACGTGCTGGTCGTCTGAGGTGAGGATGTCGGCAGATTCTGCCATGAAGTGAACCCCGCAAAACACGATGTATTTCGCATCCGATGCTGCTGCTTTTTGACTGAGCATGAAGGAATCTCCCAGAAAATCAGCGTGCATGACGATGCTGTCGCGTTGATAGTGATGGCCGAGGATCAGCAGGTCGTCGCCGAGTTGCTGTTTCAGTTCTTGAATTCGGTCGGCGATCGCTTGTTCTTCAACGGACAGCGTGGTGTCCATGAAGTCGACAGAACACATCGGGAGGGTGATCGTCATGGCGCTCATGGTACCCACGGCTCAACCCTTTTTGAAGGAACGGATGGGCGTGAACGTTCAAAAAGAAGGCCTCAGTGAGCGGTCTCATGGCCTTCTTGCCCACCGAGCGTCTCCACCTTGGCGCTGAAGCCGAGGTGTGGAAAGGTGAATGGTTTGGTCGACCCGCCGTCCGCAAACAGCGTCGACCCCGCTCGTGGCGACACCCCAACTTGGACCACCGCTTGGGCGTACGCCGCATGATCAGCGAAGCCCGCCTGCTGATTC
>CAXGZM010000079.1:0-7462 GCA_964014165.1 uncultured euryarchaeote | reverse complement strand
GCCCTCGGACAGGCAGCGGCCCTCTCCATCATGGTTTGCGATTTGACACTGGGGAAAGAGAAATGGGCTGATGGTTGGTCCATCGCAGAGGAGATACAAACCATCGCCATTCCGATGATGGAGCGAGCCAATGTGCTCGCTACGGAGGACAGTGATGCGTTTGACCGTGTGATGGAAGGTTTTGCACTTCCCAAAACCACGGATGAGGAGAAGAATCTTCGTCGCCAGGCCATCCGAGACGCAACCTTCGCTGCGGCCGAAGTGCCGTTTGAAACGGCCACACTCGCCTTGGAACTGCTCTCAAGACTGCCCAACCTGGCTCGCCTCGGGAACGCCAACGCCGTGACCGACGTCGGTGTGGCTGGTTTGTTGGCAAGTGCCGCTGCGAAGGGGGCATTGTTCAACGTGGACATTAATTTGGACAGCCTTCCAGAAGGCATGGCGGCAGATTTGAACCGACAGTCTTCGCAGGTCAGTGAAGCCACGCGGATTGCATCACGGGCCGTCATGGATGAGGTTCGAGCGCGCATGAACGGATGATCAACGGACCTGACTGCCCGTTGTGATATCACCGTCAATCGTCACCAGTCGGACAGTGTCGTGGCCATCATCTGCAGCAAGCATCATCCCTTCTGAGGTCACGCCTCGAAGCGGCCGTGGTTTGAGGTTTTCAACGAAGACCACCAATTTCCCTTCCATCTCCGACGGTGAATAATAGGCTTTCAAACCTGCACAAATGGTTCGTTCGCGGTCGGTTCCGTCATCGAGGGATACGACATACAACTTGTCAGCGTTCGGATGATCTTCCACCTTGGTGATCCGTCCAACACGCAAATTTACTTTCATGAACGTCTCAAACTCAAGGTAAGTTACGCCTTCAATGTCTTCTTTCATTTTCTTTCCTCCTTTCTTCTTTCCACCTTTAACGCCGTGGACGGCATCACCTTCATCTCCCTCTTCCACAAGGTTTTGCTCGGCAGCCAAAATTTCGTCCAACTCGAGACGTTGGAACAGGGGTTGCGGTGGTTCATCCAGCCATGTCAACGGCGCGTCCCAATCGGTAGCAGCAGCCCAAGATACCGATGATACATCGCCAGCAGAGCCAAGGGTCGCCCACAATCGTTGGGCGCTTGACGGAAGGAACGGTTGGGTCGTGATGGCCAAAAAGCGCGCAATTCTCCAGCAAAAGGCCAGGGCTGCAAGACTTTCATCGGCTCCCTCTTGAGGTTCTTTCAAGTGCTTCCACGGCGCTGCGGATTGCAGAAGTTGATTGCCGTACTGAGCAACCGTCATGATGCTGCGAAGAGCCTCTTTGTACCGATGGCGTTGCAGGGAATTTGTAATCTCCCCAAGGGCCTTTTCGAGGTGCATGCGGTGTGGTTCAATGGATGGATGACCGTCGTGTGCTGCGAAGGGTGATTCGCCGCTTTCACAAGGCAACCTCGCCCCTAACGTCAAGACGCGATGAACGAAATTTCCGTACGCAGCGATGAGTTCACTGTTCACGCGCTCAACAAAATCAGGCCAATTGAAATCCGTGTCGTGGTTTTCTGGCATGTTGATGCTGAGGTAATACCGCAGGGTGTCAGGATCGTAGCGTTCCAAGAATGAGGGAAGCCACACGGCGTGCTTGCGCGACTTGGAGAACTGGCCGCCTGCCAGCATCAGGTATTCCATGGCAGGGACGTTTGATTCAAGCGCAAAATCCCCCGGACCTGGAAGGCGTACGGGCTCTTCGGCCGTGAGGCCGTTGTTGACATGGTTCATGCCAAGGATAAGAGCAGGCCAGATGACCGTGTGGAACGGGATGTTATCTTTGCCGAGGAAATACAAGTGACGGGGTACAGTCCCGTTATCATCAACGCACCACCAGCGTTTCCACGTGTCCGCACCATCGGGCAACATCTCGGCATGCCTTTTGGACCAAATTCTCGCACATGTGGAATAGCCTTGGACGGCTTCAAACCAGACGTAGATGCATTTGCCTTCCCACGAATCGCCTTTGATCGGGACCGGAATCCCCCATTCGAGGTCTCGTGTTACTGCGCGTGGACGCAATCCCATGTCCAACCACTGTTTGGTCATGGCTTTCACGTTCGATTTCCACGCAGATTGTTGTTGATCGGCATGTTCCTGAAGGGCGTTTTGGAAGAGATCGAGACGATAGAACAGATGGTCCGTTTCGCGAATTTCAATCGTGGCCGTGGGGTTCATTTTGGACACTGGATTTTTGAGTTCAACGGCCTCGTAAGTCGCGCCGCAAGCATCGCACTGATCGCCGCGAGCCCCGTCTTGCCCGCACGCTGGGCACGTTCCTTCCACGTATCGGTCGGGCAAGAATCGGCCGCTTCCATCCTCAAGGACTTCGTAGTATTGTTCGGTTGTTTTTCGCTCAAAGAAACCGCCACGTTCCAACGCCTGGAAATTCGTTTGAACCATCTGTTTGTGTTCGGGATCCGATGTTCTGTTGAACAGGGCACCACCGTACTCAGGTCCACGAGGATCAAGATGGGTTGACCAGCTGCAACCAAGGTCGAGAAGCGCCTTCATGTTCATGGCGTGATACTGGTCAACCACGGCCTGGGGCGTGATGCCTTGCGTCTCTGCCGTCACGGTGATGGGTGTACCGTGCTCGTCGGAACCTGATACCATGAGCACACGGTTGCCCAACGCTCGCTCGAACCGGTATTGTATGTCCGGAGGGAGATAACACCCTGCTACATGGCCCAAATGAAGCGGGCCGTTGGCATAGGGCCATGCGACGCAAATAAGCACGTGCTCGTCTGCCATGGTCTCCCTCGGCATTCCTAGATGCCGTCGCTTCTTGAGGTTCACCCATCAGCCGTACGTACCGTTGGAGTTGTCGCGTTCGGATGCGTCATTTTGAAGAACCCTTCTCTCGTCGGATAGACTACGCCCGAAAGGGTAGGGGTCTTCGAAACAACATGACCAACGAATTATTTGCGGCAGCAACCGTCGCAGTCTCCGCCACAGGCGAGGGAGACATGGGTCTCCTCATTTTCTACATCACGCTCGCACTCGGCGTGTCCTTCATGTGTTCCATCCTTGAAGCGGTGGTTCTCTCAACGCCTCAAACGTACGTCAACATTCTCCAAAACGAAGGGAAACGTACGGCCGACATGTGGGCACACCTCAAGGACGACGATTCCGTTCGGCCCCTTACGGCCATCTTGACATTGAACACCATCGCCCATACCATGGGTGCAGCCGGTGTAGGTTCTCAAGTCCAACAGATATGGGGCGTCGAGGTGTTGACAGCAGCCTCCGCCATTTTGACGCTGGCGGTTCTCTTCCTCTCAGAAATCATCCCCAAAACGCTTGGTGCAGCCTATTGGAAACGACTCTCTGCCCCCACCGCCTACTTGTTGACATGGTTTACAAAATCCTTGTTCTTCCTTATCGGACCAATTCAGATCCTCAAGTCCATTCTTCCAACCTCGAAGAACGCCATGGTCACTCGCGACGATGTTGCTGCGATGGCCGACCTCGGTGAAATTGAAGGGGCTCTCGAAGAAAACGAAGAGACCATCATCCACAACCTCCTGGGCCTTCGTGAGGTCAAGGTTCACGAGGAAATGACGCCACGAACCGTCGTTTCTGCGTTTGAGATGCACCAATCCATCAAGGAGGTCCTTGACGACAACACCATTCTCCGGTTTTCACGCATTCCTGTCTACGATGAAACCATTGACAACGTCCGAGGACTTGTGATTCGATCGGAAATTCTCATGGCAGCCAGCAGGGACGAGTGGGATTTGAAGCTCAAGGACATCATGAAACCTATTCTCAAGTTGGAAGAAGAATCAACCATTGAAGATGCGTTGGACATCTTCCTCACCAACAAGCAGCAGTTTGCTCTTGTGCGGGATGAGTTTGGAGGTACATCGGGTATCCTCACCATGGAGGATGTCATGGAAACGCTTCTCGGGAAAGAGATCGTCGATGAATTGGATGAAGTTGAAGACATGCGTGAACTCGCTCGAGAGCAGGCTGCTCAAACGGAAGATGAATGATCAAAGTGTTCGTCCAACCAGGTATCAACCACGGTTTTTCGTGAATCTGATTCATGCGAACCCGAATGTCGCAAGTCATCGAGGAGATGAGTCTCCAAGGGGGACTTGTTCTCGGCGCCCGACATGGCTTCGATGAGCCGCTGGTGATGAATCGGCCCAAGTCGTTCGTCTGGATTCGCCTGAACCATCAGCGTCGCTTCCTTCGGCATGCCCCACGTGGGGACATCTGCGTCCGACAGTGATGTGACCGTTCGCTCCGGCCCGTTGATGGCATTGAAATGAGCCAAGGTCTTGCGCAAAACCCACGGCCTCAAGGTTGCTGGTATCTTGAGCAGGTTACATGTTTCGTCATGAATTTCGGTGTACCCTGTCATCGGTGACTCAAAAATCCAAGCGTCCGGGTGTACCTCCTCAGAAAGTTCCTTCCGTCGCTTACTGATACGCAATCCGATGAAAGCACCGATGCTGTGGCCGTAGTAGCAAATACCACGGCCAAACATCTCGGGTTGCTGTTGCTGAAGGCGATTCATCGCACCGATCAGAAGGGAAGTGGATTGTTCTGCACTCCATTTCGGCAGGGGTGCAGACGCGCCGTGGCTCGGTAAATCAACCAAGACAACATTCCAGCCTCTGTCCATGAAGGAGGAAGACCGGTGGATCATTCGAACGGCACCTGAAGTCCACCCGTGGCACACCCAAGCGAGCGGCTTGCCCGTTTGTCCTTGACGAACGTAATGAGCAATATCATACCCGTCCACGTTGATGTCAATGCGTTTCCAATTCGGCGCCGTGAGCGGATCTTTTCGCTTACGGGGTGCGCGAAACGACAACTGTGTCATAATTTCGAGGTAGAGAAGCAACGATGCGGCCATCGCAACGATTGTTCCAGCAACCAAACCGTGGCTCACGCCGGCATAAAGTGTGAGGATGAATCCAATCACGCCAACGGTAATCGGTAACACGTGGTTCTGTCGACGTGCCCACGAAAGCATATGACCACGCTAGGGTCTCGGCTCAGTCTTCTTGAGGTGTTGTCTCGTCTTCTGCCTCTTTGTCGTCGCTTTCGGACTTCTCCGCGGCCTTCTTGGCTTTACGCTCTTCTTGACGCTTCACCAGCTGATCACCAAAGTTGCCCATGTTCTCGAGACGGGCCCAGATACCGGATGCCTTTTCCTCCTCGGTTGGGACGTACTTGACGAGATAGGCACGGAAGGCCAAATCGTAGAGACCCTGGCCCATGGCGCTGCCGTTTCGGAGGTAGCGGTCAACGAACCAGAGGATAATGAAGATCGTACCGAGTGCGAAGTAGATGATGGCAGCGGTGTTATCGGACTCGGAGAGGTTTTGGAATTGCGTCGCTACCATCAGCAGGCCGATCAGCGAAAGCAATCCGGTGGTGTTCACCAAGATACCGTGGAGGAACAACGGGTTCGTACCATCGCCGCGGACGAATTTTGTTCTTGAAACAAACTGACCGAGGTTTCGACTGAACTTCATGGGAATGAAGATGGCATTCAAGATGATGATGGCCCCGCTGGTTGCAAAGAGAATGGTGGTCACAATGCTTGTGTCTGCGGACGCAATGAACAGTGCACCGAACAAGACACCGAAGTTGATGAAGAAGTTGACCAGGGAAGAGATTCGACGGTTCATCTTTGAAGCCAGCTCGTAGTCGCTGGAGAGTTCCATTGGGCGCGCTCGTGGTGCGCGCTCTTTCTTCACCTTGGGTGCCTTTGCTGCCTTTGCTGCCTTGGCCGGTTTTGCTACGGCTTTGGCTTTGGCAACGGCCTTCGCCTTGGGTACGGCTTTAGCCTTTGGTTTGGGTTCCTCGCCTCCAGAGGCTGCTGCTTTGTCCAATAGTCCCATGCTGTTCACTCATCCTTGTACCGTTCGCCAATTGCTTGGTAGATTGCAAAGTCATCCGACTCAACGAAAGTGGAAATGGATTCGGCAGACATGTTGCCGAGTTGGTCATCGACCATGTGATAGTAGGCGGCCCGTGTTTCCTCATCGGTTGTGGAGGGGGATTCAGCCACCTGCTGGTATATTGCAAAGTCATCGCTGGCAATGAAATCGTTCACGATGCTCTCGGGGAGATGATCGCCGAGAAGCGTGTCCACGATGGATACAAATTGAGCAAACAAATCGTCCCCTTCGTCTTCGGAGGCTTCAGCCACGGCTGCGGCCTCTGCCACGACTTCGCCACCACTCTTCAGCGCCTTTCGACGAGCCATGAGGGCTTGCAACGTGGGGGTGAGTTCAGCGAGCGTCTCTTTGTCACCCAACGATTTTGCCTCTTGGTAGAGTGGTTTCAACGCTCGAAGTTCATCTTCAACCTGCTGCAGTTCACTGACCGGTTCTGCGGGTTCATCGTCGAGAAGTTCAACGGTGGGAGCGTCGCGGATTTCTGCCACTTTCTCTTCCACGGCTGCTTTTCTCATCACGATAATTTCTCGATCCAGGGAATGGCCAAAGCGGTCGGCGTATCGATCCAAAAGGGACCCGGCTTCTTTGTTGCTGATACGGTCGATGTGGCCGTAGATTTGCTGAAGGGGTTTTTCTGAGCGCTTTGCCCACAAATCATTGTAACCGCTTTCTTTCGCAATGCCGGAGAGCGTCGTTGACGGGTCATTCACCGGCGAAGGAATCGGTACGGAAGCTGCTGGGGCTGCAGGCTCTGGCGAGGGCACGGGCAACGGAGCGGGAACGGGTGCTTCTCCGGGCGTAGGGAGGCCGGGGAGCGGGGGCAAAGCCGCACCACCGGGTGGGAGTGGTAGGGGTGCTGGGAGGCCTGCGGGGGGAGGCAGATCTGGCATGGGTAACGAAGCATCCGACTTCTTGGATTTCTTCCCTCTGCGCAGACCCAACGGACTCACCTCGTTCCAAGGGAAGGGAAACCAGCCTTGAACCTTACCGCACCCCGTCCCGGATTGATGCTGGTTCTTGTCCCCTGTTTGAACGCATCAAACGAGTTGGGCCCAACCTTTCAGAACCAAGAACGTAGCGCCGGATTCATGAACTTGAATACGCTCACCCGTTGTGCTTTCAAGGCGGCGATCGCCAAATTGCGCAACGGCATCGTCAACGGTCCATTCCACCTCAACGACCTGGTCCATACCAAGGACGAACGCCTCGTTGAGCGGATTGTACGGGTTGTGTCCGTCAGGGTCGAGTCGACTGAGTGGAAATTCACTTACTCGCATGCCCGACTTGCCATGGAGTGAGGTCGGCCACCGTATCTGCCGACGCACGTCAATGGTCACGACCTCGTCGGTTTCACCTGCGGAACCAAGAACGACCGACGCGTCCGCCTTCAACAAATTGAGAAACAGGGCCTGATAGTTCCCGAGAACTTCGAACTTCCCCTCCTTCAACCGACCGACGCGCTGGTCGTGGTCCATGAGTTCTGCCAAGCGTCGAATGGCGGC
>CAXGZM010000078.1:0-7556 GCA_964014165.1 uncultured euryarchaeote | reverse complement strand
CAAGCGTGTCTTTGACCTCGTCAAACGCACCGATGTCCTCTCTGGTTTCCCGATCGAGAACTCGACTTCCGTCGGGCGGGCTGTCTTTCCAGGGTTGCACGTAGGTTCCAGCGGGCGGGACAACGACCTTGGTCTGGTCTTCGCTGTACCAAATTGGAATTTCTGTATGGTACCATCGGCGCCTGCTGATGGGCCAATCAATGCTGATGTTGTCCATCCAATCCAAGAGGAACTGGCGATTACGAACAGGATGGAACGTGATGGACTCGATGTGTTCCCGCATCCGGTCCTGAATGTGGGTCTGCCGTACGTACCACTCCTTCAACAAGATGATCTCCACGGGGTTTTTCCCACGCTCGGAAACGGGAATGTCTTGGTCACGTTCCACGGCTTGGACCAGCCGGCCGGATTGGTCAAGAAGGTCAATCGCTTGTGCACGAGCATCGAGAACGGACATGCCGTGCAACGGTCCTGCGACATCGGTCATGGCGCCGTTGAGGTCGATGGCTTGGAACGGGGTGAGTCCCAATTCGCGGAACACGGCCACGTCGTTTTGATCACCGAAAGAACAGACCATCAGGACGCCGGTTCCAAAATCGGATTTCACGGATGGATGCTGTCGGATTTCGACACTGGTGGACCGGCCATGGGTGTCAAGCGGAAGATGGATTTGCTGTCCGACGAGGTGCTGATAGCGCTCGTCATCGGGGTGAACCACCACCACGCCACAAGCACAAATGAGTTCGGGACGCGTGGTTGAGATGACGAGTTCGGTTCCGTCCTCGCAGGTCCAACGAACATCCACCAGTTTGGTCTTGCGTGGCAGTCGCTCAACTTCAGCGTCCGCAATCGTCGTTCCCTCAACCGGGTCGTAGATGTTCGGCCGGAGGTCTTCAACGATGTCACCTTTCTTGAACAGATCCACGAAAATGGATTGCGTGACGCTTCGATAATCCGGGGCGTCGGTCAGGTATTCCCGCGAGAAATCGCACGACAGACCCACGCGCTTCGCCGTGCTTCGCATCGCTTGGGTGAACGATTCGATGGTGGTTTCACAGAGTTTGAGAAATTCTTCCCTGTCGTACGTTTTCATCTTCCGCTTGGTGTTTTTCTCCACGGTGAATTCAATGTTGATACCGTTCCGGTCAACGCCCCAGGGGAAGTACACTTCCTTCCCCATCAGCCGTTGGCTTCGAGCGAGAACGTCGATCATCGAGTATTGAGCCACAGCGCCGATGTGCCAGGTGCCGGAGGGGTAAGGAGGAGGTGTGTCGATGACAAAGAATTCTTTCCCGCTGTCTGGATTGAAGGCGTACCGACCGCTGTAGGCGTCCTCGTCGGCATAGTGTGCTTCTTGGATGGTTTTCTCGAGGTCAATCGACCATCGTTTTTCGGGTAGTTTTGGGGCTGGCATGTGCCTCACCTGGCCCCGCCTCGGTCAATGAGGTGGGTCCAACTCTGCGGATGCGGGACATCATTTCAACCCGTCGGCTGGGATTGGAACCCTTTCGGTTTTGGCCCACCACGAAGGTAAGCCTTTGAAGGTCGCCTGCCTCGCAAGAGACGAGGTGGTCGCGTGGACTCAGGAAACGACGCATCAAAACCTGCCTCCGACGGTGGTGGAAAAACAACGTCCACCGGGAATCAACGCTTGGAAGCCATTGCTGGAAAGAGCCGTGCGGTACGGGACCAACTCGTCGGCCAAATCAAAACAATTGATTCGAAGCGAACGCTTGATGCAGTCCTTGAAGCCCCCAAGCGGTTCAAGCGAGAATGGCAAAAAACCGGGGCGACCGGGGCCATTACACGGTTCCCGATTCCAACGGTCCTCATCTTTTTGATGCTCACCGCATACTTTGTCTCGCAGTCAGGCTTCCTCGACAACACTCGATTCGATGATGATCTGGAAAATCCTGCCCTCAACGTGAACGGTGATCTTGAGGTCTACTTGCCCGACGGCAGCCAGGTTGCAGAACTCATCGGGAAGGTTGAGGAAGACTGGTCCACCAACGTCATGGTCGTTTACATCGAGTCAACCAAGGGAAACAACATCACCAATCAGCGCATCCTGCAGGAGATCAGTTACGTTGAACGATTGCTCAATCCGCAGCTCTCCGATGATTCGGACGATGTCATCTACATTCTTTCGCTCTCAACCGTGTTGAAGGAAGTCAACTCGAGTGCACCTCGTATTCGAGAAGCCGTGGTCACTGAGGTAGGTGAGCTCGGTTGTTCGAACGACCCGGACGACAACTGCCCGTCCCGCGAACTCGCAACTGAGCTGAACGAAGCCTTTGCGCTCACCGACGAACAATTCGGCGGTTCCTACGAGATTCCAAGTCAAACCACGATTGATTTGGTGGTCGGCGAGATGTACACGGACCAAGGCGAACCTTCCGCAGGGATGAACAAACTGGCCAGGGACATCGAGGGCGGTGAGGACGGCGGCCCCGACGGTGTGCTTGACCGAGCCATCATGGCCATTGCCGTCACGGAAGACCGTCCTGCCAAAGAGATCATCGCCGACACGCAGGAGATTCTGGACACCATTTCCAAACTTGAGCGGGCATGTGAATTCGAAGACAACGGCGAGCCGGATGAATCTGAAGGGATGTGCACCTGGGAAGATCTGGGTATCTCCATGGTGTTGACGGGCCCGGTGCCCATCACCAATGCGGTGACAGAATTTTCGTTCAAACTGTTTTGGGACATTTTCCCGAACGCTGTTGTTCTCGTTGCCATCGGTCTGTTCATTTTCCACTCGGACCTGCTTCAGGCCGGTATTACCGGCATGCGCCCGCTTCAAGGATTCAAAGTCGTGGTGATCGCCGGTCTTCCTACGTTATGCGCCGTGTTTTGGACGCTTGGTCTCATCGGTGCGACAAACTACGAAGTCACGATGACGGTGATCATCGTCGGACCCATTTTGCTTGCCCTTGGTGTTTCTTACGGACTCCACATCACGAATCGATACGCCGAAGAAGAGGGCAGCAAGGATGAGAAAATGCGTGCATCGCTCACCTCAACCGGACGCGCTGTGTTCCTTTCTGCGGTGACAACCGTGATCGGTTTCATTTCGCTCGTCTTCACGCCCATGGCGCCGATTCAGACCGTCGGTATCGCCCTCTCAGCTGGTATCGTTATCGTGTATTTCCTGACGATGTTCATGGTGCCCAACCTTACGTTGATCTTGGATTTGAAGAAACCAAAGCACCCGCCGCTCAAGGCCTTTGACGTGCTGGTTGACGTTCCTGTCAAACGCAACAGAGGTGTTCTCGGATTTTTCGTGCTGATGATACTGCTTTCAGCCACCATCGGACAGGCGAACGTTGAGGAAAACATCGACCTCCTCGGTATGGCTCCTGAAACGGAATCGCCCGTCGTGAAAATGAAGCAGTACAGCTCGGAGTTCGAAGCAGGTCAGGTCGGGATGATTCTCGTCAACGCCAACGTCAGCGGCGACTTCAACGATGCCGAGCAGTCAAACGACGATCCGGTTGAGATTTTGCAGAAAATTGACAACCTTGAATCCAAACTCAACACGGTTGAAAACACGACGGCCGTTTCGGTGGTTTTCCTGATGAAATCATCCGGTGTGCAGGTCACGGTCTCGGGTCAAGATGTCAACGAACTCCTGCAACTTGTTCCATGCGGCGGCAATCAGCAGTGCGAGGACGTGAAAACCACTGCGGACGTGCTTCTCAATCAAAGCCAATCCCTTGACGCCTCGTTCTGGGACCTGCTCAACGATCCCGATGCGTTTGGCCTCCCCGCGTCCCAGCAAAGTCAAATCTTCCTGCTGGACGTGTTCTATGCATCGCTCACCAAAGAGACGAGAGAAATTTTCGTGAGCGAGGACTTCAGTCGCTCACTCATTTACGTCGACATGCCGTTCATTCCCGTGGCAGATACGGCGAAGAGCGTTGATTCGGTCAACGAAATGGCGGCCACCTTCCAAGGCCGCTACGGCGAGACCGCCGAAGATTTGACCGGTGTTGCGGCCACGGCCATTGAGGTTAACGAACTCATTGTGGGTTCGCAATGGACCTCACTCGGCTTCGCCATCATCCTCACGCTCATCACGCTGGCCGTCGTGTTCAGGGACATCCGCTATTCGATTTGGACCACTTCGCCGGTGATTGCAACCGTGGCGCTGCAGTGGCTCGTCATGTGGCAGATGGACGTCCCGCTTTCGCTGGTCACCGTGATGATCGGTTCCATTTTGGTCGGCGTTGGCGTGGACTTCTCAATTCACATCGCCAACCGTATCCGGGAATTGGGAGGGGGCATTCAGGCGATCCGCACCGCAGCGGTGGGAACCGGGATGTCGCTCTTCGAGGCAGCGGTCGTCACCTCGCTTGGTATGTACACGGCCTATGACATTCCAATTCCCGAAATTACGCCGTTTATCACGGTGATTCTCATCCTTTTGTGGGTGGCCGCAGCGAGTGCGCTGGTGCTGCTTCCGGCGATATTTATCACGCTGGAAAAAATGGGCATCGGTGCCGTCAGCGGCGGTAATAACATGGCGAAGAAACTCGGCCTCATCCGTACTGCCCAAGCCAGCGACGATGTCATGGAAGCGGCGTTGGTCGACGAAGTGAATGATGCTTGGTGAGCGAGGGGTCCATAGACCCCTTCGGTTTCCGTTGTAACATGAACCACTGGCTGATGAAGTCCGAGTTGGATGTTTATCCCTATGCTCAACTGGTTGCTGACGGACAAACTCACTGGGACGGTGTCCGTAACTACCAGGCCCGAAACATGATGCGGGACGCAATGAAAGCAGGTGACCTTGTGTTGTTCTATCATTCCAACACGAAACCCCCTCACGTTGCAGGTGTGGCACGCATTTTGAAGGAAGGCTACCCTGATTTTACGTCGTGGGATGCGGATTGCAAGTACTATGACGAAAAGTCGACACCCGAAAATCCCCGCTGGTTCATGGTGGACATTGAACCCGTCATGGAGTTGAACATGGTCTCCCTTCACGACATGAAGGAAAACCCGAATCTGGAAGGTATGCCGCTCTTGCAGCGGGGCCAGCGCCTCTCCGTCCAGCCGGTTGACGCCTCGCATTTCGACGAGGTCTTGGCGATGGCGGGCGTGGAACGTAGCGATCTAAACTGAACGGTGATGGACATGTCGAACCCCATTCCCGTCTCTTCACGAGCAGCGAACATTGAGTACGCCATCCGCGACGTGGTCGTCCCGGCGATTGAACTCGAGGCACAGGGTCATGACATCATCAAACTCAACATCGGCGACCCCATCGCTTACCCCGGCCTTCCGACGCCTCCGCACATGGTGGAGGCCTATGTGAGCGCGCTCAATGAAGGTCGTAACGGCTATTCACCGTCTTACGGCCTTCCCTCACTGAGAGAGGCCATTGCCCGGGACGAACAGCGAAAAGGCTGGCCAGCAACGGCGGACGACGTGTACGTTTGCCACGGAGTAACCGAGGCATTGCAGCTGATTTTTGCCGCCGTTTTGGAAGACGGCAGCAAAGTGCTTGCTCCCGGTCCTCACTATCCACCCTACATGGCCTACCCGCAAATGTACGGCGCCGAGACGGTCGAGTACCAACTCCACAGCACGGACGAGTGGAAGCCCGACTACGCCGATATCCGGGCCAAGATGGACGATGATGTCCGTCTCTTGGTACTCATCAATCCCAACAACCCTTGTGGAACGGTGTGCGGTGCTGATGAGGTGGACGCTTTGCTGGACATCGCCAGGGATTTTCCAAACTGCATTGTGGTCGCCGATGAAATCTACGACGGGCTTGATTTCACCGGTCAACATGTTTCCGTGGCAAGCAGAAGTCCGGATGTCCCTGTGATCGCACTGAACGGCGTTTCCAAAGTGTACTATGCACCGGGTTGGCGAATCGGCTACATGGCCCTTCACGACCCGAGCAACCGATTGAGTCTCGTTCGCGATGGCCTTGAGCGGCTTCTTCGGTCCCGACTCTGTGCATCGACACCAGCACAACTCGGCTACCTCGCTGGTCTTGAGGGTGACCGCTCCTGGATGGACGATTATGCCAAGCGAGTTCTCGTCCAACGGGACCACTGCCTCAAGCGCATCGAAAGCATCGACGGACTGGAGGTCGAACAACCCGGCGGGGCGTTCTACATGTTCATTCGTTTAACCGACGAGCAATGGGCCGCCGATGACAAGGCATTCGTTCTCAACCTCCTCCACGAGGAGCACGTTCTGTTGGTTCACGGGAGCGGCTTTTCCCCTGAACTCGGGAAGGGCCACGTTCGCTTGGTCTATTTGGCCGATACGGCCGTGCTGGACGAAGTTTTTGACCGGATTGACCGGTTCTTGCAAAAGCATCGTCGTGGCTCAATGCCGTAGGAATTTTGATGAATCATCAACCGAAGCCGCCGGTATGCGCCAACTCGGTCCGGGCCTCATTGCTGCGGCGCTGGTGATGGTTGCTCTCCCCACGGTATCCGCCGCCACCGTGTCCACCACGTCGGACGTGACCCTCAACTCGTTGTCTCCCTTGCTGTTGGCGCTCCTCATCGCCTACTTCGTCCGCCGTTGGTTTATCCCTCAACAACTGAAAAATTTGCAGGTGGCGTTTGAGATCGACGAGGACCTGTACGAAGTTCATCGAATCACTCGGACGCTCCGCGATTCTCGCAGGTTGTTGCGGGCCAAACGTGTTGGATACGGGGTCCTGCTCTACATGATGGGATTGACCGGCGTGTTGATTTTGATAGCAGAGTTGTTGTTCGATGCTGAAGTGTTCGCACAGTTCAATCTCTACATCATCGCTGGTTTGATCTTGATTCCTGTGGTTATCTCCCCCTGGGAATCACTGAACAGTCAACTCTCATCACGGCAGCGGGATGTTCGCTCGTCGCTGGGAACTGAACTGGTGCGCCGCGTCTTTTCGCTCGCCTTCCTTGTGATCATCACATTGCTGGTTCTCGCCTACGGTATCCAACTGGAGGGGGCCCTCTCGCCCACGTGGCTCGCCTTTGCGATGCTCACGTTCATGGCGCCAACGATTTTTGCCTACGGGCGAATCATGGGTGCCTCTTGGAACATGCTCCTGATCAACAAATGGCGAACAGCACGAGGCAGAAAGAACCCCATTGACCCCGACAAAAACGGATTCATTGGCAGGTTGTTCTCGTTCCTGCTCGTGATGTTCTTGCTCACGATGCCGATCACGGCACTCAACGGCATTCTCACGGTTCTCTACGTCATGCTCAACAACCCACCGAACGCCGAGGAGGTCCTGAACTTTGGAGGAATCATTGGCTATTCCATTTACGTGAGGATTGACTTGATTTCGGAATTTCTTTTCCATTGGGAATTCATCAAGTCGCTCCCGCAGTTTTTGTCCCTGTACCTGACCCTGAACATCGCCATCGTTGGCCTGGCGTTTATTTTTGAACTCACTCGAAACCTAATCCTCGGGGGTCAATCCTTTGGCGGTATGTTCGGTGTTGTGCTTGATACACCGCGTGAAATACGGGCTGAAAAGGCAGCACAGGCCCGACAACTGACCTTTGCATTCGCTGGCTTCTCCG
>CAXGZM010000077.1:0-7622 GCA_964014165.1 uncultured euryarchaeote | reverse complement strand
CTGGACTGGCCTGCGAAATGGGGCTTCAACGCCATCACCTGCGAGCCCTTCGGCAAAGACCACGGCGCGGCCGGAGGATCCTACGACACCGGCAAAGAAATTGCACTTCTCTTCGGCCACGAGCCGCCCGTACCGTTGACCTACGAATGGATCAGCCTGCGCGGAAAAGGCGCCATGTCATCCTCCTCCGGAAACACGGTCGGTCCGATTGAAGCCCTGCGGCTCGTCCCCCCGGAAATACTGCGATTCCTGGTGGCCAACTCAAAGCCGAGCAAGGCCATTGAATTCGACACCGGCATGGGTCTGGTGAACCTGGCAGATGAATACGAGCGTTTGTGCGCTCGAAACTTTGAGGAAGAGCTGGCCAACCCGGACCTCAGCCGGAGAAAGCGTGTCCAAATCGAGGATGCAAAGGTGGCCATGGAACTCTCCGTCGTGGAAGAGACAGCCGCTTCAGTGGCGACCTCGGTCAGTTTCCGTCACCTTGCGCTTCTCGCACAAGTGAAGCAAGAGGACGATGCGGTTTGGGCCAGCCTACGAACAACGGGTGCGATTGAACATCCGACGCCTCAGCTCAAAGACCGACTCCGCCGCATGCGCTCATGGATATCATCCGAGCACTTTCCCGAAGAGATGCGAATCAGCCTGTGCACACAGCCCGACGTTGGGGCGTTGGACCTGCTTAGCGAGAACCAACGAGGGGTCCTGAAGTCACTGGAAACAGCCTTTGAAACTGCAGCATGGACGGCGGACGGCATCACGGAGGCTTTCAAAGCAGCAGCCTCGCTGAGTGAGGTGGGCATGCGCGACGTCTACCGTGCGAGTTACGCTCTGTTTATGGGAGCGGAGCGTGGACCCCGTCTGGCCCCCATCCTCTCCAATTGTGACCGAGAGGACATGCTGACCTTGATTCGTCAAGCGGCGGCGCTGTGATGTAAGAAGACGACCAAAGTTTAGCGCTTTCTTTTCTCATCCAACACACCATTGAAAAGGTGGTACCAGTGCATCGCCTCCATGGGCGGCGTGTATTGTCCGACATGTGAGGCAGGCGTGGAAGTCACGGCGAAGTTCTGTCTCTCCTGCGGCCACGACCTGACAAAGCAGGGGCCCATCACAGCAACGGGCCACGATCTCAACCAACTCAAAGACGTGATTCGGCTTCGTGAGGATCTCTCGATGGCGGAAAAGTTCGACATGATTGCCCGTGTTGAAGACGGAGCCGACCCGATTCAACTCGGCATTGCTGCAGCCGCAGAAGAAGGCGACATGACCGCAGAACCAGCAGCGACCGTTCCTGCTGCAGCGGACGTCGCCCCAGGACTGCAAGCAGCGACATGGGACCATGCTGCAGCGGATGCTGCCGTGGAACTCGCTGTGGCTGGAAGCAAGCTCTTGGACTTGAAGGCTGCGGGTTCTTTTGAGAAACTCAACGACCGGTTCACCGATGCGATGGATCTCGGGCGCCAAGCGACCTTGGAGGTCCTCAAGGTATCACAGGGCCTTCTTCTCCCTGCCAATGATGCACTCCAAACCGTGCCCATCATGCAGCCACCAAACAAGAGTTTCTGCCCCAAATGCGGCTCGGATATCCATGCCAATGCCATGCTTCAGTGGAACAAGTGGAGCGATGCGGCGACCGAACTGTTGACCATCCAACTCGAAGCCGCCATGCGCTCATCACTGATGCACCTTGCAGCATCCTATCGGGACAAGATTCAGGACCTGGAAGACCAACTTTCGGATTCCAAAAAGGCACTCAGTGAAGCGAAAGAAGAAGCCGCAAAAGCACCGCCTGCAGAAAAGGAGGAGAAGGCGCCTGAAAAGAAGAAATCCAAGGGCAAGGCAGCGGCCACCACCAAGGCTGCACCTGAAAAGAAGAAATCTGCGCCTGTGAAGCCGAAAGCAGGGGGCCTGTTCGGCGCAAAGAAACCCAAGAAAACCTACGAAGGGGAACCGGGCGGCAAAGCAGAGTGGTTCCTCGAAGAGGCTCTTGACACCGTTTACGACCCCCACGGAACGGGCAAACCCGTCAAGGGCGCCATGATCTTGGCCCGTTCATCCGAGGGGAACGTTAGGGTGAGGGATGTCATTCGCACGTATGCCGTGGAGGGTGAAGAGGGCATTTCCGAACTCGCATGGACCAGTCCGCTGACGAAGTACCTCATCGAGGCCTACGACGCCTGCTGAAGTCCGCTGCCAAGCGCGCATTGAGCGGAATCCTTCTTGAGCCACCACGGAGTCCAAGCACCATGGACAGCGAGGCATCCGCCACGGACAGCCTTCGCCAAGCCCTTGAACGAATGGCTGCGTCGCTAAAATCGACCTTCAACACCCGACTCGACAGCCTTTACACCACCGTGTTGGCTTCCCCGGGAACCATTCTCGCTCTCTTTATTATCATCAGTGCGGTTTTTGCACAGCAGGGATTGGCGTTCCAAGAACAGATCGATGACGACGTGGAAATCTTCCTTCCCGACGGGGCATCGTCAACCGAATTGCTGCTCGAGGTTCGCACGGAATGGTCAACGGACCTCGCAGTGATTTACATCACGACCCCCAATGCCAACAATCCCAACGATACCACGAACATCACCGACGAGGTCGTTCTGAACGAAATCAGTTGGCTTGAAGGGGACGATCGCAACATCGGTGGTGACTCCACGAGTCGTGGCATGGATTTTGACAAAAATGACGCTGGACGCAACGACGGTGTGTTGTGGATCATCTCGCCTGCGCAGGTGATCAAAGAGATCAATTCTGCAGATGGACGCTTCAACAATTCACTCTGTGTCCACGGAGTCAACAACCGCTTACCTGTGGCGTTGGACTGCGAACAACTCCCTGAGGGTGGCGAGTATGCCATTCCCGATCAAGACCGAATCGACCAAATCATTGAGGAGTCGAACGGGGCTTTCGATGCGCTCATCAAAGACACCAACGACATGGACCCGACCGTTGACAGCGACGGGGATGGGAATTTCACCAACGACATGGACGGTGATGGAATATGGGACACGACCGCCATCGTTGTGGGCATGCACCACAACCCGTCCGTCACTGGGGACTGGGCGGATTTTTCCGAACTGCTGAACCATTTCCAAGACATCATCGACAACCGCCCAGCTGACTACAGGAACACGGACACCATCACCGTGACCGGCCTTACCAAGGTCCTCGAGGACATTTCGGACGCCATTTACGAAGACCTGCTGATGATCTTGCCCTGGTCGGTGCTGTTCACCGTCCTTGTCATCACGGCCCTGCATCGCTCTGCCAAGGTGGTCGTCATCACGGGTACGCCTATCATGATGGCGTTGGCCATCACGTTCGGGTCGTCGGTGATCATGGACATCACGCTCACCCCCATGATCGTCGCCACGTTTCCAATTTTAATCGGGCTGGGAGTGGATTACGCCCTCCACATGGTGAATCGCATCGAAGAGGTGCGGCGGAAAGAAATTGACAAAGCGCACGATGAAAACGAACGCCGAAGAAAACGCGGTCAACCCGACCAGCCTGTCCCCGACCTCTGGGACATTGACTTCTACAAGTCATGCGTCATGGAAATGACCCGTTCGACCGGTGTGGCAGTCTTTTTGTCAGCCATGACCACCATCGTTGGGTTCTCGGTGCTGATCGCACCGCTCATCGTTCCCATCGCACCCATTCGTTCGGTTGGCGTTACGCTGGTCATCGGTATTTCTTCGACGCTCGTCTTGAGCATCGTCTTGGTTCCCACGCTTGCATGGATGCTCAAGTTCAACAAACGAACCAATCCAAGCGTGTGGAAAAACATCGGTAAAGCACCGATCAAAGGCTTCCTCATCGTCATCCTGCTCGCCGGTTCAGTCACCGCTTACGGCGTGGCGAACCTTGACGAATTGAACGAGCCCATTACCGGCTCCTCAGAGGCGCCCGACGGCATCGAATCGTTGAACTCTCTCGCAGAGTACTCCCGACAATTCAGCAGCGGACAGACATCATTGTTCATCTACGATGCCTCACAACGACCGAACACCAACAACACGTTGAACGTACGCGACCTGCCGGTTTTGGATTCCATCGACGCCATGGAACAGGCCGTGGATCAAGTTGACGAAACGTCAACCACGAGCATCATCACTTTCCTCAAGGCCGTGCCGGCGACCATTACGGTGGCCGATGGCGTAACCCTCGGCGACGGCTCCCTCTGGGATTTGCTGCACGATCCGTGCTGGGAAAGCGAGGACCTGCTTGACCCGAATTGCGCAGGATGGACCCTCGTACCGTTGAGTGAACGTGAAGCACTGCGCAAAGACATGGTCAACGTTGCGTTTGACACCCTCTCGAAGGAAGTCCGATCCATGCTGATGAACGAGGGTGGAACCAAAGCCATCGTCTACGTTTCACAGCCCTACATGAACCTCAACGTAGCGGGGGAATTGCGGGATGAAATCGATGAGATTCTGGCCGAGGGACCGACGCTCTTGAACACCCGCACGTCCCTGCTCACGGGAGGTCTACCGGTCTCGCTGGACATCAACGAAGGCATTCACAGCACGCAGTCAACCACCACCCTTCTCACCCTGTTGGTGTTGACCGTGCTGCTCATGTTCGTGTTCCGTTCGGCGAGGCTCGGGATTTACACGATGGTTCCCGTTGCGGTTGTCATTTTGTGGCAACCCCTGTTGATGCAAAGCGGCGACGTCAACGTGAACATCTTTACCGCCATGATCGGCACCATCGTTTTCGGCATCGGCGTGGACGATTCCATCCACGTCATGCATCGCATCCGGGAAGAAGGCGAATCGCCCCACGGCATGGCCTCGGCCATTGAAGAAACCGGGCAGACCATTTTTGAGACCACCATTACAACGGTCTCGGGCATCTCCGCAGGCTTCCTTGCAGCGTTCCCCGGCTTGGAGAATTTCTTCATGCTGATGTGTCTGCTCATCATCTTCGCCTTCATCACCAGCACGTTCCTTCTCCCGGCCGTCATCACCGCAGAACATGTGACTCGAGCAAAAATCAACCAGCACCCTTCGTGGATCGACTTTGGCGAGGGCGTCGCTCTCGGGGACGCAGCCGTCATGAAACCGATGGACGCCGTCATACCTGGCACGTACATCACGATGGACACCGAAGGCGGAGGGAGTAGGGAGTAAGCCCCTTTCTGTTCCCTTTCGGTGACCGCATTCAACTGTGCATCCTACCTGTCCCTCGTCGTGCAGAGTCAACGGGACGGTTTGGACTTGCTCCGGCGGGGTGGCTCGTCTCATCGACCACAAGGCAACCTCGGTCTTTCAACGTCATTGTACACACCTTGCATCGTTCGTTTCTGCAGCCTTGAACCCAACCATTTCTGTTTGCTTCCTTCTGGTAGCCGCCTGCACTGTGGAGAGGGGACTTTCCTCAGAGTCGAACTCTGTCAGCGGTCCTCCTACTCCCTCCGAATCACGCGGTTCGCCGTACCATTTCAATCCAACCCACGAGAAAACCCTCCCTCACTGGTAGGGGTTTTCACCCGGTGAACGAGCGGCCTGTTCGGCTCCGTAGGGGCCCGAGGATGCGTTTGGCAAGGCTGCAACGCGTTTTGGGTTGTTCGAAACATGTGCTGCCTCAGGCGCCTGTTCCCTTCGCATTCCAAAGACCAGCAAGGCCAGCAGGCCAACGGTGAGCAGCACAACAATGACCAACAACGCCGGGTTTACGGTTGAGATGGTTCCAAAGACGCCGTCGGATCGTGGCTCATCGACGAACACCGTAGCGGATTGAGCACCGGGTCCGTTGACGATGTTGAGTTCGAGCCAGTGGGACCCATCTCGACCTGGCTTCCACAAGTGCTGGTAGATCATTTGGTCGCCGGCTTGGATATCGACCACGCGTGCATCGAGACGCTTACGCTCACCGGTTGATGCGACTTGTTCAAGCACCAAGTTCGCCTCACCGTCAGCAAGTCCAGCGTTGGTGATGAGGGCAGATACCTCAACAAAATCGCCCTGGTGAATGTCGGAGGTCGGCTTCATTTCGATGTCAGAGATGCTGTAAACGGGGACGCGTTGCTCAAGGTTCCACACACGCAGCGGAGCGTCAATGTCGTTGAACACTGCGTCGATGGACAACCCAGCTTCGTCGTCGCCTGACACCCAAACTCGCAACTCCACGGCTTTGGTACGGAAGGCAGGAATCATGAGGGCATCCACATCGAGCGTGCAGCGTACAGGAATGGAGTCGCCGTTTCTTCGTTCGCCAAGAATTTCGAGCGGAACGCTTCCGTTGTCAAACACATAGGAATTCAAACCCAATCCCGCCTCGTTCAGCGACCAGTGGAGGCGCAGACTGTTTTCATCCAGCTGCGCATTTTCGTCCAACCTGAGCTCGAACTGGAGGTCCTTCCAGTCCTCCTCGGACAGCATCGTGTTGAAGCCAGGGCGGTCAACGGCCGCCACACGAGGTGCTTGATTGTCCACGATGAACCAAACGAATGCAGAATCATCACCTCTATAGAATGCTCCGTTGGGAGGATTTTGAAGATCGCCGTACAGTCCATACGTCCCGTCGACCAACGGTGCGAGCATGGAGCCGTGGAAGGTCCCGTTCACGACCTCAGTCTCAAGGTTGTTTTCGCCGAGGGTGAGTTCAATGTCGAGGGCCTGACTGGGCGACGTGCCTGTGCGGTACCAAACGAGGTCCCCCGACACGTCAAACGTGGTCCGTGGTTGCACCCAGTACCCGAGTGAATCGTTGGCCTCGTTCGGAAGGTGGATGCGGATGGAGTCAGCATCGATCGCCAGTTCCCCAGAAAATCGCCAGCTCAACGGTTCGAGCATGAAGCGGTTGGACTGACCGGACTGGTCGAGCAGGGTGATCTGTGGCACCCTTACCACCGAGAGGTCAGGATCGTAGCCCCACTCGATGGCGAATCGAACGAGGAACTCTCCGTTCCTCGAAAACAGGTCGTCGGCGTCAGCAGGAACCAATTCGCACGCTTCCACTTCGACGTAAACGTTGGATGAGGAACAGATCCCCGTGGTTTGGTTCCAATGAATGGCTGCGGGCTGCGCCGTGTTGGCTGCAAGTTCCAGGGAGATTTCTGAGAGGTCATAGATACCGTTCTGTTCCCAAACGGGGACTCGAATCTCGTAGGTTTCCTCTGGATGGAGCCAAGGCGTATCCAAACCGTCAGCCCAACCGAGCGAGGTGGCGCCCAACGATGGAGCACCGTTGGTGTTGAGTTGGACGTTGAACATGGGCTGACTGACGCTCCCTCCGTCGGCCATGACGTGCCCTGCACTGTCGGCAATTTCCAACCATCCGACGAAGTAGTCGGTTTGCGAGGCTTTGGAGGTGTCAATCGTGGTGGAATAGGCTCCCATCAACAGCGTCATGTTTTCAGGGAGGGTGAGCGGGCGAACCACGACTTCGTCAGCGTCCATGACGCCGTTTTGATTGGCGTCGTTGAGCCACGACTGCCACAGGTGGAGGTTGGCGTGAGTTGGAAGATGCGGGCGGTCAGCCACGGTGAAGGTGAGCGGTGTCCGGGGGGCGACATCCCGGCTGTCAAATTCCTCGACGGAACTGCTGACCAGCGTAGGCGGAACGTTGTCAAACAGGAAGGTGAGCTGTCTCTTATACACATCTCC
>CAXGZM010000076.1:0-7744 GCA_964014165.1 uncultured euryarchaeote | reverse complement strand
TTTCCCGGTACGCTGCGACCGTCTCAAGTTGCGGCAACGTCCGTGATCAGACCCCAACTCGCAGAAGGCAGCAAAGAGCTCTACATTGTTGCACCGCCGGGTTCGGGGAAAACCATTCTCGGTCTCTACGTTTGGGCGGCTTTGGTGCGAAAGCCAACCTTGGTGCTCTCTCCCAACTCGGCGATTCAAGCACAATGGCTCGCAAGAACCTCGTTGTTTGACTTGGACGGGAAGGAAGACGGGTTGAGCCTGGACCCCAAACGTCCCGGTCTCCTCACCTCGCTGACCTACCAATCGTTGACGATGGTTCGCAGTAAGGGGGACGATCTTGAGGGAGCGGGTCTCCAGCTCTGGTTGTCAACATTGATCGAGGACGGTGAAGCCATCGACGAGGCTTCCGGTTTGGCGTGGCTTGATGATCTTCGCGTGAAAAACCCCGATTATTTTGAGAAGGAGATGAAGAAATATCGGAAAAAAGTGCGCAGGCAGAAAGTTGGCGAGGACGGGGCCTTGGCGTGGTTGAGCGAGGGGGCAAAGGCCTCCATTGAAGCATTGAAGAACGCCAACATCGGGCTCATCATTCTCGATGAGTGCCATCACTTGACCGAACATTGGGGGGAGGTTCTCCTGGCCCTCCGAGAAGAGCTCGGGCACCCTATCGTCTTGGGTCTAACGGCCACACCACCTGATGAAGAGAAAGCAGGCGTCATCCACTACAAAGAACTCCTCGGCGAGATCGATTACGAGGTGCCTACTCCTGCGCTTGTCCGCGATTCAAACCTTGCGCCGTATCAGGACCTTGCCTATTTTGTTCGGCCAACACCCAAGGAAATCGCTTACATTTCCGAAGCGGATTCAGCCTTTCTCGAGGTGGTGGATGAGATTTCTCAACCCTTCGTAGAAGAAGGCCGAGCGTTGTGTTTCCCGGATTGGCTCGCTGACACGCTCGAACATCGCCGAATACCCGGACGAGAGGGGCTGTCCTACGCTGAGTTCCACAAAACACTCCCGAAGTTTTCTGACGCAGCCCGTGCCTACCTCACGGTCAAGAAGCGCACGCTTCCGAGTGGTGTCCCGATGTCGTCGGTTGGTTTTGGGGATTTCCGGGACAGCACGCCGATGATCGTTCTGCTTCGACCGCTGTTGGACCGCTATGTCCGCTTTGGGTTGCTTCGTTCCACCCATCCCAAAGACCAGGAACTCGCCGATGAGGTCTCCAGACGGTTCCAGTTACTCGGCTACCAAATCACCTCCAGCGGTGCACGGCCCTGCGCATCGCCGGTTGGACGAATCCTTGCGTACGCTCAAGGAAAAACCGAGGCCCTGTCCGACATTTTGCGGGTGGAATACGAAGAACTTGGCGAGCGCATACGCTGTGTCATCGTCACGGATTTTGAGAAGACGTCCTCCACGGCGGTTGTCGATGAGGTCCACGATGACGAAGCCGGCGGGGCCATCGGCGTGTTCAAGGCGCTTGTCGAGTGTGAATTGGGCGACCAACTCGACCCTGTGCTCATGACGGGGAGCACCCTGCTGGTCGATGACGACCTCTCTGCGCGATTTCTTGAACGAGCACGTTCCTGGGTGAGCGAGCGAAACCTCTCCATTGAATTCCGCGATGAATCGATGGGCCGTTTCCACCACATTCACGGCTCGGGAAAGGACTGGGCGCCCCGATACTACTCCACCATGGTAACCGAATTTTTCCAAGAGGGCATGACGCGATGCCTGATCGGGACGCGTGGCTTGTTGGGTGAAGGTTGGGACGCTTCTCGAATCAACGTGCTCGTTGACCTGACCACGGTGACCACGAGCATGAGCATCAATCAGCTTCGTGGTCGTTCAATGCGCCTTGACAAATTATGGCCCGAAAAGGTGGCCAACAACTGGGACATCGTTTGCCTCGCAGAAGAGTTCATCAAAGGGTTTGACGATTACGAGCGCTTTGAACGAAAGCACAAGAACCTGTACGGTGTCTGTGATGACGGTTCTATAGAGAAAGGCGTCGGTCACGTTCACGCCGCCTTCACCGAATTAAAACCCGAAGCGGTCAACGAAGGCATGGGCGTCATCAATCAGGAGATGCTCGAGCGAGCACGCCGCCGCACGGCCTCTCGGGACCTGTGGGCCATCGGTACACCGTTTTCCGCTGACGCCCGAAAAAGCTTGGAATTCATGCCCGCACAACCTTTGGGTGGGATGCAGTTTCAATTTGGAAAATCAGGTGAACTTTGGACGGAGGAATCGTTGAATCGTGCGATCATTGAAGCGGTCGCCCTTGGCATGTGGGAGGTTGGTTTGCTGCCAAAATACGCCAAACTGGGTGGCGGTGAGCGCGGAGGCGGTTGGTTCCGGTATTACATTGAGGAGTGCACCGAGGAACAATCAGCGATGTTTGCACAGGCCATCAGCGAGGTCTTCGGCCCCATTGACGGTGCGAGGTACGTGATCAGCAGAACGGCTCGCTTTTTCGACGAGACCTTCCTTTCCCGTCTTCTGCCTGAGGTGCTCGCCAAGTACGTGCGGAAGGAGCGAAAGGAGGTGGTCATGTTCTATCGCGTCCCGTCGTGCCTCGCCGGAAAGAAATCACACGCCTCGTGGTTCCAGAAGCACTGGAATAAACTTGTCAGCCCGGGAGAGGCGTTGTACGTTCACAGCAAGGAAGGCAAGGAAGCGATGGCCTTTGCGAAAGCCAACGGCCTGGTCAACCAAACGGTTCAGCATCTCAAAGATGTCTACCTTTGATCAGCGCAAGCCTGCTGCCTTGAGGGATTCGAGCAACACAGCACCGAGTTCCGACGGGTCCTTGGCGCAGGCGATGCCAGCGGCCTCGAAGGCGGCAAATTTCTCTTCTGCCGTTCCTTTGCCACCGGAAATGATGGCGCCAGCATGACCCATCCGCTTGCCGGGTGGGGCTGTGGCACCTGCAACGAAACCGACGATGGGCTTCGTGACGTTTTCAGCAGCCCAAGCGGCGGCTTCCTGTTCAGCGTTCCCACCGATTTCACCGATCATGACGATGGCTTCGGTCTGGTCGTCGGCCTGAAACGCTGCGAGGCATTCGATGAAGCCGGTCCCGTTGACGGGGTCGCCGCCGATACCGACGCAAGTGGATTGACCCTCGTTGATGCTCATCGTTTGGGCGACCGCTTCGTAGGTGAGGGTGCCGGACTTTGAGACGATACCGATGCGGCCTTTGGCGTGAATGTGGCCCGGCATGATGCCGATTTTGGCGCCACCGCTTTCCCCGGGCGTGATGATGCCGGGGCAGTTGGGACCGATGAGACGGACGCCGGGTCGGTTCTCGACAAAGGCGACGGCCTTGACCATGTCCAAGGTGGGAATGCCTTCGGTGATGCAGACCACGACGCCTTCGCCTTTGAGGGTGTCAAAGGCATCGGCCGCTTCCATGATGGCTTCGGCGGCGAAGGGCGGCGGGACGTAGATGACGGTGGCGTCGGCGTCAGTCGCTTCGATGGCCTCGAACATGGAGTTCCACACGGGGAAGGGCTTGCCCTGAAGCTCAACGGTTTGACCGCCTTTGCCGGGGGTGCAACCGCCGACGATGTTGGTGCCGTATTCGACCATCTTGTCGGCGTGGAACATGCCTTGCTTACCGGTGATGCCCTGCACGAGGAGCTTTGCGTCTTCTTCAATCCAAATCGCCATCAGTTTCCACCTCCAATCAGGTTCACAATTTTCTGCGCCCCTTCCGCGAGGTCGTCGGCGGGGTGAATGTTGAGGGTCGATTCGGCGAGAATGGCCTTGCCTTCGTCCACGTTGGTGCCCGCCAGGCGCACCACGAGCGGGACCTCAAGCGAGAGGGCTTCGGTAGCGGCGATGACACCGCGTGCGATGATGTCGCAGCGCATGATGCCGCCGAAGATGTTGACGAGGATGCCCTTGACGTTGGGGTCTTCGAGGATGATGGAGAAGGCGGTCTTGACTTGTTCCTCGTTGGCACCGCCGCCAACGTCAAGGAAATTCGCCGGTTCGCCACCGTAGAGCTTGATGACGTCCATGGTGGCCATGGCAAGACCCGCGCCGTTGACCAAACAGCCGATGTTGCCGTCGAGTTTGACGTAGGACAGGCCGGTTTCTTTCGCACGGATTTCGACTTCTTCTTCCTCGGAAAGGTCCCGCAGGTCGTCCCAGTTCTTGTGTCGGAACTCAGCGTTTTCGTCAAAGGAGACCTTGGCGTCCAGGGCCACGATCTCATCGTCAGCCGTGCGGACCAGCGGGTTGATTTCCAGCATGGCACAGTCGCTGGAGACGAACATGCCGTACATGGAGGTCAAGGCCTTTGAGAAGGCCTTGTGGGCGGCTCCGGAGAGGCCCAAAGCGAGGCCGAGGTCTCGCTTTTGGTAGCCCATGAGGCCGGCGTTCGGGTCCACTGAAATCTTGTGGATTTTTTCCGGGGTGGTTTCAGCGACGTGTTCGATGTCCATGCCGCCTTCCGTTGAGGCCATGATGAGCACGGCCTTGTTTTCACGGTCGACGAGAATGGCGAGGTAGTACTCGTGAGCGATGTCGCAACCTGACTCAACGTACAGGTTGCGGACCAGCTTGCCATCGGGTCCGGTTTGGATGGTGACGAGCGTGTTCCCGAGGATGTTGGTGGCGTAGGTTTGGACCTCATCCTTGGAGAACGCAATCTTGACACCGCCTTCCATCACGAGATCGCCGGAGTCGGGTGCGTAGAGGTTACCCTTTCCACGACCTCCAGCGTGAATTTGCGATTTTACGGCGACGACCTTTGAGCCCAGTTGGTCGTAGGCAGCCAGGGCTTGGTCGACGGTCGTGCAGTGAACCCCCTCGAGCACGGGGACACCGTGTTGCTTGAGCAGTGCTTTTCCTTGGTACTCGTGGATGTTCATGGTGCTCTCCAAACGCTTGGACTGAAAGACCGTCTTTCAATACTTTGGAGGGGCAAGTAGCGTGCTGGATTTGCCGCGGTGTTCATAACATAGACACAAGAGGCCGGCTCATGCAGGTCGTGGTGCTGGCAGGGGGTGTGGGTTCCCGGCTACGTCCGTGGACCAACAGCATCCCCAAACCGCTCCTCCCGGTGCTCGACCAAACCCTTCTCGAACACGTGGTCAGTTCCCTCCCTGTGGACATGGTTGACGAGGTGGTGGTCGCAGGTGGTTACAAGGTTGACCAAATCAAGACCTACTTCGAGGCCGCAGATGCACCCTTTGACGTCCGAATTGTCCCTGAGGACGAACCGCTGGGCACAGGAGGGGCACTCGGAAACTGCCGTGATGTCGTGAGCGGTACCTTTGCCTGTTTCAACGGCGACATCATCTCGTCGCTTGATGCCTCGACCTTGTTGAGCATGCACCGCACCAACGGCTCGGTCGGTACCCTCGGGCTGTGGGAGGTGGAGGACCCCACCCGGTTCGGCATCGTCGGTCTTGACGAGGACAACAGGATCACCCGCTTCAAAGAAAAGCCAGCCCCCGAAGAAGTGTTCTCGAACCTCATCAACGCAGGTTCCTACATCTTCAACGATGATGTGTTTGATTGGATGCCGCAAGGCCGCCACTCCATCGAACGGGACGTCTTCCCAAAACTGGCGGCTGAGGGGCTGCTCAGCGGTGTTCCCTTCGAGGGCTACTTCATCGACGCCGGCACGCCCGAAGCCTGGAACCTCGCCGTGAAGGCCTCCATCGACCACGGGCGATTCAAATCAGGGATTGTTCACGGCTCTACCCCGTCGTGGTTTGCTTCCAAGGCAGCCCTGGAGGGAACAACCCCTTTTTCCATCATCACGGACAGCATGGTGGCCGATGGATGTTCCATTGGGGCATCGGATGTCTCCATGTCCACGTTGCTCAAGGGGGCTCGTATCGCCAATGAATCTCGTCTCAGCTCGTGTCTGGTCGGTGAGGGCGCGGTTGTGGGCAGAGGGTGCGAACTGGACAGCGTGGTGATCGACCACGGTGCTGAGGTGCCTGACGGAACGGTGCAAAAAGGCGGCACTTGGCCCGAGCAAGGATGAAACCTGCTAAATGCAAGTGGCCATCTCGGGAAACCATGGACCAACCGATGATCGTTGTCAACTTCAAGACCTACGCATCTGCCTCCGGCGAAGCTGCAGAAACGCTTCTCGCTGCCATGGAAGCGCACGCCGACGGACCCGCCACCTTGGTTGCCGTTGCTTCAGCGTTTGACCTTGCAACCCTCGCACACCAAGCCACCAACGTGGACGTGTGGGCCCAGCACCTTGACCCGGTGGGTCAGGGCAGCTTCACCGGTTGGTTGGAACCGCAAACAGCCCTCCACCGAGGTGCCAAGGGCTCCATCATCAACCACGCCGAACACAAGGTCGAACTCGACCACGTTCGCTCCTTGCTCGATACGCTCCCCGAGGGTTTCCCCGTGTGCGCCTGCGCGGCTGATGTGGAGGAAGCCAAGGCGCTGGCGGCCCTCAATCCAACCTACATCGCTGTTGAACCTCCCGAGCTCATCGGTGGCGACATCTCCGTCACCACCGCCGACCCCGCCATCGTCAGCGATACCGTGGCAGCCGTCAAGGCCGTGAACCCGAACGTGCGGGTGCTGTGCGGTGCCGGCGTGAAAAACGGTCAAGACGTTGCCAAGGCGCTCGAGTTGGGTGCTGAGGGCGTTCTGCTCGCCAGCGGTGTCACCAAAGCCAGCGACGTTCATGCCGTCTTGGCCGATTTGGTCGGCTCGCTTTGAACCGACTCAATGAACACTTTTTCCTGCTGTTCTTTGGCTGCGGCAAGGCCGGTTCGTGCCGGGCACCCGTTGATGTGAAGGCACCCATTGCAGTGCCGGGAATGCGATGCAAGGGGGAGACTTTCCAGCGTCGGGTCAGCACCAGCCCATCGTGCCAACCAACGCATCTCCTGGACATCTTGGTGGGCCAACGCAAGGGCTTGATTGACGGATTGAGGTGAAACATCAACGTGGTGTTCCAGCCATCGGTTTCCCCTCCAAGCCACCACTTTCAATCGGAAAGCACCCACCTCATCAGGGAAACCCGGTTGATTCAGCGCCCACTGAACGGCGAGCAGATGCTCAAGTTGTTGGCCCAGTGGATTGACGGTTGGGGTTCGAAATTGAAGGCGAATCAACGTCCACCGGTTTTGGTGAAACACAGCGAGGTCAGGAGCGGCGTACACCGTCAGATCTCCAATTTCAACGGGGTCCCTTCGATCGAAAAACGCCCATCTTTTCGGCTCACCACCGGTCATTGGTCGGAGGGCATGCACGGCGCCAAGTAGTCGCAATTGCTGCACGGCCCGCTCAATTTTTTGCTGCCGCAGCAGCATCGGGACTTCCATGTCGTGTTCCGCAAGGGCGTCATGGACCCGACGGGTCAACACCTTGGAGGTGTAGGCCTTCGTCCATATTTTTCGCTGATACATGTCGCTGATGTTCTCCAGCCATGCTTGTCTCATGGCCCTGAGAACCAGTTCGTCGAGATCACGTGGCCGTGTGTCCCAGTTTTGACGGGGTTCAAACGCGGAACGTCTTGGCTGACCGTAGGTCAACGCCCAGGCTCTCGGGCAGGTGTTCATCAGGCGTGCACTCGTTTGACTCCAATGCGGCTGCGCGTGGTTCATGGGCAGAACCATCGTCGTCAACGTACATCATGCATGCGGTCAGACAACACCGAGTTCCAAAACGTTGAGCGTGGCGTTGACGGCCATCCAGAGCGCCATGGGCGTGAGGATCCACCCGACGAACTGCGCGAAGACCTCACCGCCGAACT
>CAXGZM010000075.1:0-7798 GCA_964014165.1 uncultured euryarchaeote | reverse complement strand
ACTCATGCCTGGCAGGCGCCGACGAGTGCCTCAAGTCGGGTCCGAAGTTCATCCAACGACGAGGCGTCTTCTGTTACGGTACCGGTGACAACCCACTGTGCACCGGCCTGAACGGCTCGGGCAACATCCTCGGCCGTTCGCAACCCGCCGCCCACGATGAGCGTGAGGTCGTCCACGGAAGCAGCGCTGGTGATGAGGTCGGGGTGAACGGGCGCGTTTGCACCGCTGCCCGCCTCCAGGTAGAGCAATGAGAAACCGAACATCTTCGCACACAGCGCGTAGGCGTGAACGAGTTCAACGTCCGAGGCTTGGATCAGTTCTGCGCCGCCAACCTCCCCCACGCGCCCTCCCGGAGCACACACCACGTAGCCGGTGGGAAGGGCCTCAACACCAAATTGGTCCAAGTAGGGGGCACCCCGAACCTGCTCACCCACCAAAAACGCCCGCTTGGTTGAATTCATCAACATCATGAACGTGATGGCGTCTGCGGCAGGAGACAACGCGTGAGCGCCGCCAGGAAACAACACGACGGGAATGTCCCATGCGTCTTCCTCGCTCTCGGGATCTTGGCTGGCGGCGAACATGCGCAGCTCAAACGCCTCCTGAATGGCCGTGCACGTCGCGTGGACCACGTCGTCCGGGGTGTCGGTTGAGCCGCCGACGAAGATCATTGATGAGCCACACTCAACCGCCACCATCGCTCGCTGAGCAGCGACTTCTGCCGATTGTTTGGCCGGGTCGATGAGGGTGATATGTCGGGCACCGATGGTCGGGCGACAGGCTTTCTCCAGCACGGTGGATTCCCCGACGTTCATGGTGCTCAGCAGGCGGTCAGCGAGGAAAGGGCATAGGGCTTGCGCCGGGGCAGCGCAAACGGGAGGCTTCTCAAAGGCCGGCATGCTGGGCCGAGTCATGGGCGAAGGGGGACCGTTCCGACGTCTGCTGAATTACATGAAGCCGCATCGGGGGACGGTGCGTTTGGCAGCGTTCTGTTCGGTGTTCAACAAATTCTGGGACCTCGCACCGCCGCTGCTCATCGGTTTAGCGGTTGACGTGGTCGTGCTGCGAGAAGAATCCACGCTGGCGAACGTTGGCCTGGTCGACCCGTGGCACCAACTTGTGGCCTTGTCGGTGCTGACTTTTCTCATCTGGGGATTGGAGTCGCTGTTCGAATACTTCTACGGTGTCCTGTGGCGGAACCTCGCCCAGACCGTGCAACACGAGTTGCGGTTGGACACCTTCGACCACGTTCAGCAGCAGGGCATGACGTGGTTTGATGAACGGCAAAAGGGAGATATCCTCGCCATCCTCAACGACGACATCAATCAGCTCGAGCGGTTCTTGGACAAGGGTGCCAATGACTTGTTACAGGTGAGCACCACCGTGGTGGTCGTTGGTGCCGTGTTCCTCCTCATCTCGTGGCAGGTGGCCCTGTTCGCCGTGTTGCCCATTCCCCTGATCGTGTGGGGGTCGTTCCGCTACCAGCGCAGCCTCGAGCCGCGGTATGCAAAAGTCCGCCAGGCGGCCGGACAGATGAACGCCCTGCTGGAGAACGATCTCTCCGGCATGTCGACCGTTCAATCGTTCACGGCCGAAGCAAACGAGTTGCGAAGGGTGGAGACACTCAGCGACGCCTACAGGGAAGCAAACCGGGAGGCGATTCGTCTCTCCGCTGCGTTCACGCCTCTCATCCGCATGGCCATCCTCGTGGGGTTCACCGCCACACTTCTTCTGGGAGGTTGGTTCACCCTCGAGGGCACGATGGCCGTGGGCGCATACTCGGTGCTGGTGTTCATGACGCAGCGTCTGCTGTGGCCGCTCACAAGGCTTGGTGAAACGTTTGATCTCTACCAGCGAGCCATGGCTTCGTCCACGCGCGTACTCGACGTGCTGGCCTCACCCATCGAACTCCAACAAGGTGAATATTCACCCGACGTTGAAACGAGGAAATCCTCGTCCATCGCCCTCGAGGGTGTGTCCTTTGGGTACCCCGACCGGGAGATGCTGTTCAACGACCTCTCACTGACCTTTGAACACGGAAAAACCACGGGCGTCGTGGGTTCCACAGGAGCGGGGAAAACGTCGTTGGTTCGTCTCCTTCTCCGCTTCGCTGAACCGCAAAGCGGCCACGTCACCTGGTGCGAACAACCCATCGAGGCATGGAAGCTTCACTCGCTTCGCTCGTCCATTGCCCTGGTTGACCAGCACATCACGTTGTTCCCCACCACGATCATGGAAAACATTCGCTACGGACGACCCGATGCAACCGACGAGGAGGTGATTGAAGCGGCTGAAATCGCCGAAGCCGCTGCGTTTGTTACGAGTCTACCCAGTGGGTGGGAAACGCTGGTTGGCGAAGGCGGCCACCGGCTTTCGGGCGGGCAACGTCAGCGCGTGGCCATCGCCCGGGCCGTGCTCAAAGATGCACCGTTGCTGGTGCTTGATGAAGCGACCTCAGCCGTTGACAACGAAACCGAAGCCGCCCTGCAGCGCTCCATTGAACGGATTTCAAAAGACCGCACCACCATCGTCATCGCCCACCGCTTGTCCACCGTCCGCAATGCTGATCGCATCGTGGTTCTCGAGAACGGAAGCGTGATGGAGGACGGTCAACACGATGCGTTGGTGCGTCAAGGCGGTATCTATGCGAGACTGTGGTCTGTGCAGACCGGCGAAGTCCAATAATCGTTAAAATCCACGCGCGAAACTTAGCAAAAATACACCTCTTTATATACTGAATCATAAAAAGCCCCGTTTGAGAACCATGAAAACTGAAATCTCAAAACCAAGAAGCCTGCTTTTGACCGGACTGCTGTTCCTCGTCACCCTTGGAACAGTCTCTGCAGAATCTGCCGTCCTTGACCCCACCGACATGGTGGCCGTCTCGTTCTGGCTTGCAACTGCAATGATGCTCGCATCGACTGTTTTCTTCATTATGGAGCGAAACAACGTTGCAGCCAAGTGGAAGACCTCCATGACCGTCGCCGCACTCGTCACGGGTGTTGCATGGTACCACTACACGTACATGCGAGACCACTGGGTCTCCGAGAGCACCTCGCCTCTCGTCCTTCGATACGTGGACTGGTTGATCACCGTCCCACTGCAGGTTGCTGAGTTCTACCTCATCCTCGCTGCTGTCGGTGCCGCCACCGCCATGCTGTTCTGGCGCCTCTTCGGTGCTTCCTTGGTCATGCTCATCGCTGGTTTCCTCGGTGAAGCTGACAAGGCTCCTGAGCTGCCAATGCTCATCATCGGCTGTCTCGCTTGGTTCTACATCATCTACGAGATCTGGGCCGGCGACGCCAAGAAGGGCGCTGACTCCACTTCGGAAGGCACCCAGTTTGCCTTCAAGGCCATGGCCCTCATCCTCACTGTGGGATGGGCCATCTACCCAATCGGGTACTACCTCGGCATGGACAGCGGCGGCTCTGACAACCTCAACATCTTGTACAACATCGCTGACGTTGTCAACAAGACCGCCTTCGGTTTGATGGTGTGGTACGCCGCTACCATGGACACCAAGGCTGCTTCCTCTGAAGAGTAAGTAAGCAAGTCGAACGCCGACAACTCGAATTCGGTACAGCCTAAGCGTGCGATCCACGGCCTCCTGGCCGGGGTGTCCACGATACGTGGTGCCGAATACGGTTCTCCAACCCCCCCGAAACGGGGTGGCTCCGGCCGCCCCGTTTCACCCGGTTGGACTGCTACGGAATGCACGCACGTGATCCCCTTCACGTAGGTGTTGATTGAAGCGGTGGGATGCACCCATCGACGTCAAGACGGTTCACGTCGCTTCATCCACGACTCGATCGTGAGATGGGGTACACGCCGAGCAAGCCACGTTCCCAGGACGATCCATCCTGTGGTGTACGCCACAACGACCACACCGGTCAGCGTGGCAGACCACCCGTGGACGGTATCCGCCTCGTGGAACAAAGCGAACGGTATGAAGTGCAGAACGTACACGGTGAGCGATGCTCGACCTGCATGCGACAGTGCAACGATCGTTGATTCCACCCGCTCCGCAACCCACCACAGCATGGCAACCCCCGTCATCGCTGCGATGAGAAACGGTGCATTGGCTGGAAAGAACGTCAGGGACGCTTCCCCCGTGGGGAGCGCCCAAGGTTGATCTGTAAGCTGACTCCGGACGAGAACGGCCACCGACGTGGCCATTCCAATCGCTGTAATGTTTCGAAAGAACGTGCGTCTTTGGCTCATGGACAAACGTGCTACGGTCATGCCAAAGCACGCAAACACGATCCAAGGAAAGAACGGGTACAAACCCGTGAACACCGAATGATTCACCCATACCGGGAAAGAATCGTACGCAACGCGACGCATCCAATCAGATGGACCCTGCAGCGACTCGGTGAGCACGCTCAACACGATCACGGCAACGAACGTTGTGGTGAAGCGTCGAACGGCACGATCACGACTGCGGAAAGGGCGCCCCCACCATGGTTCGGTAAGGATTGCCAGGCCCAACAGCGACAGAACTCCTGGCGTAAACGGCTTGAACAAGTGCGGCGCACTCATGTTCACGATCACCTGGCACGTCATGAGGCATCCAGCCCGCCAACACCGTTGTCGAACGGTAAGTGTTCGCTGAGCGAGTCCCCACCCCAGGAGGGCAACAAACAACGGTGCAGCGAGTCCGCCACCGGCGGATACGACCACGCCAAGGAGGAGAAATCCCCCTGCGAGCGAAGGTTCCCACGTTGCTGCCGCATGGACGAGAACCATCAGCAGGACAGCCAACCCACGCAACGCATCGATGTGGACCGCCCGTGTTGATGCGGTCATGGATTCCACTCAAGCTCGTTGTTTGACGTACTCGACGGCGTTTCTGAACATCTGAAGCCCCTCACCTTCCCAACCGTCCAGCGCCCCGCCAGCCTGATCGGCTCCGTGGCGCGTATGGGTGGGATGAAGCCATCGTGCGTAAATCGCCTCAGGATGAGGCATCAGTCCAAAGACCAGCCCGGTTGAATCGCAAATGCCTGCGATGTTTCGCATGCTCCCGTTCGGGCTGACAGGATACGGCAGCAATGCATCGGTCATGCCTTCCCCAACCGGCGTTGATGCGTCCACATAGCGAACGGTCAGTTGATGATGTTCGGCAAGTCGGTCGAAATCGTCCGATGACGGCATCACGTACTTTCCTTCCCCGTGCCGAACAGGGCATTCAATTCGAGTCATGCCCTTGGTCCAGATGCAAGGGCTCTCAGGATCGAATTCCAACGTGACCCATCGGTCTTCGTATCGTCCGCTGTCGTTCAGGGTCAAGCTGCCGCGCTGGACAAAATCCGGCGACATACCCGCTTCTGGGCCGGGAAGCAAGCCGGTTTTGACGAGGACTTGAAAACCATTACAGATGCCGATGATCGGCTTTCCTGCATCAACGAAGGCCATGAGCGCATCGCGCATGGCAAAGCGCATGCGGTTACCCATCAATCGACCGCTGCCAAGGTGGTCGCCAAACGAAAATCCGCCGGGGACGGCCAGAATATCGTACGATTGGAGGTCCGCATCGCCGGACACGAAGCGGTTCACGTGAACCCTGTCCGCTTCTGCGCCCACCAGTTCGAACACGGCTTTTGTTTCGTGGTCGCAATTGATGCCAAAGCCAAACAGAACGGCAACTCGGGGCGTCATCAAACCGTCCCCCCTGTCATGTCGAGCGTGCCTTTCCACGCTTCGGTCATGGCTTCGACTTCCACGTTGACCAGTGGGTCATCCCCGTCGGTTATTCGAAGGCTACCGGTGTCCTCCACCGTACCAAGAACCGTGGTGGGGAAGCCTTTCATGCCTGCCAAAAACGCTGATTCATGGTCTTGAGAAACGGCTACGACGAACCGTCCGAGGGATTCACCCCACAGGCGCCCCCAGACGTCGCCGCTTCCCGTGCCGTCAACGTCCACGGAAGCACCCATGCGACCGCCGATGCACATTTCAGCCAGCGCAACGGCCAAGCCTCCCTCGCTGCAGTCGTGGGCCGTGCGCACGATGCCCGCCCGAATCGTGGTTGAGAGGGCCCGGTACATGGCAAGGTTTTGCTCGGGGTGAGGGAGTTGCGGTACTTGGCCACCGATGCCGTCGGTTTGCCCGGTTTCGGTCATCATGAAGGCCAGTTCCGAGGCACCCAGTTCCTGGTTGGATGTCCCTACGAGGTAGATCTTGTCGCCGCTTCGTTTGAAGTCGCTGGTCGCCGTTCGACGAACATCGGGGTGGTCACCGAACAAGGAGAACAACAAGGTCGGTGGAATGGAGATTTTCTGCGGCCCCGAGCCGTAATCGTTCTTCATCGAATCCTTTCCACTCACGCACGGGAGTCGGTATGCCCGACAAACGCGCTCCAGTTCACGGTTGGCACGAACGAGTTGCGCCAGTTTAAACCGCCCGTCGGGCGTTTTCTCCGATTCAATGGGATCGGGCCAACAAAAGTTGTCAAGGCCTGCCATCTTGTCGACGTCCAGTCCAACGCACACGGCATTGCGAACGGCTTCATCGATGGAAGCAGCCGCCATGGCACCCGCATCGATGTCGGAGTAGCGAGGAGCGATGCCGCATGAAATCACAAGACCGTGTGGGTCGCCGTGGATGGGTGCAATCACGCCAGCATCGCCGGGTCCGTCGCGTTCAACGCCGACAAAGGGTTTGATGGCCGTCTGGGCGATGACTTCGTGGTCGTACTGACGCACCCATGTCTCTTTGCTGGCGATGTTTGGGCGCTTGAGCATCGCCTCCAGCAAGGACGAATGATCGGCCGTGCCTGGTGGAATGAACGGTACGAGTTGCGGCGGGCGCCACTCGGATTCAAGTTCCAACTGCGGCACGCCGTCGTGAAGGAATTCAATGGGAAGGTACGCAACGGTCGCTTCGTTGTAGCGTACATGGAACATGCCCGTGGACGTGAACGTTGCGACGGCCGTGGCTTCGACCTCGTGGAGATCAGCCATGGCTTCGAAGGTTGCTTGGTCTTCGGGACGAACGGCGATGGTCATCCGCTCCTGACTTTCGGACACGAGAATCTCCCAAGGAGAAAGTCCGGCCTGCTTGAGCGGCACCTTGGCGAGGTCAATTTCGCACCCGTTCGTGTATTCAGCCATCTCACCGATGGAAGAAGAAAGTCCGCCGGCGCCGTTGTCGGTGATGCACGTGATCAGCCCAGCATCACGGGCTTCCAGCACCATGTCGAGCATTTTCTTCTGCGTAATGGGATCGCCAATTTGAACGGCGCTTGAAGGGGATTCCTCGGTCAGCTCGAGGGAGGAAAACGTAGCCCCGTGGATGCCATCGTAGCCCACGCGGCCACCCACCATGTAGACGATGTCGCCGGCTACCGGGGTCTTGACGTGTGAAGGGCGGCCATCGGAGAGGATGCGTGGCATGATGCCGACCGTGCCGCAGTATACGAGCGGTTTTCCGATGTAGCGGTCATCAAACACGATGGCCCCGTTCACGGTCGGAATACCCGATTCGTTTCCGCCAACACGGACACCTGCATGAACGCCTCGCAACACCCGGGACGGATGGAAGAGGTTGTCGGGGAGCATGCCCTCCCAGTTGGGTGGGCCGAAGCAGAACACATCGGTGTTGGCGATGGGGCGCGCACCCAAGCCGGTGCCGAGAATGTCCCGGTTGACGCCCACGATGCCGGTCATGGCGCCGCCGTACGGGTCCAATGCTGAGGGAGAATTGTGTGTTTCTGCTTTCATGCAGACGCTCCACGTGTCGTCCCAAGCGATGACCCCGGAGTTGTCGTGAAACACCGAAAGCAGCCAGTCAACCTCCT
>CAXGZM010000074.1:0-7848 GCA_964014165.1 uncultured euryarchaeote | reverse complement strand
CACCTGGAATGCTGGAGAATTTTGCCTCCAACGAATTGAGCGGCGTACCGATCGCCGTGAGCATCAACGACGATACTGACATGCCACCCGTTGCGTTGGAAATGCACACGCTCTTCTATCGCATGGGCCAGCCCGTGGAAGGCTCGCAACAGGTGATTTCACTCCCGATCAACGCCACGGTGAACGAATTCACCGTGTACGCCGACGATGTGGATTTTCTCCCCGAGGGGATCACCTTGACCCGCAGCGATGTTCTGATCGTATGGTTCAACGCCACCGACCGCTCGGGCCGTCAGCTGACCGGCTACGGGACCGAGGCGGCGCCGCTAAACGTCGGCTTGACGTGGTTTGCGTTCGAGCCCGTGCTCACCGACCTGTCGGCCACACCGTTCCGACCCGTGGTAGGAGAGAACGTTTCGGTGTATGCGCGGGTGGCCAACGACGGGTTGCTCGCAGGCGAGTTCACCATCGTTCTGTGGGACGATGAAGGACGGGAAATGAACAACGCCACGGCCTTCCTTGACACAGGCGAGTGGGTCAATTTCGTCTGGAACATTGAAGCATGGAAGGAGGGTCGTTTGGGCTTGACCGTGGAAATCGTTGCGTTCACGCCTCGCATACCCGTGCCGCTGGCTGACATTCAGGCGGACGAAGGGGATGACGCGTCCGGTGGCATGGCTGCATTGAGCCTCTCTGTCCTCTCGCTCTTGGTGGCGGGGATGGTGTTGTTCGTCGTGCGAAACCAACGGGCGCACCGAGAGGAGGCCTACCACCTTGAACGCATTCGCCGAGTTGTGTCACATCGTCGCCCGCCACCGAAGCCATGGGATTTGGTGGACATCCTGCAAGAGGAATAGTCAAGAAGAGCAGGCTTCACCGCACGAACAGAAGCCGGGGTACCCGAGTGGTCAAAGGGGGTGGATTCAAGCTCCTCTGCATATTGCTTCGCAGGTTCGAATCCTGCCCCCGGCATTACCACGCAACTGCAGGATGAGAACTGTGCGGCTGACAAGCCGTTTGCCTGAGAATCCTGCCCCCGGCATTGAAACCTTCTCAGCGACTCGTTTTTTTCATTTTTTCACGCTTCACTTCACGCTGTCGGGGGTGTGATTATAGCACGGTGCGGCGTGGTTAGGTCATGGACCGCACCGAGGTGCAGAGCATCGACCAAGGTGTGTTCGCCTTTCCAAAACCGACCGTCACGCACGGTATTGGTTACGCCATCTCAATCGCTTGTTTTCTGACGGCGTTTGGAATGTTCACCAGCAGTCTTGTCATCCCTGACGTACCTCGCGTGGAAGAAGCGACCGTTCTTCCTTACCTGCATGAAGACATGGCGTCGTACGAATACGGCTCACTTCAGGCGGGCTATGACAGCGATGAATACGCCGAGCTGGCCGCCTTCATTGTGGTGCCCTTGGAACTGGTTGAGGGAACCCTGGCCTACGATGAGTGCAAGTGGGTTGACGACGACGACGGCGGGGGGAGCTGGCAATACAGTTTCTCCATGGAAAGCGCCCAGCCGCTCACCATGGTGGACGCCGAAGGGACGGTGATTCGAGCGGCATTCTCCCTTGATGGGTCGCTCAATCCGGAAGGTGAAATGGACAATCCGGGATGCGGCAGCGATTGGTCTCGGAGCATCGAAGGCTTCGGCATGGACGCGAACAATTACCTGTTCAATGCCTTCGTTTTGGTTGAAGAGGAGCCGCCTCGCTACCAATTGCTTTCGGTGATGGAAATTGGTGATCTCAACTACCCGACCAACGACCCGCAAGAGGTCACGCAGCGTGAGGACCGTGGCCGTTGGGCCCTGCTAAGCACCGGTATCGGCGGCCTGATCTTCATGTACAGTACGTCACCCCCGCTTATGGACAACCTTCGCAAGATCCGCAAGGCCAACCGTTCAGCGGTGAAAGACACCTCCTCTGCTCCGGGCGTTCTCGGGTTCAGCGGCCGATTGTTCCCTCATTTTGGTCCCAACTTTCAACCGCTGCCCTACAGCGACCACCCCGCCCGACCCGTGATGGACGACTGGTTGTTCGGGGCGCCCGCACCCAGCACGTTCGACAATCCGTACGTCGGCGACGAAGGGGGGAAACTCATGCGGGAGCATCCGACCGTGATCGGCACGCCAAAGGCAGCGCTGCTGACGCCCTACAGCATCGGCGCCATTATTTTCGCCGGCTCGTTCATCTGGCTTTCCGCAGATCTTCGGGCGAGGGACGGTTCCGATTTCCACACCACCTTGGGTTGGGTCATGACCGTTATGGTGACCGTCATGAACCTCCTCTGGTTCTACAGTGCGTGGAAGCAATTCAAACTCAATCGTTTGATTCGAGATTTACCAACGTCACCTATCCGCAGCGTCGCCGTCGGCCAGGCTGAACTCGTCGGTCAAGTACGACCATCGGTGGCTGGTACGCCGGAAATGTCGGTGGGTGGTCGAACACACAGGGGGTTGACGGCTTGGCAGTGGAAGTCGTATCAGTACGTTTGCCGGACCGATTCGGACGGCGACACCCACTGTTCGTGGGAGCATCGAGAAACGAAGGACGGCGGTGTCCCGTTCATGATTCACGACGGTTCAGGCGGGATGCTCATCGATCCGGCCCTGTGGATCAAGAAGCCGATTGATTACGGCCCCGTCCTCGATTCATGGCAGCGAGGTGACTGGAAATGGAACTTGGTTGGGCTCGGTGTTGGCGACCCGGTCTACATTTTGGGTGACTGCGTACCTCGGGACGTTGACCACCTCCAAACTTGGGGCAGTCATGAAACGCTGGCGCAAGCCTTGCTCACCATGGTGCCCACGACGGGCACGGGTGATGCTTCAATTCTGCACTACGGGACGGAGATGGACGTTTTGGCAAAGAACCGTTCACTGTTTGAGATTTTTATCGTCCCGTTGATCATCTTCCTCTTTGGCGTTTTTATGTTCATCAATTACACGCCATGAAGATCTTTGTTGCAAACGAACAGAGGATGATGAGGGTTTGCAGACCCATGGAAGTATAATGTCAAAGTGATATCATTCCAATACCATTAAATCGTTCCGTTCCCTGTACAGATCATGCAACCCTCCCCGCAAGGCCAACCAGCACCGACCGCACAACACCCTCGACCGACGTTCAAGGACGCGCCACTTTCCTCGATCAACGGCTTTGCTGGCCTCGGTGTGCATGCCGGACTGAGCCTGATTCTTTTGTTCGGTCAGATTCTGTGGGGTGTCGCGTGGCCGGTGGCGCTGCTCCTCAACATCGGCGGTGGTATCCTGTGGTTGTTGCTCTGGAACAGTTACGTGATCGTCAATCCAAACGAGGCGGTTGTGGCTCAGTTCTTTGGCAAATACGTGGGGACCCTGAAACAGGAAGGGTTTCGATTCTTCATCAACCCGCTTTACGAGAAATCCCGTATTTCTCTGCGCATCAACAATTTTGAGTCAAGCAAGCTCAAGGTGAACGACGTCAATGCGAACCCGATCAACATCGCAGCCGTGGTGGTGTGGCGCGTGTACGACGCTGCCGAGGCCATGTTTGAAGTGGAAAAATACGAGCATTACGTCCAGATTCAAAGCGAGGCCGCCCTCAGGGAGATGGCGACCAAATACCCCTACGACGCCATTGAAGAGAAGGACATCGGCGGCATCACGCTCTCGGGTCATCAGGACGTCATTGCCAAAGAACTGCAGGCGTCGGTGGAAGCTCGCCTTTCTCGAGCCGGTATCGCCGTCCTTGAGGCTCGCATCAGCTACCTCGCTTATTCCACGGAGATTGCACAGGCCATGCTTCGCCGTCAACAAGCCAGTGCCGTGGTTGCTGCACGCCGTGAGATCGTCGACGGTGCCGTGGGCATGGTTGAACTCGCACTGGAACAGCTCAGCGCCAAGGAAATCATTGAGTTGGACGAAGAAAAGAAAGCGACCATGGTGAGCAATCTTCTCGTCGTTCTTTGCTCTGAAACCGACACCACGCCGGTGGTCAACACCGGCACGCTGTACCAGTGATGGTTCCCTGGGGGCATCGGCATGGGTGAGCCTACGGAGCGGTCGGGAAGCGGGGACGGCCCGCATGTTCGGCGATCCAAGGTGGAAAAAAAGCGCATCCTCCTTCGCATTGATCCCTCGCTACACAACGACCTTCGTGCGTGGGCGGAAGACGATTTCCGCTCCATCAACGCTCAAATTGAATTCTTGTTGAAACAAGCCGTTGCCAGGCGCAAGGAGCCAAAGGCCAACCGTTAGCCGTTCAGGCTTCGCTGCGCGGGTCCTTCGGTCCTTCCGTGCGTTGAATCTCCACGCCGTGGTCTTCCAGGTAGCTCACGCCGTTTTCACCCATGAACCCCCCGTCGACGATGACCACGCGCTCAATGCCGGCGTGATGGATGAGTTTCGAGCACATCATGCAGGGCTCGCCGGTGACGATGAGCCAAGCGTTGTTGGTCGGCACGCCGTTGGCCGCAGCGTTGCAAATGAGGTTCATCTCAGCGTGATGGCAGCCGATTTCCACGCGTGTCCCGGACTCGATGTTCATGGTGTCACGCAGGCATTCTTCACCGCCGCACAGTCGTCCTCCGCCTCGAGGGCCCCCGTTGTAGCCGTCCATGAGGACCACGTTGCGCTTGGGGTCGACCAGCAGGGCGCCGAAGGTGCGGCGTGGGCAGTTGGAGGCCTCGGCGAGAGCAAGGCATTGTTGAATCCGAATGGCCAAATGCTTGTCCTTCACGGTCTCACCAAAACGATTGACCGGGCTCCAGCGTTTCAGTCCTTCGCAACGACGGCCAGCGTTTGGTCGTCGTCAGCGCCGAGCGCCACGAGCACGTTGCCCTGCAAGTAGAGCGATCCGATGCACAGGACACTGTGGGCTGCTGCGCCGTTGGTTTGACGCGATTCAATCCATGCGACGGCGTCGTCGGGCTGCGGGAAGGAAGCGCTCACCTCAACACCTTGGTTGCGCAATACCCCTTCCAATGCTGTGCACGGCACCCCAGGGTAGCGGCCGAATTGAGGCTCGGTCAGAACAATGGCCTCCGGTGGGTGCTGCTTGCACATGTCGACCAGCGGTGCCAGCATCGCTCCCATGTCCTTCTGCGGTGTGCTACCGAGGAGCAGCGTCCACGGTTGCTTCCAGCGTGGGTCATCCATCAGTTCATTGCATGAAACTTGCATGCCGCTCGGGTTGTGTGCCCCTTCCAGCAGCCAGGTGTTGCCCGAGTCTTCGCTGTAGATCTCATGCATCCGGCCCGGCCACTGCAGTGCGCGGACTTGTGGGTATGGTGACTTCTCCGCGCATACAAGATGGGCCCAAACAGCAGCAGCCAAGAGGTTGGCTTCATCGAAGTAGGTAGCACCGTCCGGGACCTTAACCCAGTGCAAATCAGCCGGACCTGTTGCATCCTCCACGATGGAATGACCGGCTGTTTGAGCGACCTCTTTCACGCGTTCACGTGCTGCTTTGTGATTGACAGATCGGACGATCATCGGTTTTCCAGGCCGGGCGATGGCGGCCTTTTCTCCTGCGATGGCGTCCAACGTCGCCCCGAGAATCTCGGTGTGTTCGAGGCTCAAGGACGTGATAACGGCGACATCGGCCGGCACGGTGCGTGTGGCGTCCAGTCGTCCCCCAAGGCCGGTCTCCAGCAGGAGCACGTTGGGCTGCTCATCAGCGGCGACGACCAGTGCGACCAGCAACGTCGACTCGAAAAAAGTGAGGGGAAGGCCGGTGGTTGCGGCCATGGCGTGAACCTTGGCGAGTGCATTGTCGAACACGACGGCGGCAACCGGTCGCCCGTTGACTCGAACCCGCTCCTCCACGCGTACCAGATGCGGTGAAGTGAACGCTACGTGGCTGAGGTCTGCTCGATTGAGGGCCGCCCCCAGCGTGGCGACGGTGGTGCCCTTGCCGTTGCTGCCGGCCACGTGCACGGTCTCGTAGGCGGGCTGCGGCAGTTCAAGGGCAGCGATGGCGCTGGCGGTGTTTTCCAGTCCCAGCGCCATGCCGTTGTTCTTGGTGGACTCGAGCCACGCTCTTGCGCCGTTCACGCCCACCATGGCTGCGAACAAGCGTCGCTTCTCCATGGCTCTTTTCCTCGTCTGTTCTTCCTACGGAAGAACGCGACGCTGATATGAGAGAGGGGAGTGGCAAGGCCATGAGCGATGCTGATGCCGGTGAGGGCCGCGAGGTCTCGCAGCGGTTTGCCGACGTCGAAGACGAACTTCGACAAGGCGATTCCCTCGGCGCGCTGATGGCTGAACAATGGCGCGGCATGGCCGGTATGGCGGGCATGTTTGTGGCCACCATCGCTCTTGCCATGTACATCCGACCCTACTACGATGTGGGTGAACTCCACGCTTTTGGCGCATCGGGAGCCACGCAGGTGCGCTGGGTCCTGATGGAGTTGGTTGCCATTTTTGCCTTCACGGCGCTGATCATCTTCCTCGCTCGATGGGGAAAACAGTACATCATCAAGTACGGCATGTATGCGGTGCTGACGTTGGCTCTGATGTACACGATGGTGCCGTTGGCCCACATGCTCGTCTTGGATTTCGAAACCGAACCCTTTGCGGTTGAATCTGCTGAAGAGCGCAATGGGATCCTGCTTGATTCGTGGGGCAACGAGGGTTTTGTTCTGTACAACATCAGCGCTGGAGACATGAACACCAGCGTTGACATCACCGCATGGGATGCCTCCAACGGCTACAGTGAACCCGTTTGGACGAACACCCACCCCCATCAGGTCAGCGACGTGGATTCCCCGGTCAGCATGACGTCCTCCACCCAGCATCTCACGTTCGCATCGGGAGCCTACGCCTGGTCGGTGGACATTGCCACCGGCGAACTGATCGAGAGCTATGCCTGCTACACAATGGAAGAAGGAGAAGCCGTTCCCTTGGACAACATGTTTGGTGGTTGCGCCATTGCGATTTCAACCGACGACGCCATGTACCTCGCCAACGCTTTCGATGAATTGATTCGCTATCGCACCTTTGAAGAGAACCCCGGTGTTCTCACACAAGAAGCACGCTGGAGAATTCCCGGTTTCATCACCGGTGATGGTGTGATCAAGAGCCACCTGCTCGACGGCGACGAATGGTCGCTCACCACCGCTGCACAGTCGGCCAGCGTCTTGCTTGAGACCAACTCGCCTTCACTTGGTTTGGGCCTTGGCGGCATGAACAACGCAACGTACCTGACACAGCACGTCCCGGTCGGCAACGGCTCGTTCACCTCAGCGGACATCGGCTGGTCGCCGTTCATGGCGCAGAGCATCGAGGAGGCAGAAGCCCAACCCGATACGCGCCACCAGCGTCTCATCCTGCTGGGTGAATCCACCGGCGCCATCACCGGCGTGGAATGGAACGGCAGCGCCACTGGAGAAGAAGCCTACACCGTTCAAGAGCGCATGAACCTCAACGGCCTGGTCAGCAGCGTCTCGTCGGTCCGCATCACGGATTTGGACAATTCCAGCTACAGCGACCTGCTGATCGTTGGTGATGGCGAAGCGCACTGGCTCTACACGACCTCCCTCATCAACCGAGCCAGTTTCCCGGTGGCGGACGATGCGGAGGCTGCTTTCTTCGCTCTCGATGGCGACGAAGCCGACTTGGTCGTGCTCAGCCCCGTTGAGGGTGCTGCAGCGACGCTGGTCGAGCGCGGCGAATTGACCGCCGACATGTTCCCGATTTACGGGTTGCAACTCCTCACCGGCCCGACCTTGGCCGGTTTGGTGGCCACCGTTCTCTTGCTCATTCTTCTCGTGGTTCACAGCGAGTGGTACGTGGTGAACACCACCGGCGTCTTGCTCGGTGCCGGTGTCTGCGTGATGCTCGGTGTGACCTTCGTTCCTGCC